>JAUZOM010000110.1 GCA_030706465.1 Bacteroidota bacterium | reverse complement strand
CGAAACTTTAGATTTGATATTTTAATTTTTGAGCATAATAAAATTGCAATAAAAAAGCTGAGTTTTGGAATTTAGAAAAACTACCCATCGGGGTAATATTTCATTTTCGGCTCTACTTTATTTGACAATCATTAATGGTACATAAATAAACATTATTTGATTTTTTGCAGTTGTTATTCTGTCGTTTTCTTCTTATCGAACAAAAGAGCTTCGACGAACAAATGAAAAGTAATAGCTGTATCAGCTATCTGACTTTGAAGGAATATCTTGTATTAAAAAGTTCTGACAGAATGACTTTTTTCCCCATACCGGAAAATAACAGAAGGAGATGAACACCAGGAGTATAAGCCGTAAGGAATAGATGTCGCAAAAAATAGCAAAATCGTCTTTTGTGTAGAGCGTGGCTTAAGAATGAGACTAAATTGGTATTTATTGGTTCCATCTTGTTTTATTATAAGAGTCTGATCAATTAATTTTGTTTTGATAATATGTGGGACGATTTTGTCAGTCACTTAATACAGGCAATTGGAATTGTGTAATTATTGCATAAGTTCAGGATTCCAAAAACTAAAGCAAATGAAATAACATAACGAAGAATATTTATGAAAAGGAATTTTTTAGCTTCACTTAATTTTTTAATTTAATAAATTTATTATTTATGAGAAAAACACAATTATTAATTTTTTCTCTGCTGCTGTTTTGTTTCTTACCAATGGTAGCACAGAATATCATGATTGATGGGACAGTGACAGATGCATCGACCTCTGAATCGTTGATTGGAGTGAGTGTTGTAGTGAAAGGTACTACCTCAGGCACCGTTACTGATTTTAATGGAAATTACAAATTATCGGTTCCAGCTAATGCAACTTTAGTGTTTGGTTATATAGGTTATGCTTCGCAAGAGATAGCCGTAAAGAACCGGAAGAGTATTCGTGTTGCCATGGTAAGCGATGCTCAAAAGTTAGAAGAAGTGGTCGTTGTCGGAGCTTCTATGAAAAAGAGTGACCTGACTGGCGCTGTCGGAAGTGTTAGCAGCAAAGTATTGGAAGAAAAACCGGTGACCAGCATTAATCAGGCCCTTGAAGGCCGTACGGCAGGCGTATTGGTTAATAGCGCTGCAAAACCGGGAGACGATTCGTCTATCAAAATACGTGGTATTAATACGATAAACGGCGCGACTGATCCTATTTATGTTGTTGATGGTATTGTTCTGGATAACTTTGGCGGTGGCTTTAATTCCATCAATTTGGATGATGTGGCTTCTATTGAAGTTTTAAAAGATGCCTCGTCAACTGCCTTGTATGGTTCGCGCGGAGCAAATGGCGTTATATTGATAACGACCAAAAGAGGAGAAAAAGGTGAAGGGAAAATAACGTATGATGGTTGGATGGGTGTTAGAAGCTACGCGAATATGCCCAAGACAATGAACTCCCGACAACTTTTTGAGTTACGGAGGGATGCTGCTATCAATAGCTACAAAGCAAATTATCCGAGTGCAACCGATGCCGATTTGAATGCCTTTATTCAAAACCGGGTGATGACGGCATACAATCCGACTAACAAAGGCGGTGGTTTTGTATTTGGTCAGTATGAACTGGATGCTTACAATAATCCTAATTTTAAAGATTATGATTGGATGGGAGCTGTGTCCCAGGATGGCGTTGAGCAGAACCATGTACTAAACTTTACAGGTGGTAGTGATAAAGGCTCTTTTTATTTAAGTTTCGGCTATTCCAACCAGCAAGGGATGATCAAGAAGCTCAGCGACACGAAGTATACCGGTCGTATCAATGCCGATTATGCGATTAAACCGTGGTTAAAGGTGGGTACCAACACTTCGTATGTTCGTTCTCAATCTCAAATCTTCAGTGATGATGGGGTGTTTGATAGAGCACGTGGTGCAAACCCGATGTTGGCGATTAGCCAGGATATTTTGACTTTAAATTACGGTGACTTCTACGATCAAAACTATTTTAATCCGCTGAATACCCTGAAAATTAATAATGATCGCACCCGGAATCGTTTGATTACATCGGATTTCTTGAATCTCAATCCAATTAAAGGGTTAAATATCCGGACAACCTTATCGATGGACTATTTTAATGAATCGGATTTTAAGTATGTACCTAACGATATCCAGGAAGCTATCCGATATGCGGCTTTTGGTGAAACAACGCACAATCGGGATGAACGGACCATGTTGCAATGGGATAATACGGCTACTTATGAAAAGTCATTTGGGTTGCATCGATTCAATGCAGTTGTTGGTTACAGCATTTCGGAAACTAACCGGGATTACACCAATGTCGTAGCAAGAGGTTATCAAAGTAATATATTCTCATATTACAATCTCGGAGCATCCGATAATATAGCAAACCGCTCCGTCGGTTCCGATTTTACAACTTCCGCCCTGATGTCTTATATCGGACGTATCAATTATAATTATGCCGGCAAATACTATTTGACAGCTACAACAAGATATGATGGTTCTTCCAAATTTGCAGCTGGGAATCGTTGGGGATTCTTTCCCTCTTTTTCCGCAGCCTGGAATGTAGCAGAAGAAGGGTTTATGAAAGATCAATCGATTTTTGACCAACTGAAAGTCCGTTTAGGTTACGGATTGGCAGGAAATCAAAATATTGCTGATTATTCCTATGTTACTCCCTATTATGCATCGGTTACCCAAGGTAATACAACATATGTTCCGAGTAGTCAAATAGGGAATAAAGACCTTAAGTGGGAAGGACAAAAACAATTCAATTTCGGATTGGATATGGGATTTCTGAAAAACAGAATTCATGCAACTGCTGATGTGTTTAGCATTAAAAATCAGGATTTATTGATGACCCGTGCCATATTCCCATCAAGCGGATTTAGTACCGAAGTTGTAAATGTTGGAGCGATCGAAAATAAAGGAGCTGAGCTTACGGTAGATGTCAAAGCAATCAGTACAAAGGACTTTCAATGGAATGTGTCGGCAAATATCTCAACAGATAAAAATAAGGTGACTCAGTTGTATGGAAAGAATGATTATATTCTCAACTACGATGGCGACAGGAACCTGCAAAAAGAAGGCAACTTGTTTGTTGGACAGTCCCGTAATACTATCTATATCTGGAAAACAGGTGGTATCGCTCAGGAAAGCGATATGGACCGTTTGAGCAAGATTGACTGGGGGGGACGTACCGTAAGACCCGGAGATTTATACCCCTTGGATGTAAATGGTGATAATAAAATTGATGATAAAGACCGTGTCATTGTAGGTTCGCCGGATCCGAAATTTTACGGTGGTTTTTCAACGGATGTAACTTATAAAGGTATTTCATTAAATGCTGTGTTTAATTATTCGGTTGGAGGAAAGAAACTTAGTTATTTGTACGAAACGCTGATCGGGAGTACCGGTAAAGGCCTTGCTTCAGTCGATTTGTTAGATCGCTGGACTCCTGAAAATACGGGAGCTAAGTTCCCTCGTCCAATGTTGGATGATCCATCTGATAAAGTATCCTACAATACCTTCTCTGCAAGCAACATGGATTTCTCGGTACAGGATGCTTCGTACTTACGCTTGTCTACATTGACATTGTCTTATACATTCCCGCAAAAGCTTATTCATAATCTATTATTGAGTAATGTCCGGGTTTATACGACAGCTTCCAACCTGTTTTGCTTAACCCCGTATAAAGGGTATGATCCTGAAACTGGAGATTGGTATCCACCTACAAGAATGTTTGTATTTGGGCTAAATTTATCATTCTAATTCAAGTTATTATCACATTATTTATAAATGAGCTAAAATATGAAGAATATTAATATAAAAATATTTGCAATTGCGTTGGCAATTGCTGCAGGAGCGTCTTCTTGTTCTGATGCGCTGGATCAATTACCCAAAACATCGTTGTCTCCCCAACAAGCCTACACTGATTTGAATGTTTTGGAACCTTTGGTAGATGGTTTATATACTACATATGCCAATGCCAAGGCCGGACGTTCAGGTTTAACTTTTACCATGTTAGGATTGGATGAAACGAAACAGGGGATTGTCCAAATGATGGATGCCGGACAGTCAGGCCTGGATAATTACGATGGAATGTTAAATGAATCTTCATCACAAATAAGTGCTATGTGGCAGAGAAGATGGCCTACCGTTAATGTGGCCGCCCAGAGTATTCGTGGGTTGGAAATTCTCGCAGCCAATGCAAAAGACTCTACAACCTTAAATAAAATTAGATTGTTACGAGCAAATGCTTGTTTCATGAGGGCCATGTGCATGTTTGAATTGACCATGTATTGGGGAGAAGTTCCTGTTGTTGAAATACAGGATTTGAATAATACCAATATAGACATGTCCAGAAAATCCTTGAGTGTAGTATGGAAACAGATCTTTGATGACCTGACTTATGCATCACAGTACCTGGATGCCGGAAGACAGACAGGACCTCGTGCTACGGTAGGTGCAGCCAAAGCTATGTTGGGCAAGCTGTTCATGTATGCACCGGTCGAAAGCGGGTATCGTAACTTCGCTACGGCCAAGGGATATTTCGAACAGATTCTAAACTCGTATAGCTTAGAGTCTAAATATTCTACCTTGTTTGATGAATATGGAAAAATGGAATTTAATTCCAATGAATCCGTTTTTGAAGTAAATTACATTTGTAATAGTCAGCAGCCAAATTACTGGCAGTGGGATATGGGTTCGCGTACCTTGGCCAGCCTTGGTGAGTCTTGTTACATTGGTGGTTATGATGTGGTTCTTCCAACGGAATATGCCTATAAAATGCAGTCTGCCGGAGGAGTATGGGAAGATGGAGACCAGCGTAAAGATGTAAGTATTCGTACTGACTTTACGTATCGTGGACAAAAGTATACGGTTCCTTCATGGGGTGCTGATGAGCTTGATCCGCATATCAAAAAATACGAAGACAGACGGCTTGATAAATTTAGCACACCAGCTCAGGCTGTTGATGCAACGTCCGGCAGAAGTTTCTATTGGTCCGGTAAGAATTATTTGTTTATCCGCTTTGCCGATGTCCTCTTGTGCTATGCAGAATGTTTGAATGAACTTGGCAGCACATCGGATGCTATGACGGTTGTTAATCGTGTCCGTACCCGTGCCTGGGGTGGAACCTTACCTGCCGATAAGCAATGGAGCGGTCTATCGCAAGATCAATTCCGGGTCAACATCCTGGACGAACGTATGCGGGAACTCTGTTTTGAAGGATGGCGCCGAATGGATTTGATCCGTACCGGTAAATTTGTAGAACTGATTAAGGACCGTAATCCATGGACAAAAGCCAAAGGTACTATTCAGGATTTCAATGTTCGTTGGCCGATACCTGAAATAGAATTGAAGAATAATCCGTATATGGATCCTATCAAGGATCAGAACCCCGGTTATTAATTAATAATCTGAATTTTTGGGATGGAGGAGACTAAGAAAGGTTTCCTCCAGATTCCCGGAAAATAAATTTTCAAATGAAAAATAAGCATTGGATAATGAGCAAAAAGTTAATTTTATATCTATTTATTTCTCTTTTCGGCATTCATTGTGTGCATGCAACGGATTATGAAGTGGTGTCACCGAATAATCAATTAAAGATGAAACTGCATGTAAATGCCGGAACGACCTATGAGATCTGGCATGGAAGTACTCAATTGATTTCCACCTCTTCGATAGGGCTAAATTTGTCGAATGGAACAGTAATTGGTGCCGGAACCGTCAAGGATACCCAGACGAGTAGTGTCAATAACCAGCTTGATGTTCCTATTGGCAAAAATAGAACATTGACGGAGGCTTATAACGAATTGGTTATTGAGTTTAATGAAAATTATAACCTGGTTGTTCGGGCTTATGATGAAGGACTGGCCTATCGTTTTGTTACGAATTTAGGAGGAGAAATAACTGTAAACAGTGAAGATGCCGTATTCAATTTTACTTCAACTCCAAAGGTTTATTTTCCGGAATGTGATACAAATACCAATACAGAGCAGGGCGATAACGGTGTCTCCTATTCCATTCAGGAAGGCTACCGCAATTTTGAGCGGATCTATAATACCTATATTTCACCGGTTGCCATAGCTGATAATAAGTTTTCAGTTACTCCGGTCTTATTTGAATTTACCGGTACACCCTATAAAATTGTAGTAACGGAAGCAGGAACTTTTGATTACCCCGGAATGTATATGCGAAGTAATCGCAGCGGGGGCATTCGCTCTATGCGCGGTCTGTGGGCTAATTATCCTAAAAGCGTTATGGATCCGGATGATTATTATTCCAATCATTTGGTATATGAACGTGAAGCATATATCGCCAAGACATCCGGAAGCCGGACATTCCCCTGGCGTGTGATCATAGCAGTTGACGATGATAAATTATTGCTGAATAACCAGCTGGTTTATTTACTTGCAGAACCATCGAGATTGACCGATACATCCTGGATCAGACCCGGGAAATCAGCTTGGGAATGGTGGAGTAAGGCTATGTTGGAAGGTGTTTCTTTCCCTGTAGGGAACAAGAACCTGAGCGTACAGCTTTACAAGTATTATATTGACTGGGCAGCAGCCAATCATCTTGAATACATGACGTTAGATGCAGGGTATCAGGAGAGTTGGGTGTTTGAACTCTGTCAATATGCAAAACAAAAGAATGTAAAGATAATTCTTTGGACCTGGGCAAGTAATGTGCGTCAGGCTCCGAGTGACTGGATTAAAAGAATGAAAGCATTGGGCGCTTCCGGCGCTAAGATTGATTTTTTCGAACGGAACGATCAGGTTGCTATGCAGTGGGGGTATGACTTTGCCCAGCGATTGGCCGACAGTAAAATGGTGGGTATATTCCACGGCTGTCCGGTACCGACCGGAACAAACCGTACCTATCCCAATATCTTAAATTTTGAAGCAATTCGCGGAGCTGAAGACAACTTCTGGCGTAACGATGAAACTCCGGATTACCACACCTTATTTCCATTTATTCGTTCATTGGCAGGTCCTGAAGATTACACACCCGGTTCTATGCGGAACACAACCGCTGCTGCATTTGTGCCGATTGATCAGGATAACACTGTGCCTATGAGCATGGGAACCCGGACACATGAATTATCCATGTATATTGTTTTTGACCAATGGTTAGGGTATTTATGTGATTCTCCGACTGAATACAATAAATACTCCGATATTCTGGATTTTCTGTCTAAAGTTCCTACGGTCTGGGATAAAACGGTTCCGTTGGATGCTAAGTTGGGTCAATATATTTTGACAGCGAAACAAAAAGACAACGACTGGTACGTAGGAGGAATGAGTAATTGGAATGAAAGAACTATAGAGGTGGACTTTAGTTTCTTATCTCCCGGAGTGACCTATCAGGCAACGATATTGAGAGATTCAACTGTATCGAGCAGTCAACCGAAACAATATGTAAATCAAACCATAACGGTAACAAAAGACACCAAATTACCAATTTATATGGCTGCCGGCGGTGGGTTTGTCATTCGGTTGCACAATTCATCGACCGATGAAGTCTCAAATGTTTCCGTTCAAAAACAAATTTCAGTTTATGTGGATGAGGCAGCTGCAAAGCTCCAGGTCCTAACCGATGAAAAAATACTTTCTGCGCAGATTTATGATATATCCGGGAAAAGCCTGTTGACCAAAAGTTTTAATAATTCTGACTTTAGATCGATAAGTCTATCCGGGTTACGGAAAGGAATCTATTTAGTAAAATTTCAAACAAAACAGCAATCCTCCTGTCTGAGGTTTATTTATTAATCAATTAATTTTATTTATTATGAAAACAAATTACTTATTTAAAAGAGCGTTTTTAGCTGCTTTTTTTGTGTTTAATGTTCTGTCAATCGGATCATTATTTGCTGATGCTGTAGTCGTTAATGGTGTGGCATTCAATGTTGTCAATGGAGCCGCTGAGGTAGCAGCCCTGCCTGACGGTACCAAATATACAGGTACGCTTACGATTCCTGCCAGTGTAACAATTGATGGAACAGCGTATAATGTGTTGAAAATTGGAAATAATTCGTTGCGTGACGCTCCTGCTCTTACGGGTGTCGTTATCCCTGACGGGTTAAAGGATGTTGGAAATAGTGCATTTGCAGGTTGTACCGGAATCACGAACATAGTGCTCCCTGCCTCTGTCGATACAATTGAAGATTGGGCTTTTTATGCTTGTTCTAACCTGGCTACGATAAATATACCGGATGGCATAACTGCAATCACTGAGCATACCTTTCAACAAACCGGATTAACAGGCATTACGTTACCTGCCAGTGTGAAAACGCTGAGAGTGTGTGCTTTTCAGGATGCACATAACTTGGCTTCAATAAACCTTGAAAATATTACCGGAATTGTGGCATGGGCATTATATGGAACTGCAATAACCACAGCAAATGTGTCCAATGTTTTCGCAATTGGTGGTGAAGCTTTTAGGAAATGTCCAAATCTGACAACGGTCGTGCTTCGGAATGTGGCAAGTACCGGTGGATGGACCTTTGAAGGTTGCCCTAAACTTACAACAGTTGATTTAGGAGAATTGCAGACTCTGGATCAGGGCGCATTTTCGGGATGTAGTGCTCTTACAACCCTGACGATTCCAAATACTGTCGTATTTATGGATGCATGGTCATTGGAAAAAACTGGTATTACTAAAATGTACGCATCGTGGGAAGATCCAGCTAATAGTGTTTCCATTGACGCCAATGCTTTTGGAGCTGATGCAGGGAAGATTAATTTCACCTGGATGGTTCCAGCAACTCTTTTAGATATTTATGGAAGTGATTTTATGGGTTATCCTGTTCAACAAACTGATATTGCCGAATTAAAAAATGTTCAACTGGAAAATGCTGGTGTGTACTTTGCTAGTGGAAATCTTAATTTGAAAGGATTCCAGGGATATAAAGTTTCTGTAGTAAGCATCGATGGTCGTACAGTTGCACACTTCCCTGTAAGTGAGGTTAATGCTCAGGTCCCAGTGTCGTTAACTTCTGGTATTTACATGATCAACGCAATACAAGGCAATAATCGTGCAGTTGCTAAATTTATTGTAAGATAATCGGGTAAGGATTTCCTTTACTATTTTAATATTGTTCATGCGTTTGTATAGAATTATCTATATAAACGCATGACTTTTTTATAGAAGTAAGTTTTAAACGGCGATAAGAATCTACAAATCGATCATAACACCCACTGGAAGCGATAAGAAATTAATTATTTTGCATAGATTCTTACCTTGTAAAGTTAATGAATGACAATCCTTATGTTCGGATAAGAAACATAAACATAAACCATTCAGGGGCTATCCACCATAAAGAGTTATATATCCATAGAAAGCTGGTGTATATCCGTTTTTTCTCTGTCGGGAAGATATATGCTGTATCCGTTGAATGTTTCCTACGGACAACATTTTGCGTAGGATTCTTTATGTGAATATTAATTGCCTATGGCAAATTATTTAGTTGTCATTTACTTTATATAGAATTATTCCTTATCCCGATCACAGGTTATCAGGATTGGCTTAGCTTATATCACCGGAGCCGACTGAGAAGTTTTATAACTGGGAGGAGAAGGCTGGGGCGTCACAACAAGAACACTGTGATTATAAAACAGACCAATCTGTTTTATAATCAAAGTGTTCTATGTTATTGCGAAACAAGTCAATATAACGTAGTATAGAATATTTTAAGCGACTATTCTTTATTTATTCTTTGCCCGAGCTTTGTTTGTAGAATTCTTTGGGTGTCATCCCAAATTGCTTCTGGAAGAGCTTAATGAAATAGGAAGAGGAGTTTATTCCGACCAAGTAACAAATTTCTCCAATCCTGTATCTTCCTTCTTGAATAAGTTCAGCTGCTTTCTTTAAGCGGATAAGTCGAATGAAGTCGGTAGGGGACAGGCCGGAAAGTGCCTTGATTTTTCGATGTAGGCTCGAACGACTGATAAAGGCTATTTCCGATAGTTTTTCTACATTGAAGTTACCATCGGTAATGTTTTCGTTAATGATTTCGATCATTTTCTCCATAAACACCTCGTCTGCCTTACACATTCCGATTTGTTGGATAGGTAAGAACGGTTTTTGCATAAATGCCTCGCGTTCACGCATTCGGTTGTTAAGTAACGTTGTGAGCTGTGTCAGCAAATGGTTGAAAGAGAATGGCTTTTCTATGTATGCGTCTGCACCGACAGATAGACCCTGAATTTTGCTTTCCAGATCATTTTTAGCAGTCAGAAGTACGACCGGGATATGGCTGTACTCGATATTACCTTTCACAATCTTGCAAAACTCATACCCATCCATTTCGGGCATCATAATATCACTCAGGATAATATCTATGGTTTTTTCTTCTAAAATTTTTAATGCTTCAATGCCGTTTAATGCTTTTTCAACCACAAATTTACTGTTTAGTTTTTCGACAATGAACGATAACATTTCCACATTGTCTTCTACAATTAATAATGCCGGTAAATTATTCTTCTCATTGACTAAATCGGTTTCTTCAACAATAAAGGCATTCATTTCGTCAGTTGTTTCCGGCACACATAACGATTTCTCTTGAATTAACGGAAGTTTTAGTATGAATGAATTGGTATCGGCTTCCGTGTCCAGTAATAACATCCCATTGTGCAGTTCTGCTAAAGAACGCGCTAATGATAGGCCGATACCCGTACTGGATGATGCATTCCTGTTTTTAGTAAGTTGGTAAAACGGATCGAATATCTTCTCACTTTCCTCAACCGGAATCAGGCTCCCGTCATTACTGATGCAAATAACAAAATATTCATTTTCAATTGATAACTCAATTTTTATAAATTCATCGGAGTATTTTACGGCGTTGACCAATAGATTATTAAGTATTTTGGTTAACCCATCTTTGTCAACAGGAGCTTCAATTTTTTTATGCGGTAGAGTCAGGCTGATTTTTTTATTTTGCTTATTGGCAAGTACTTCGAATCGGTCTTTTGTTTCCTGAAGCATCTCGTTTATATCCGTAATGGTGAAACTCAGGAGGAATTTATTATTGTCAATCTTTCGAAAATCGAGCAATTGGTTAATTAAGGATAATAAGTGCTTGGTGTTATCTTCCATGATATGAAGATTTTTCTTAATCTCATTATCGTTGATATTCATTTCTTTCAGCGATTCGAGGGGCCCGTTTATAAGCGTTAACGGAGTCCTGATTTCGTGAGCAATATTAGTGAAAAACTCTACTTTAGCGCTATAAAGTTCTTTCTCTTTTTCAGTCTCAAAAAGCTGTTGTTTTTCCAGATTCCGTTTCTCATGCCGTGTTTTCAACCTGCGTAAAATATACTTAACCGAGTATATTATAATGATTAAATAGATGAGATAGGCCAATTTTGATAACCACCAGGGTGGTAAAATCTCAATTTTTAGGGTAGTTCCGTTCTCATTCCAAAGCCCGTCGTTATTGGTTCCCTTTACCCTGAACGTATATTCCCCCGGTGGAAGTTTAGCATACGATACGCTGTGGCTATTCGATGTATAGTTCCAGTCCTTGTCAATATTATCCATTTTGTAGGCATATTTGTTCGACAAAGGAGCAGTATAGCTCAGCGCAGCAAACTCAAAGCCGATATTGGACTGATCATATCGTAGTGTGATTTTTGAAGAGTGGATAATACTTTTCTCCAGCGGTGATCTTTTACCCCCAATAACAGGTTCTTTATCGAAAATTGTCATTTTGGTAATGTAAACGGGAGGTAAATAGGTATTTTCTTTTATTTGGTATGGATCAAAGGCAATTAATCCATCGAATCCTCCAAAATAGAACTTACCCGATTTTGTTGAAAGCGCCGATTTATAGTTAAATTGATTTCCCAACAGACCATCATTCTGAGTGTAGACCCGAATGTCTTTAGTACCGGGATTAAATCGGACTAATCCTTTGTTCGTTCCAAACCAGAGATTCCGGTTCTTGTCTTCCAGAATTTTATAGGCTACATCGTCCGGAAGTCCATCCTCGATAGAAAACGATGTGAAATTATTTTTATTTTTGTTGTACCGGCAAATGCCTCCCCGGTCGGTAGCAAACCAAATCTCGCCCGAGGTCGTTTCGGTAATACTGCTCACCGAATTGGAGCTCAGGCTCGATTTGTCATCGATTCTATTTACATAGTGCCTCGTGGTATGGTTGTAGGGATTATGTTTGAAAACCCCGTTTCCCATGGTTGCAGCCCATATATTTCCCTCCGAGTCTTCCATCAGGTCGTATATGTAACTATACCCAAATTCATGGATTGGTTTGAATTTCATGCTTTTCCCTTCGGACATGAATACCCCCCATCCGTTCCCAATCCACATCCGTCCCAACCGGTCCTCGCAAATTGCATCGACACTGGCTTCGTTTAACCCAAGGTCAGTTCCTGAAAAATGCGTGTTTGAAAAACCCGGTAAATGCACGATATCCAATCCGTTTTTAAAGAATCCGATCCAGGCATTGTTATCTTTAAGGAAAATAGATAAGATCTTCTTGTTAAATACCGGTCGCCCGAGGTCTTTCCCTATCTGAGTGATTTTCTTTGTTTTCGGATTTAATATATTTAAGCCGGCGTCTTCGGTTCCCACCCAAATGTTTCCGGCCGCATCTTCTTTCAATTCACTCACGCGCTTACTGCTAATAGTTCCTTTTTCGAGAGTCGGAATATATTTTTCAAAATTCATACCCTGGTTTGGCAGGTAATTTACGCCTCCAAAATAAGTACCGATCCAGACTCCACCTTCTTTATCCTGAAAGATCTTCTCCACAACATTGTCGGACAACGAATGGGGATTTGCCAGCTCTTCGTGTACATGGACCACTGACTGTTTCATTTCATCGATGATGAATAGTCCGGATTGCGTACCAACCCATAATTGCTTATCGTTTAGGCAAACAACATCCCGTATGATTTTGTAATGAACTTCGGGCGCATTGACATCGGTTAAACTATTTTTTCGCTTGTTGAATTTCATTAATTTACCTTCGTGGATACCCACCACCAGTTCGTCGCCGTAGTCGCACATGGTATAGATGTTCTTACCAACCAGTGTATTTCCATTCGTATTCCCTAAATATTGAGTAAAATTGTTTGCCGCTCTATTGTACAAATAAACTCCGGCGCCATTTGTTCCAACCCATAATTTACCATTCCGGGCGATGCACATACATTCCGGATTACCCTGATCAGGGAGTTTGTTTTTCCCTATCCCAAAATGATAAAGCTTTTTGGCGTTTGCCCGATATTGAAACAATCCCTGATTTGGAATAACAATCCATATATTGTTTTCTGAATCAGATTTTATATCGGAGACCCAGTCGTTTATTTGAATCCCATTCGGGGTTTTTAAAGCAAAAAAGCTGAAAGTTTCATCAATAGGATTAAAAATATAAATACCTTTATCGGTTCCAATCCATAGCTTCTTTTCCGAATCCTCAAATATAGTAGAAATGTTATTATTACTGTGGTTTGTTTTTGGATCAATACAGTCGAATACTTTGATAGATTTTCCATCAAAACGATTCAGTCTGTTTCCTGTTCCAAACCAAACAAATCCCCAGCTATCCTGAAGTATTGACTTTACCGTGTTCTGGGATAATCCATTTTCACTATTTATTTTTGAAAAAAAGTAATTAGGGTAGTTGGCATTGACCGGGATGGTAAATAGTAAACAGGAGAACAGGAGAAATATAAATAAGCAAGTGTTTTTCATTGAAGTGTGTGTGAATTTCTAATAATTATCTGTTGTTGTACTAAATTGAATTATGAATGTAACCGGGGCTGTCAGAAGCTTGTTAAATAAGTTTTCGCCAAAATAGCATCCAAGAGTCCATTCCGAGAAGTGTTTTATGTATGCTAAGATACTAGGTGCAAAAATTACCTGATAATTTAAATTGTCGGAAAAGACTCCTCTCTTGAAATTACAACAAAATTTATTCAGATAGCTTTCCGGATATTCCGGTTAAATATCGTGATGAATAGGCAATAGCTTACATTTAACGTTATTGCATTTGCCCGTAAACTTTGTCGTCTCCCGCATTTCCCGTATTTCTTGCATTCTTTATCTTGCTTCCAATCATGCTGTGATCTTTGGCACGGTGGACAAACAACGCCCTGTTGATCGTGAGATCCTTTAAATTAAGCTTTATACCTGCTTTGTCCGGATAGTATGCAACAAAATTTAATAAATTCAGGCCTTATCTGATTAGTTATTACAAAGATAATCATTTTAGCTCAAATATCGGATGATCAATACATATATACTCTGCTCTTCGCCCGTTTATTCCTGTTTTAAGAAAATGACTTCATTTTAATACTTCTGAACAACGATTCAACTACTACCCTTCTGCCATTTATTCTTATCGTATAGACAAGGAACTTTAGTTAGGGTTTAGTTAGGGTTTAGTTAGGGTTCGGATAGGTAGACCTATCTAAGCCCTATCTGAACCTTAACTGAAATCTTTCCGATTCCACCCGATACCTAAAACGGAGTATTAAGGTTCGTTGGATAGGTCTAAACACAGAATAAAAAGAGCATAAGCAAAAAATGAGAACAGAATATTTCCGG
>JAUZOM010000011.1 GCA_030706465.1 Bacteroidota bacterium | reverse complement strand
TTCAGGAAGTAATGTGCAGGACAAAGATACAATTTTTCTTTATAGGGCCAACCAAATCATAAAATTATTGGTTTAAACGGATTGTGTTCTGTAAAATCAGGGAACCGGATCATATCCGCTTCCGCCCCAGGGATGACATCGGCTTATGCGCTTTATGGCTAACCAGCCTCCACGAAGTATGCCATGTTTCTTTACCGCTTCAATGGTATATTCCGAACACGTCGGAGAGTACCGGCATCGGGGAGGAATGAGCGGTGATATGCTGTACCGATAGAAATAGACGGGCAACAAAACAATAAATTGAAGTATTTTTTTCATAACAGATCAATCTTATCCGCTAGTTTTTGAAGTGAGAGCTTCATCTTCTTCTCAATCATTGCAAAGTCCATTTCTTCATCCGATACGTAGTTGAAAGCAAGCTGGATTTGCAGTTGTTTATCCATTAATTTTTCAATTATGGCTTGTTTGTTTAACCGATAGGCTTCCCGCATTAAGCGCTTTAACCTGTTTCGTTTTACAGCCCGTTTGAAGCGCTTTTTGGGAACACTGACCAATACCGTCGATGATTCTTTCTGATTTTTAGGCTCTATCAAATAAACCACACGCAAAGGGTAGACAATAAATGCTTCACCTTGTGTAAACACTCGGGTGATACGTTTTTCGCCGCACAAATGTTCCGGTTTAGAAAATGAATGCAAGTGGTTCATGGGTTATAAATAAACTATCCCAAAAGTACGAAATTTCTTCGATACTTTTGGGATAGTAAGATATTCTTGAAACAAATTATTTACGGGCTTTTTTGTTGTTCTCCTTTAAGAAATTTTCCAATGCCATAGTCATTGAAGGTACCCCCGGAAGCGGGGCTTCTATATCCAGTCGAAGTCCGGCATCATGAACAGCCTGGGCTGTTGTGGCTCCGAAGCAACCAATCTGAATGTCTCCCTGAACAAAATCAGGAAAATTCTTCATAAGTGAACTGATGCCAACCGGGCTGAAGAACAATAACATGTCATAATTAAATTCTTCGTCAGGTCCAAAGTCATTACTAACCGTTTTGTACATAACGGCTTTATCGTAAGTTATTTTCGATTTCTCAAGCGTTGAGATCGTGTCTTCATTTTGTACATCCGAAGTAATAAATAAATATTTTTCTTCAGGGTGTTTGTTCATAATTACCACTAATTCAGCTAATTTACCTGTAGCTCCATAGAATACTTTCCGTTTGCGGTAATGAATATACCGTTGCAAATACAAAGCTACCGATTCGGAAACACAAAAATACTTCATGGTTTCGGGAATCGTAATGCGCATTTCTTCACATAACCTGAAAAAATGATCAATCCCGTGGCGTGCATTAAATATAATAGCCGTATGATCCGGAATAGATATGCGCTGGGTCCTGAACTCCTTGGCAAAAATTGGCTCAACTTTAATAAACGGCCGGAATTCAATTTTGACATTGTACTTCTCACTGATGTCAAAATAAGGTGACTTTTCAGTGGTCGGCTGCGGCTGTGATACGAGTATCTTCTTAATTTTCAAAGCAATAAAGTTTAAATTTAAATCAAGCTATACGATCAATTTATACACCTGATATAATATAACCAGTGGTAAAATTTCGAGGGTGCAAAGATACAACAATATATAAAAAGAAGCTACTATTTTATGGTAAAATATTTGAAATAGTTTAATTATGACGAGGATACAGCCACTTAAACAGGCAACCAAACCAATTATTCCGATAGAATTATAGAGCTTGTCGGGAACATAAATTTGTAAAATCAACAGCGGAAAGAGAATTACTCCCAGAAACGATATGATATTAAAATAACTGTCTTTTGCCATTTTTAGACTTGGAGGAGTCAAAAATACAAAGCCCAGCAGATCAATAAGCAATGACTTTATCCCAAGATAAAGTCCGGTAATCAGCAAGAAGTAACTGTAGGTTTTGATTGAGAAAGGGTTAACCGGGTTAAATATAACCAGATAAGCATATAAGCTTAAGACCCCGGCAGAGAAAATGGTTAATAGTATCCGGAGGCGGAAATCGTTAACTGTCGCTTTACTGAATATGCTGGAACGTTCTTTCACCTGGAAAAATGTTTTTGCCGTTTCAGCGATTAACCCCCCGGATCGGGATATAGAAAAGACCAATAGGAAAAAGAGTATTAATAAAACCAGGAATACCCACCATTCAGTTTGCGGGAGTGAAGGATGGGGAATCCCTAAAAACCCTTTGGGTATCCGGGCAAGTGCCTTCAGGGAATCGGCAATTGCTTTCAGGGAATCGACTCTGGCTATCGAATCGAGCTTTGCAAGTGAATCGGGGATGGCGGTTGTGCTATCGTTCAGGGCTTGTATGGTATCTTGCTGAATCATAATTTATTTTAGAGTGCCGCAAAGCTCCGGGCATCCGGATTCCAGTTTACTGAATTTTGAATGGCTCCCAGTACTTCTTCCGGAGTTTCCACTATTTTCCACATTTGGCGATGTTCTTCGCGCATAAAATGTTCATCAACAGCCCGATTTAACATAGATATTAACGCATCAAAATAGCCTTCCAGATTAACAATGACAATAGGCTTTGTAAATATTCCCAACCGTTTCCAGGTTATAATTTCCAATAATTCTTCCAGGGTTCCGCATCCACCAGGCAATGCAACTACCGCATCGGCCATTGTTGCCATTTTTTCTTTTCGTTCGTGCATCGTTTCTACCAGAATCAATTCAGATAATCCGGTGTGGTTCCATTCAACCTCACACATAAATCGAGGTATGATTCCGGTAATTTTCCCGCCAGCCTCCAACGTACTATCCGCTAACTGTCCCATAAGCCCCAAAGAGCCTCCGCCATAAACTACCGAAAGTTTTGCTCCGGCTAAAATCCTGCCCAACCGGGTTGTTGCCTCGAAATAGCTTGGTTTTACCTGCGTGCTGGAAGCGCAATATACACAAATAGTCTGCATGCTGAAATTTAGATCCAATTTACTCTTTTGAAAAATAAATGCAAAAATACTGTTTTCTTTCCGTATTTTTGGATTTCAATTCAAAAAATGAAAGAATGATACTGGTAACGGGAGCTACAGGTTTAGTCGGTGGAAATTTAATATGGCAGTTGTTACAGGATAACGGCCGGGTAGCTGCCATTCGCCGTGCTGCCAGTAACCTGGAATCGTTACGTACTATTTTTAGTTTTTATACTTCAACTCCGGATCTGTTTTTAGCCAGGATTGACTGGAGAATAGCCGATATGCTCGACGAAAATTCAATCCGAACTGCCATGCATGATATTTCCATTGTTTACCATTGCGCGGCGTCGGTGTCGCTGGCTAACGATGCAGACGCCCTTTTCAATACCAATGTTACCGGGACGCGAAATGTGGTTCGTGCTGCCCTGGAAAGCAATATAGACAAGTTTTGTTTTGTCAGTTCCATTGCTGCCTGTGGCAAAGCTGCCGGTAACGAACCTGTCGATGAAAACTCAACCTGGGTTGATTCTCCCTATCGCTCGCCTTATTCCCGGAGTAAATACAACTCTGAACAGGAACTCTGGAATGGGATTCGGTCCGGGTTGAATGCCGTGATTGTTAATCCGGGTGTAATATTGGGTATATCTGGGACGGATACCGGCAGTTCCCAACTTTTTTCGCAGGTGCAAAAAGGATTGTTATTCTATACTAACGGCGGAAGCGGGTATGTGGATGTCCGTGATGTAGTGAAAGCCATGATTCTCTTGACGCAAAGCGATATCACCGGCGAAAGATTCATTTTAACCGGTGAAAACTGCTCCAACAAGGAAATCCTTGGCTGGATGGCTGATGGTTTCGGAAAACGTCGTCCGGTGTTTAATGTCGGGAAACGCATGCTTTGGTTTGCGGGCTTCCTATCGGAACTCTTGGGAAAAGTATGCCATTTTACTCCCCTTATTGACCGTGGAACAGCCCGTACGGCTACTAACCGGGAGTATTATTCCAACCGGAAAATCAAAGATACACTCAATTTCAGATTCTCTTCTGTAGAGAATTCTATTCACCAGATTTGCGACTTCAGGTTGAAAAGTAACAGCGAGCATTCAAATCTCTCAAAAACTATTCACTAAAATTTATGTCTTGATATAAAACCCCGGATCAGGTAGTCATTCATTTCCCTGAATTTTACTTTGCGATCTTACGCTGGCACCCTGTGGCCGATTGTTGATTGCCCGCAACCGGCTACTTACTATCAACGTTAAAAACTCTGATTATCTCTTGTTTATCTCCACCTTATTTTTTCCCCTATTTATAGAATAAAAACGGTTCTACCGGATATGTTGTGAACACAAGTCTGAATTACCAGGAGAGAGCAGATTAGCAATCCCTGTCGTTTAATGAAGGATTTTGATTGAATGAACCAGTACATACCTAAACGATCTGGATTCATAAACCGAAAATTAATTTCAATAAAAAATAGGGGGAGTTTGATCTTATTGTTTTTTGTTTTTTTAATCCCCCAAAGGAGCTTGTTAAGCTCCTTTGGGGGATTAAAAAAACGGTTTTGCTTGGTTCCTTGTGAAAGCCGCTATCCGAAAGAGTTAAACCACAATGGTTAATAGGACAAAATAAACGAAATAAAAAAGACAAAAGAGTAAAATACTTAACGGTTTATTCCGGATTTGAACTCAATAAGATTGCTTAAAACTGTGTTTTATTCTGAACAAGTGTGCCTGTTGTAGTTCGTTCTTTATTCCGGAAAAGCAGAAGTAACTGGATTTGAATAAACCGGTTAATTGCAAAAAAACCAGAATTGTATTAATCCTTATACATAAACAATAAAAACCATATAGCATACTCCGGCTTGACGGGTAAAGAAAAGTGTATCTCAATCATAAAAAACAGATCCAATATCCTTTGTTCACTGGTTAAGTATATTTAAAATGAGGTATATAAGTATTTTTGTGTCTTCATAGACCCTGTTTTCAAAGAACTGTATTTATACGAGGTAGGCTAAAACAAACGATTTTTTTGTGTATTCCTGAAGAAATAATATTAAATTTGCAAGAATCAATTTTCCACATTATGAAAAAAGCATTTCTTAGCTTCCTGCTTGCAGGGATGTTATTCTGTACCTCAAATTTAAATGCCCAGAAACTGACTGTGGCAACATACAATATCCGTAATGACAATTCTGGGGATATATCAAATGGAAATGGGTGGGCGCAGCGCTGCCCGGTTATTTGTAAAATGATACAATTCCATGATTTTGATATTTTTGGAGCCCAGGAAGTATTGCATGGCCAGTTAACGGATATGCTGGGCGCATTACCTGGGTATGCTTATATTGGAGTAGGCCGTGATGATGGAAAAGAAAAAGGGGAATATGCCCCTGTCTTTTATAAAGAAGCAAAGTTTAAACTCCTCGGGTCGGGACATTTCTGGCTGTCGGAAGTTACCGATAAACCCAATAAAGGTTGGGATGCTGTACTACCCCGTATTTGTACCTGGGGTAGGTTTCAGGACAAAGAGAGCGGATTCAGATTCTGTTTTTTCAATTTACACATGGATCATATCGGCGTTGAAGCACGAAAACAAAGTGCAAAACTGGTATTGAGTAAGATTAAAGACTGGTGTGGTGTGGAGCCTGTCATCTTAACCGGTGACTTTAATGTTGACCAACGGAGTGAAAGTTACGCTTTAATCAATACATCCGGGAAACTCCAGGATGCGTATGATATTTCAAAAATACGTTACGCACTTAATGGCACCTTCAATAACTTTGACCCCAATATTAAAACAGACAGCCGTATTGACCATATTTTTGTTACTTCCGACTTTCGAGTGGCCCGGTATGGAGTATTAACCGATACCTATAGAATAAGTGCCGGGAATACGAAGGAAATTAAGTCCGGTAATTTTCCTTCTGAAGTTTCGTTTCAACAACATCTTGCCCGCGTCCCTTCCGATCATTTCCCGGTTGAAGTCATGTTGGATTATTCCAAATAAAAGATTGAATTATTCCCTGAGAATTCGGCCGGGGCATACCCGAACCTATTTAGATGGATAACCGGTACTGATAATCAAAGCGAACTTACCGCCATCCCCTTTCCGCATCCGGCAGATTTCATACCGTTTTCACAAATAACGGAGTCTCATTTCGACTTCGTCTCATTTGCCTGTTTATTTGTTCCGCAACGGCATTAGCTATCTGTGATTATAAAACAGTCCAACCTGTTTTATAATCGGGCAGTGGTATAAATATTTCATATCAGGCACAATCATGCGTAGTTAATTATGTTAATAACTATTTTAGTTGTATTTTTGCTGTTCCTTTAAAGATCTTTTCTAATGTAGAAAGACTAATCGCATACGACGATAGCCCCCGATTTAAAGATATATAAAAGAACAAGTTAAGAAATAAAAGAATCATGAACAGCATTTTTAGCAAAGATTGTAACACAAGTATCCTTTTAATAACAAAAGGGATGCGTTTTTTAGTTATTTTTATTTTCTTGTTGGCAGGGATTGAAGCCAATGCTCAAGCCAATGCTCGAATTATACAAGAGGTCAGAGAATTGAAGCTTCCGGGAGTAACGATTGATGAAATACAGGATGTGTCAACAGGAAACTTTACACTGAAAGACGGTCAGAAGATCACGGGTCTTCCATCCTTCCTAAGGGTAGCTTGCACTTCAAGGCCAAGCAAGGACTCTAATATTCGAATTGAAGTCTGGATTCCTGAAAATAACTGGAACGGTCGTTTTCTGGGAACCGGCAATGGGGGAGGAGCCGGTTGGATAAGCTACGGGGCCCTTCAATCGGGAGTTATGCGTGGATTTGTAACAGCCAATACAGATATGGGTACTTCTCCAAGTGCTTACGAGGCCGTAGGACATCCCGAAAAATGGGCTGATTTTGGTTATCGATCAACCCACGAAATGACAGTAATTGCTAAAGCTATTTTGCAACTCTATTATAAAAAAACTCCCTATCACTCTTACTTCGTCGGTTGTTCTACCGGAGGTCAGCAAGCTTTAATGGAAGCTCAACGATATCCTGAAGACTATGACGGGATTATAGCAGGAGCTCCTGCAAATAACCGCACTCATCTACATGCCTCTTTTATTTGGAATTTAAAGGCGAATAATCAGTTTGGAGTGAAACCGATAATTTCCCAGCATAAAATGGAACTCCTTTCCAAATTGGTGATCAAAAATTGTGGTGGCAAGGATGGTGGAGCACCGGGCGATAACTTTCTTACTGATCCAAGAATAATTAAGTTTGAATATTTAGCGCTTCCTCAATGTCCCAATGATGCACAAACGGATAGTTGTTTCTCAGAAGCGGAAATAAATGCATTAAAGAAAATATATTCGGGCCCAATAAATCCCAGGACCGGAGAAAGAATATATTCGCCGCTACCATTAGGAAGTGCATACCTGGAATCCACGGCTCCTCATTTATATTTGATTAACTGGGTGTTTGGAAAAGATTATGATTTTGAAAAGTTCGATTTTGATCATGATATGGAAAAGGTTGATTCTGTACTTGCTCCCTTGCTTAATGCGAATGATCCCAATTTAGATCGTTTGAAAAAACGAGGAGGAAAAATTCTGATGTACACTGGAACTGCAGATCAACTAGTGGAATTCGAAGATGCGCTTAACTATTATGAAAGGGTTATTGAAAAACAGAAGGGGTTGAAAGAAACACAAAACTTCTTCCGGTTTTTTCTGGTTCCGGGGATGGGGCATTGTGGCGGAGGGCCTGGCTTAACTGAATTCGGGCAGGGATTATCCCGTAAAGTGGTGCAGGATGGTGAACATGATATTTTAACAGCGATGATAAACTGGGTCGAAAAAAAGATCGCTCCGGAAAAAATGATTGCAACAGCCTTTAATTGTTGCGATGAAGCCAATAAAGTTGATTTTCAAAGACCTATTTATCCTTATCCGAAGTTTCCAAAATATATTAACGGAGATATCAAATCCCCTTACAGCTTTCAGGGCTCGGATCATTTACAAGGTGGAGTTTTGGTGCCTGATAAAATATATTTAAAGTAAAGTTTAATGATTTAAGTATAGCACTAAATAATACATGCATTTCATGATAAAACAGAACTTGCATGAGTTATCAATGCTGTACAGCTTAGATCGAATAAAAAAGCCTCCCGGAAATAGGAGTCTTTTATTGTTTTTTCCAATGCTGAATAATGACTTTTTATCAAGGATTGAAGTTGAAATGAATCAACAAAATTTAAACTGTTTGAATGACTTCTTTAAAGCTTGCCAAAAAATGATCTGCATCCGATTTTGATAAACATAACGGAGGTAATAAACGGATTATATTAGTTCCACTTACGCCGGTAAATATTTTTTTGTCGAATAACAGGCGACTGCGGATTTCTTTAATTGGCCGATCGAACTCAATTCCAATCATCAACCCTAATCCTCTGACTTCTTTTATTTGTGGAATTTTTTTCAATTCACAGGTAAGATAATTCCCGATTTTTTGTGCATTGTCCAGTAAATGTTCTGCTTCCAGTATGTCAAGTACAGCTATTGCTGCTGTGCATGCCAGATGATTCCCCCCAAAAGTAGTCCCGAGTAATCCATATGAAGCTTCAAATGCAGGGTTGATAAGCACACCCCCTATTGGAAATCCGTTTCCCATACCTTTGGCAATTGTAATTAAATCGGGACGGATGTCAGCATATTGATGGGCAAAGAATTTACCACTTCGCCCATAACCTGACTGTACTTCATCCAGAATGAGGATGGTTCCGGTTTCTTTGCATTCGGTGCTTAAAGCCTTCAAAAATTCAACATCGGGTACCCGGATTCCCCCTACACCTTGTATTCCTTCAATAATAACAGCACAGACATCCTTGTTCCGTAAGGATTTACGAACTGAATCAATGTCATTAAGCATATGGAATTCAACGTCGAAACCTTCATTGATAGGAGCTACAATTTTCGGATTGTCGGTTACGCGGACAGCAGCTGATGTCCGGCCATGAAAGCTTTTGCTGAAAGCAATAACTTTTTTCCGGCCGGTATGAAAAGAGGCTAACTTTAATGCATTTTCGTTTGCTTCGGCTCCTGAATTTACCAGGAATAACGAATAATCATTATAGCCCGAAAGCTTGCCCAACTTTTCGGATAGTTCCTTTTGCAAGGAATTTACAACTGAATTGGAATAAAAGACTAATTTTTCTAATTGTTCGGTCAATTTTTGAACATAGTAGGGATGCGAATGACCTATGGAAATAACAGCATGGCCACCGTATAAATCGAGATATTCAATACCATGGTTATCATAGATACTACATCCTATCCCTTTGGCTATTTCAATGTCGAAAAGAGGATAAACATTAAATAAATTCATAATTCTATAGTTTGCTGGATTGACCGGTTTTTAATAGACTAATATTGCTAGATAAACTTTAAGCTTCTTAAAAGTTGAATGCAAATGTAATTCAAAATTTAGAGACCTTCAAATAAATACATTTAAAAAAAATAATGTAATTTTACAACGATTTTATACAAAACCATATTTTAATATTTCTGAGCAGATGGACAAACAAGTTACAATCTATTGCAAAAATACAAAATCCTACCATGATTATCCTTTAGGCACTACTTTAATCGAAATATATCAGGATCTTAAAATCGATTTAAAGTATCCGGTTATGGCAGCCCGTGTCAATTACAAAGTTGAAGATTTGAACTTCCCGGTTTATAAGCCAAAAGATATAGATTTTGTCGATTTAAGTACACCTTCGGGAATGCGCGTTTACGTACGAAGTCTAAGTATGGTCATGGCAAAGGCTGTTTCGGAACTCTTTCCTCAGGCAACATTGCGCATAGAACATCCCATAACCCGGGGCTATTATTGTCGGTTGGATAATCTTCAGCAACCTTTAAATCAGAAAGTTATTTTACAAATTAAAGATCGGATGAGTCTGATTATTTCCCAGGGGAAAAGAATTATCTGTGAAGAAAAGCAGACTAGGGAAGTAAAGGATTTATTTGTTAATCAAGTTCATCAACAAGATAAAATTGCACTTTTTGAGACACTTGGAAATCCTTATTTCCGATTTTTTAGAATTGATGATTTTATTGATTATTATAATGGAGTTTTATTACCCTCGACCGATTATCTCGGTTTATTTGATTTAATTGGATACTATGATGGCCTGTTATTGCAGGTACCAAACCGGGATAACCCTTTTGAATTAGAGGAGGTAGTTATGCAACCTAAAATGTTTGATATATTCAAAGAGTATGTCGGCTGGAATAAAATACTAAAACTAAACAATGTTGCCGATTTTAATGTGGCTTGTCAGAATAATCAATCTTTTAACCTGATAAAAGTGTCGGAAGCATTACACGAAAAGAAAGTAGCCTCTATTGCCGACATGATCTCGCAGCGTTCCGGGAAGGTTCGTTTTGTCCTCATATCAGGTCCTTCATCTTCCGGTAAAACTACTTTTAGCAAACGGCTCTCCATTCAATTGATTGTAAGTGGTTTGAAACCAATTGTTCTGTCTCTAGACAACTATTTTGTAAATCGGGATGATACACCCAAAGATGAAAATGGCGATTGGGATTTTGAACATCTGCATTCGCTGGATTTAACTTTGTTTAATCAAAATCTAAAACAGTTACTCAACGGAGAAGAAATTGAACTTCCGTTTTTTAGCTTTGAAGAAGGAAAACGTTATTATAAAGGTGAGAAACTGAAATTGCATGAAGATAGTATTTTGATCATCGAAGGAATCCATGCTCTGAATCCCGAATTGATTCCGGATATTCCACCTGAAACGATTTTTAAAATATATGTGTCAGCACTGACTACAATCTCTATTGATAATCACAACTGGATACCCACTGCCGATACCCGTCTGCTCCGGCGAATTATCCGGGATTTCCGTTTCAGGAATTATTCAGCCCGTGAAACGATTGCTCGTTGGCCCAGTGTAAGGCGTGGAGAAGAAAAATGGATTTTTCCATATCAGGAAAATGCCGATGTATTGTTTAACTCTGCCTTATTGTTTGAACTGGCTGTGTTAAAAAAACATGCTGAACCCATCTTGGCTGAAGTACCGAAGTATTGTGACGAATATACTGAAACTCACAGGTTAATCAAGTTTTTGAACTATTTTGTGCCGATCTATGATCGCGAAATACCACCGACATCTTTGTTGCGGGAATTTGTGGGAGGAAGTAGTTTCCGATATTAACTGCATTCCGGATATAAATACTAAAATAACTTTAAGTACGTTTAGATTAAGAAATTGAATTATTCTTTGTATTTTTGTCCCCAAAATATAATAATTAGAAACGTACTATTCCGAAATGAAAAGATTATTCTTATCTGTTTTATTTGTTTTGCTTCTTCTCGATGGACTTGAAGCTCAACGGCGGAATGGATTAATTGGCAGAAGAAACACGAGCGAAGAATATATTATTTTTTCTTTAGGACCGGATTATTGCTTTGCCGATACAAAAGGATCGCCTTTCAATGAAAGTCCTTTGAATAACATGGATGTTTCATTGGGCTTTCGACAAAGATTTTCAGGCGATTTTGGGCCCGGTATTCTGGGATACAAGGCTGCATTGAATTATAGCAACTTCACAGGAACTGATGGCTCTTATGTACAAAGGGGCTATTCTTTTAAAACGAATGTTTTGCAACTGGCAGTTCAGGGTGAATACACCTATCAGTTTGGAAAACGATATTCCCGCTCAACCCCCAATGCGATCTATGGATTTATCGGGGCAGGAGTGTTGAGGAGTAACGCCAGTTTAGCCGGTTTAAATCCAAATAATTATCCAAAAAATAATTATCGTTATAAACCAACCTATATTGCCCCGGTTATACCGTATGGGTTCGGATATCAATATGATTTACAGAATGGTTTTTATATTGGTGCCGAGTTTTGCTGGCGATACACACTCTCCGATTATATCGATGGATTTAAACCACCCTATCCTGATTCGAAAAGCAATGATGTCATGGATGGTTTTTCAATTACAGTCGGTTATAGAATTCTCTAATGCATGGGGAACATAATCATTAAATCAATTATCTCCTCCTTATAACCTGGTCCATTATCTGGGTAGTACGCGCCCCGCTGGTTGCTGTATCCGGTGCTTTCCCTACCCCACGTAAGTCATCCACAATCTGTTGAATAAGTGACCGCTCAATGGGTTGGGAATGAGTAAAACAAAACTCTTCCGGGCCGTGATGAGAACTCTCAAAACGAATTGTCATGGGGCTACCAAATGTGTTAAATGAAAGCGCTCCTGCTGCTCCGACGATATGAGTTACATCCTTCTGTGATGCCGTGTCGGCATTAAAACACCACGTCCCGGATCCCATCACCCCGGATTTAAACCGGAATGCAGCTGTTACGATATCATCGGCCGGATAGATATGGGCCTGATTGCAGGAGATCCCTTTGAATTCGATTATGGGTCCAAAGAGGAAATCAAGATACTCCAGCTGATGGGATGCCAGGTCGTGAAAATATCCTCCTCCGGCTATTTCGGGAAGTACTCTCCAATTATTCCCTTGCTGCGCAATGAAGTCCGGTTGAATCGGTTGAACCATTTCAATGGTGACGGAGCGTATTGCTCCTAACTTTCCACTCTCAATCAATTCCTTTACTTTTAAGAATCCGGGCAATGTACGCCTGTAATAAGCTACAAAAAGAGGTACATCGGCCCTTTGGCATGCCTTAATCATAGATTGACACTCTGCATGTGAATTCGCCATGGGCTTTTCAACGTAGATTGCTTTCCCGGCTTCAGCACACTTTATGGTAAGTTCCGCATGAGAGGAAGGTGGTGTGGCAATATAGACAGCGTTTATATCGTCGTCACTCAATAATTCAACCAGATCTGTAGTCCAATGCGCAATCCCGTGCCGGTGGGCAAAATCCAACGCTTTACTGGCGTTTCTGCGCATGACCATTTTTACTTCAGAGCCCGGAATTGAATACATAGCCGGTGCACTCTTTTTCTCACAAACGTCGCCGGCTCCAATGATTCCCCAGATTACTTTATTAACTTTCTTCATTAAAAAATAGTTTGAAGCAAAAATAAGTATAAAAGTTTATATCTTAAAGAGCAGACTGCAAGTAAGTAATTGGAAATATACAGAGCCTTCTATTATTTTTACTTCTTACTGGAAGGGGATAAGGGAAGATTCGTAGGGTGTTCAATTTCCCACGAAGGGGAAGAAAAAAGAAAAATAAGATTTTCTTTTTCAAAAGAGGGAGTATTCTCTGTCGTACTTCAGTCATAAAGAGGGAGTCTTCTTAGTCTGGACGCAGTCTTATTTCAGTCTTATCTTAGTTTTGGTATAGATAGGGTTCAGATAGGGTTCGGTTAGGGTTCGGATAGGTAGACCTAACTGAACCCTAACCGAACCCTATCTATACTCCCATTGAATTGTCTCTATACAGAGCAAGAACCCCGGCTGAAGTAAAACCGAACTAAGAGGATGCACCCCGGAGAGTAAGGACAGAAAATGAAACAGCATCAGGGAAAGAGCTGGAACCCGGTTAAGGATCGACTTCAACACCTCTCCAAATTAGTGAAATAGCCGGGTGCCGGATCAATAGTCAACAGAGATTGTCCAGGTGTATAAAATAGTACATTCACTTATTCCACTTGCTTAGTTGTAATAATAGATTATCCTGTTTAATAAAAAAACAGAATGATTCTTTTCATTGATTAACTATACGGCAAGCTTTGTAGTCCGGCTTATCACCGTAAATCTCAATTTTCTATTGGTTTAAGCAGACAAACAGTAAAGGCTGTTTAGTAACAACGATCATGCCGAGCTGAAGTAAGTGTGGAATACTAACCAACGTCGTATTTAAAGCGGTACAGATCGATTATCAACCCGGATGTTGCTGTTACGTACCTTTTGAATAGGCTTCTAATTTTGCTATCCGATATCCGGTACTACCGGAAGCTACCGGTTACCGGAACATTGCCCGTTTTTTGCCACACTTTTTGTCCGCCTTTTGTTTTGTATTTATTCTCCGTTTAAACTTAGTTGTTAAGGAGATATGGCATATCATTAAAAGGTTAAGATATGTATATGATAAGGTAAAATAAATAAGAATCGTATGATGCCTAAAACAGATTGTGAACAATAAATAAAGAAAATGTGAGGGAAAAGGCTTATACGAAGCTAACAAATGTCGCATTGATAGTTGCACAGATAGATTTTCAAATCAAGTATTGCCCGATATGGCTTTTGGATTCCGGATACTAATTTCGCATCCAACTTGTCGGTGTTATGCCCTAGGTTCGGCGATATAGTGGTTTCACCTGATTCTGGGTCCAAGAATACGATGCTATATTGCGTTGATTACTTATTACTGCATTTGCTTTTAATCCGAGGAACGGTCTTTATTGTTGTGTTTTACTATTTCCTTTCTGTCTTTTTTAGACCTGCTAAATAATAATAGGATTGGTTAGAAATGAAAAACTTAGGAAACATTTTGTGTCTTAGTTGTGTGATTAGATAGCATCGCTTTATTAGTTTTAAAATGAAGGCTCTGTGAAGATTAAGAATGAAGAATGCCGGAATGAAAGTTCCGGCATTCTTTTTTGAAAACTAAAAACAATGTTTAAGTTCTAATTAATCTTCTTTCAGCTATGGAATTAGAATTATTGTTGATACTTTTTCGGCAGCAGTCACAACGCTAGCAATATATGTTCCGGTAGAGAGATTGGTATCAATAATCTTGGTACTTGCCGCACTGAAGTTTACTTTCAACTGAACTATGCCGCTAGCTGCACTAGAAATAGTCAGGGTACCTTTTTGCTTTCCGGGGTTTACAATGTGTATTTGTTTTCTGGAACTAAATATCTTAATTTGTTTTGTTTTATTTTTATTGTTCACAGAATCTACAAGAATAGTTGGTGGTACAGTTGGATTAGTAACCGCCGAATCGACAGGAGTTACAGGAGGAGTTACAACCGGTACGGTATCCTTCGGGGTTGTGGGAACAACAACTTGTGGCAGGCTTGTTACAATCTTAAATCGTTTTACCGGTTGAGGTGTTCGCAGGGCTGAAAATGTATAGGTTGAACCGGTTTGATAAATGTCGATTGTTTTATTGGCAATAGAGTCAATTAAATAGAGTTGCTGATAACGTAAGTCTAAATTTTCATTGTTAAATGTAAAAGTATATACACTATCCACACCTGCAGAAAATCCCAGGTAGGTATTGTTTGCATCCGGGACAGCATCAACCTGATAATTGCCATCCGGTTCAATAGCAAATAACTGAGGTGCAAGTGAACTCCCCAACATTTTAAATCCATCCCAACCGTTATCAAATCCATATGTACACGATGCGACTGAGAAAATCCACATTTGATCCCCGAGTTGGGATGATGATCCCCTTACATCAATACGAGTGCCAGTCAAATTCTGTGCGAACGATTGTGATGCAATAAATAGTAAACTTAACGTTACGAATAACGATTTGAATGTAGTTTTTTTCATAATGCTGACTTTTATGTGAATTGATATTCTGATTTAAGAAAATAATAGGTCTTGAATGACTATACAAACATAATCAAATATTTATAAAATACTGATATATAGCAACATGTAGCATTATCTGTTATACTGTAGCAATAACTACATTTTCCTATATGGCTCTGTAGGTTATAAAAAGCTGAAGAATAAATTAGATGAATTCAAAATGAGCCAATTACAGTGGAGGAGGATTAATTTGTAGTAAAATTGTTGTTAATATTCACAAGATATAGAATTAATGTTACATTTGCTATATAAATACTAAGATTCATAAATTGAGAATCGTAGAATGGATGCTCTTTATTTTGTACATAAATAAACAATAATTATATTATAATAACATATTAATGTAATTTATTAACACAATGTAATTTTAAAATCTACAACAAAGAAAAAAATACAACATTAATTTAGATTATTTTTGGGAATTAATAGAGAAACTACTAATTGTGTAAAATAAACTGTAGTGTAACAGTTTGGGTAATAAGACAATCTGATTATCAACAAAATACCTATTATCTATTTTTTTATCATCAAGAATAAGAGAAAGGTAAAATAATAAATGTGTAGCCTATTTAATCAAAAACACATTTAATCAGTCAGATACTGTTACTTATTAAGATAATACTGTAATTATTCGTTTTTTATTTATAGGACTAAACGAGTCGAGTATAAGGTATTTCAATAACGATTATCACTAGTGTCCACTTAAAATCATTAACCTATATCTGAAACCCTTATTGATAAAGGTTATGCTGAAATTTTTTAGGCGTGACGACTTGAATTTTTATTTATTACAGAATTGTAAAAAAACGGTAACTATCGTATTAGATATGAAATTCTAAACATCTCTAAATCATAACACCATAAAAATGAACCGCTTGAAAATTTTGAAAAAGTAAGTTTTGACCTAAATATAAATGAAGAATCTCTTAATTTATTTTAGTGGACACTAGTGAACGATTATAAGTAAATCCGCTTTATAGCATAGTTAATTTTGCTCAAAGTTAGGTTTGTACTACTGAAGACGATAAATTACACTGATTCACCAGAGAAAAATTCTGATATCCAAGATGCATGACAATGGAGGAGAGAGGTAATGCTAAATTAATAAAGGAGGACACCTCAAATTTAAATTGAGATATCCTCCTTTATTTGTTCAAAATGATTGAAAGTTGTTATTTTAACAGATCCTTTAAAAACAAACAGCTATTTTCTCTTAATGGAAGCAATATCGAAATGTGTTTTTTTCTTAAATACTATTATTATAAGTGCATAGCACACTCCTAACAAAAATAATAATCCCCATCCATCTCCTACGGGAATCACAGATCCGTTTGGATCAGGTCCCGGGTCGGTACCTCCCAATGGGTTTTCATTAGTAGCACTCTGCTTGGTTGTGCTGGTTGATAAATTATTTAAATCTGTTGTTAATGACATGAAGCCTGTACGACTTACCGTATTGACATTTTCTTCGGCATTTTTACTTTTGGAAGTATTCATCGCTATTCCAACTTCACCAAAACTTGCGTCAGAGTTTCCATTTTTTTGAGGCGAACTCAAATACCTATTCTCCTGGACTACGCTATTCCCGGAATTGGAATTAAATGTGTTTTCTGAACTTGTTACTGAATAGGAAGTGTTGCTTTTTAATTCCGATGAATTGTAAACTGGAACATTTAATTCCTGATAGTTGTTTCCGTAACTGCTTTTTAAAGACGGTGAATTCAATATTTCTGCTCCCTTAAACTGAACCCCTTGATTTGCAGAAAAGTATTTTCTGGATGTGTATAAATCAGGACTCCCAATAGGGGAATAAAGGACTGCCAGAAGCAATCCGCCCCAAATAATGATCCAAATTAATATGTTTTTTTGTCTTTTAACCACTTTGTTTTATTGAACAATTAGTCTTTTTGCTACTCCCTCTTGATTGGTTATAGCCTTTGCAATGTAGGCACCCGGTAAAATTCGTGATACAACAACTATACCACCATTTGGCGCCAATGCCACTTTTTTCAAATAATGTCCGGCAATATCGTAGATCATTACATGCCCGCTAAGGCTACTGAAATTTTGTACCAAAATACATCCACGGCTACTAAAGATTTTTATTTGAGAATCTTTATCCGGACTACTCTGTTCATACGGACGTGTAATAATATTGAAACGATTTACAGCCTTAAATGTTGACTCAGCTAAAAAAGAATAGGTAGAACCACTCTCAGTTATATCGACTGTTTTGTTTTCAACGTTATCCATTAAATAAACCCCGGCATATTTGCTCTTAATATTTTGGTGAGTAAATGTCATTGTATACTCAACATCTTCTCCTGCCTGAAATCCTAATTTTGTATTATTCATATCATCTACAGCATCAACCTGATAATTCCCATCTGATTCTACCGCGTAAAGTTGTGGAGTAAGTGCAGAGCCCATTAATTTTGCTCCATCCCAACCGTTATCGAAATGATGCGTACAGCCAGGTTGTGAAAATATCCACATCCTATCCGAAAAGTTTGTACCCTTCACTTCAATCAATGTTTCAGTGTTGTCATCGTTTGTAGACAATGTTTTTTCTGGTGATACCCTTTGCCGGGTGGCATTTTCCATTATAACTGAATTATAGGAAATACCAAATGTAAAATTGTTATATGTTGAAATATTCGGTTTGGGCCTTATCAATATGGCCTGCATAGATGGAACATCTAATTGTAAAGAGTTTGATCCGGCTGTGTTTTGCGGAACTGCAGTATATTGACCAGGATAGCCATTTAATGTATTTGACCCTCTGGTAGAGCTCCAGTCGGCATACGAGCCGGTGTTATAAAGGTATACCGTTGCTTCAGTATCACTACCAAAAGTAAGATTCTTAATGTTGATAGCAGCCGTATACGGATTGGCGAAGATATGTTGTCCGGGGAATGCGGCCGGTGGTGGTGATACGGCTAACGGGCCAATATTAAAATCACTATTTACGAGTTGTCCCTGAAAGTATATCGTTTTTGCACTTTGTTGAGTAAGCTCATAGCCATAGAATGGCCTTAATACGGAGTCATTCGTTAAGGCTACCCAATGTTTCAACGTATCTTGACGCTCATCCCAGCTACGAACGTATGATCCATCAAATGTGGGTGTCGCTTTTGCAATAGAGACAGGAATTCCAAAATATTGCCATTTATACTTGTAGCCTGCAGGTCCTGATGGATTGTAAAAAGCTGGTGAATACATCTCCACTGTGCCGTAAACAGATACACTTGGTGAATTATGAAATATCAAAGAGCCGTTGGGAAGAGTTGAACTGGAGCTAATATATATAAGATATGGATTATTAGCGGGTGTCAGAGATATCGCACTGTTTACAACAAGCCCTTTGCCTGCAGGAATTACCAAGCGTTTGGTCGATGCATTTATTAAATTGCCGATAGTGCGATCGGCATCTAAATACAAATCATTTTTTGCAACGGAAGTAAAATTGCTGGTTGTAGCATACTCAACATCATCTCCTGCTAGTGGGACATAATTTGCTGTCCAGTTTCCTGCTTTTCCCCAATCGGTATCGATAGATCCCATCCAGTAGTTCGTCCGTTGATTTACAGTCATTTTTATTTTATTGGAAGTTGTCGGGTTACCACTCGAACAAGGATAATTGGAAGTAACAACACAGTAAACGCTGTCGCCGTTAGCCAAATTGGAATTAGTATAGGTAGCACTATTTGTCCCCACATTTGTCTTGCCGCTCACGCTGTTCACCAATTTCCATTGATAAGAAGGTGATGTTCCTCCATTGACAGCAGTTGCAGTAAATGTTACAGGTGTTCTTGCATAAATTGGATTAGCGGATGCAGTTATACTCACGCTGACAGGTAAACTCGGATTCACAGTCACATTGACAGACGAAGTGGCTGGCAGAATTTGTTTGAATACGATATCATCTAATGCAAAATCATTGCCATCGGCGATTGTATTTTTATTTATTAATTCCAAGTTAACGGTTGTGGTCGTTGGCCCGGCAGTCGTATTGTAAATGAATTGTTTCCAGGTGCAGGTTGAGGCATCGGCAGTGTAAGTAGGACCTGCTGCGACGCCATTTACATACAACTGCAATTGAGAGGGACTGGTGGCAACGACGGTTTGCACCCAATAACTAAACTCGTAACTTGCATTTGGTACCACCGGAACAGATTGAGTCCAGATTACAACTCCGGCCAATGCAGCACCGTTAATTATCATTTGCTTTCCAACTGGTGTTGCTCCTCCTATTGTATGGTCGGGACATGCCGAGAAGTTAGCATGGCTGTTATTCGGATTTGCATCCACCGTATAGGTACTTTCAGCCCATAAATTTCCATTTGAATTTATTGTCTTACCCGGAACAACGTAATTATAACTACTTCCGAAACTGGTGTTTCCGGATTCAAAGTCTCCATTCGTGATAAGATTTCCCCCTACATATACATTCCCCGTTACAGTGTACGTGCCTGACATAGTTGGTGTTGCGCTAGTAGCCAATACCGGGTTCTGACTCGTGGAATAAAAGCTGTTCGGACCTTGCCAATATCGATTCACAATATCTGCTCCTGTGCTGCTTAAATTAATTATAGAACCTTCACAATATGTACCTCCACCTCCAGCTGTAATTAAAGGGGAAACAAAGACTATCCCAACGCACGGAACCTTTTTTACAATTGTTCCACTTGCCAGGGTGATGCTATCCTTTGTATAATTGCCGGCGTTTAATCCTGATTTTAAACGAACATAGATAGTAACCGGATCAACAACTTTTTTATTGTTTGGTGTACATGTTATTGTACTGGTTGGAGAAAAAGCGCTTCCGGTACTTGTTGATATTTCAAAGTTCGTTTGAGGCTTAATAGTTATACTAGATCCAAGTGAGGCTCCACTTACTGTAAACATTTGCTCAGACGATGGCCCGTTTCCAAACATATACCCAAAACCCGTCAGTGTGGTTTTCGAAGTTAAAATAGTGGGAGTCGTTGTTGCTACAACCGATCCGCTTAGAGCAACCGTTTTTACAACTGCTCCGGTTGCGGATAGAGAAACATTGGAAGGACCATAAGTGTTGATTGCCAAACCGGCAGCAAGCCGTGCGTTGAGGGTTACATTAACGGATCCTCCTGTTGGTGTAATTGTAAACGCAGTTGTTTTATAGGTGCCTGTTGTAGGATCCATTATCTCGAAGTTTGTAGGAGGGGTAACTGTTACAACGGCGGTCCCGAGATTTGTGCCTGTCAAAATAAAGGATTGTGAACCGGATGGTCCGGATCCGGAAGAATAAATGAAAGTAGATAAAGATGACGTATTGGTGGTCAGTGTTGGGGCAGGGTTTACCGTACCATTACACGTAATGCTTTTTGACGTTGCGGCATTCGAAGACACCACAATATTTTCCGAATTATAATTTCCGACTCCCAAGCTAATTTTCAAGCGGGCATAAATGGTCGTTGTGTTTATGGATCCATTTGCAGGAGTAAGTGTTATGGGATTGGTTGCGACAAAAGAACTCCCGGATAACGTAGAAATTTCATAGTCAGCTGGAGGGGTAATCAGCACATTGGCTACCAGATTAGATCCACTGACCGTAAACGATTGTTGAGCGGATGGACCTGTTGTATACGTATAACTAAATGTTGTCTGGAAGGTTGAGATGGAGGTGGTAATAGCGGGTGTAGTTACAACTGCTCCACTACAACTTACATTTTTTGGTGATCCGCCTGTTGTTGATACGATAATATTTTCTGCAGGAACAGTTCCTAATGCTAACCCGGCTTTCATGCGGACATAAATAGTGGTAGCATTAACAATTCCACCAGCAGCCGTCAGTGTTATCTGATTAGCTGCCACAAATGAAGCACCTGAACCTGTTGAAATTTCAAAGCTAGAAGAAGGGGTAACACTTATATTTGCTGTAAGATTTGTCCCACTTACAGAGAAGGTCTGCTCTCCGGAGGGTCCATAACCAACAGGATAACTGAATCCGGTTAAGGAAGTGACTGATGCAGTAATCGTTGGTGCGTTAACAGTTCCACTACAAGTCACATTTTTAGAGGTTGCATAAGCTGAAGAGGTTACAATATTTTCTGAATTATAACTGCCGGCAACTAATCCTGCTTTTAAACGAACGTAAATAGTCGTATTGGCGACTGAACCTCCTGATTGTTTTAGGATAATCGGAGTTGATTGAAATCCGCTATTTGAAGTAGTTGAAATTTCATAATTTGTAGAAGGTGTTACTGTTAGATCTGTATTTAAAGAAGTCCCGCTTACTGTGAATGACTGTTGAACAGATGGCCCATAACCAACTACATAGCTGAAGGCTGTTAATGTAGAAACGGAGGTTGTGATTACCGGATTGAAGACACTTAAAGTGCAAACATTTGATTCGTTTGTTGCTACATAGGGATTCGGTGAAACATTATTTATACTGCTTAAGATAGCATTTCTGTAAATGTAATAGGTGCCTGTGACGTTGAAAGGTGCGATGGTGGCATCCGGAGTGAACGTGGCGCCGGTAGCACCTGCAATATTTACCCTTGTCCCGGTTGGCGTGGTACTGTAAGTCCATTGATATCCGGTACCGCTTAAAGATATCCCGGCAGGTAACGTGCCGAATGCATCACCGCTAATGGTTGATCCTTTTGTTCCCAACGGAATACTTTGGGATGTATTGGCCGTAAGATTATTTGCCAGTAGTTGTGTCAGATTCTGAAAAACAACCTGATTCAGACCGCCATTTTCATAGAAATCATAAATCAGGGAACTTGACCCGGTAAGATTCATTAATACCCCCGGACGTGAAGTAAAAGCCTGATCTGCCCAATTATTAAACAAAAGTGTCCCATCTACCGTTAACCGACTGCCATCATCAGAGCCTAAATCAACAGCAAATAATCCTTTCCTAGTGGAGTTCATCAGGTAGCGTACTGAAAAATTCTGGGTGTTGATCGATCTGGCCGTTGAATTTGAAGTGATCGGAAAGCAATAGTTATCACCGCCATTTCCAAAGCTTTCATTAAATGTTTCAGGTTCTGGATAATGCCCAAAGTAAGTATTATTGGCAAAATTAGTGTCTCTCCCTCCGTACACATAACCAATCCAGGAATTAGTGCCCGGGGTTTGAGGATCTGTTGATGCAGCAGGGTAAGTAGCGGCTACCTGAGTACGTGATCCTTCACACCCCTGGGCATTCATAATGGATACCCAATAATTGGTTGTGGAGGTTAGCACAGGAGTTGTATAGGTGTTGTCAGTGTTATCGGTACTCGTTTTTAAGAGAGTGCCGCCCGTTGCTGCATTATACCAATTGTATTCCTGACCTGTAACTGCCCCGGAAGCGGATAATGTAGCAGTAGAATTGCTTCCGATACAAAGAATTGCTCCGGTAGTAGTAGGGGTACTTGTCGGATTTACAATAAAAGCTCCGGAAATTGCACTCGTTATCGTCGAGCAAGTTCCAGTAACGATACAATAGTAATAAAGAGTCCCGGCAATATTCGATTGCGGTGTATAGCTATTGGTCTGGGCACCGTTTGCCGATCCCAGCGAAGTGCCGCCGGTTATACTAGCCGTAGTATTGCTATACCATTGGTACGTTAACCCTGTTCCGGTTCCGGTCACAGTTATGGGTGTAAAAGCAGTCCCAATACATTGAGTTTGAGCATTTGTAGATTGTCCACTAATTGTAGTTGTCGAATTTACGATAAAAGCTCCGGAAATTGCACTCGTTACCGTCGAGCAAGTTCCGGTAATAATGCAATAGTAATAAAGAGTTCCAACAGTAGTTGATTGTGGCGTATAGCTATTGGTTTGAGCGCCGTTTGCCGATCCCAGCGAAGTGCCGCCGGTTGTACTGGCCGTAGTATTACTATACCATTGATACGTTAACCCTGTTCCGGTTGCTGTCACCGTTATAGGGGTAAATGCAACACCAGCACATTTCGTTTGAGAATTAGTGGATTGGCTGATGATTGTAGTTGTCGAATTTACGGTTAATGATGTACTGGTATTGTTTGCAGCTGCTTGTAGGATTGTATTTCCGGCATAAGAATAAGTAATGGTATAAATGCCCGCAGAAAGACCCGCCGAAGGGTAATTTATAGTGAATCCTCCGGCACCTCCGGCTATTGTTGCATTTTGGGTTGCTCCATTGATGGTAACCCCAACAGTTTCGCCATTAGCGGGATAAACCGGTCCTGCAGCACTGACAGAGCCGCTTAAAGTCACAGTAGCTGTACCAGAACAAATACCCGGACTGGCAGTTAACCCGGAAAAGGATGGTGTTAGTGATCTGGTGTCGGTACTGACATTCACCATCCCGGTTGTTGCTGCAAAGTAGGTGTTGTCTTGGTAGGTTGCGGTTGAGGATGTTGATCCCCACATTCCGTTAATTCTGCTCAGCCCACCTAAAGTGAGACTTTTTGCAGTAATAGTTAATCCTGTTCCAATACTGGCTGTGGCACCTGAAATGCTAAGATTGCCGGAGACTGTTGTACCTGTAGTTATAGTTTTGACTCCACTACCGGAGAGGGTAAGATTATTGTACGTATAACCTCCAATAGTTTGTGCTGCTGCTCTATTGTAATTCACAGTACTGTTTGATGCGGAGAAAGTCCCTCCAGTCGAAAGATTCCCTCCTAGATTAAGTGTCCCTGCTCCGGAAAATATTAATCTTGCTTGCGCTGCTGCACCTGTAAATGAAATGTTACCAGTGACATTTATAATTCCTGTTGAGATTGATAATGTTGAATATCGTCCACTTCGTGTACTTCCAGCAATAGCAATGGTCCCAGTATTCAATGTATACGCTCCAACTACAATACCATTTGTGCCAGATGTATTCATTGCTTTTATGGTTAAGCTGAGAATAACTGGGGTGTTGACATCTAGAGTTACTGTAATGCCGGAATTAATTACAACGTCATCTCCTGCTACCGGGACTGTACCACCCCATGTATTTGAACTACTCCAATTTCCGCTGAAAGCCGCTGTTCTTGTTGCCCCATTTACATTCCCCACCCCTGACACTAAAAGCAGCAACCCGATAATAAGACCTTTCGTGAGGTTGAAGATATTTCTGGATTTGGTAAGATAGGACCAGCGATCATTGGAAGATGTCTTTGAATTTTTGAGCATAAAAAGGCCATTAGCTAAATCAACAGCTAATGACTTGACTTGAATTATCTTGGTCATATACCGGGTATAACTTTTCCTCAAGCAGCGTACAAGTTTAGGAGGGTAAATAAGTTAAAATAAGAAAACGTGCAAATATAACAAAAACCCATGAAAATTAAATAATATTGCCACATTATTTTTGAAATTTTTGCTACAATATGTAAGAATTACTTCTTTTTTAACAATTAGCCTGCAAAAACACGGATCCAATTTGTGTAATCAACTAACAATTAATCGACCAGCTTGTTGATGATGGCATAATGGGTCAATTCCACATTGCTTTTAATTTTCAATTTTTCGAATATTCTGACGCGATAAGTAAAAACAGTGCTAATGCTTAAATTCAGATCTTTAGCTATGTCTTTAACTTTCTTACCGGTAACAAGCATAAACATGATTTCCTGTTCCCTGTTCGACAATTGTTCGTGAGGCAATTGATCTTTCTCCGGCATAAAATCAAAGGCGAGTTGTTCCGCTAAGGTATTACTCAAATACCTGCCACGGTTATGTACTTTCCGGATAGCAATAACCAATTCTTCCAGGGCGGTATCCTTGCAAAGATAGCCCGAAGCTCCCGCTTTCAAAGTCCTTAACGCAAATTTATCTTCCGGATGAATACTAAGTACTAAGATGTGAAGCTGGGGCTTCAACTTTTTGAGGTCTCCAATCAATTCGAGTCCACTCCTACCGGGCATATTCATATCCAGTAACATGATATCGCAATCAATCTCTTTTATGTTCTGTAGGACTTCATCTCCACTCTGAGCTTCGCCAACTACCATTAAGTCAGCCTCTTCTTTTAAAATCTTTTTTAATCCTTCACGAATAATTTCATGATCATCTACTATGAATACTTTAATCATATGGGTCTTTTTTGTATTAACAACTATATTTTATTTTATTGATAACTGGTCTTGATGAATATTGATTATTAACTCTGGTACGGAACCTTAACCTTTATAGTGGTTCCTTCGTCGGGTTGGCTCGAAATAGATAATTTTCCATCCAATAGGTAAACCCGTTCTTTCATACCGAGCAAGCCATAAGAGTTTGGTTTGTTCCTTGGAGGTATCTTAAATCCAACACCATTATCATTTACTACCATAACGAAATGTTCCGACTCAAAGAAGAGCTTTATTTTTACATTGGATGCCTTGGAATGTTTAGCAATATTAGTAAGTGATTCCTGTAGAATCCTGTATAAAGCAACCGATTGCTGTGAATTTAATTTCAATGCTGAAGTGCTGTTTTCAAACAAACAAGATATCTGGTATCTCTCCTTAAAATTATTTATATAAAGCTTTACCGCTTCAACGAAACCAATTAAATGAAGTACTTCCGGTCTTAAATCGGTCATTATCCTTCTGGTGGTATTTAATGTGTTATCAACTAACCCGAAAAGGTTTTCAAAATTAATCAAAATATTTTCAGCATCCGCCTTTTTGATGCTTTTTATTACATTTTGTTTCATCATTCCCAAATCAATTTTAATGGCAATTAAAATTTGACCAAGTTCATCATGTATTTCACGTGCTAATTGTATCTTTTCTTCTTCACGAACACTTTGAAGATGTGAAGCAAATTCCTTAAGTTCAAGTTGGGAGCTTTTCAAGGATTCTTCTGATTCTTTACGTTCCGTACTATCCCGAATAATAAAAACCATACCATTCGGTTGATGATTGGAGTCCCAGATTATATCTCCGTTTACTTCTGCAGAAAAAGAAGTTCCATCGGTACGGAGTATCTGGTACTCAATAGACCCAAGACGTCCATTGAACATGAGCAGACTGTTTGCTTGCGCTCGTTTTCTATCTTCCGGAGAAATAAAATCAAACATCTGCCCCCCAATAAGTTGTTCGGATGTTTGGCAACCATACAAAGTCAAGGCTGCTGGAGAAACCATTCTGATTCGTCCATCCATTTCCACTACTACAATAGCATCGGGAGAAGCGTTCAGGATAGAACGGTGAAGCTCTTCACTGTTTTTGAGCGCTTCCGTGGTCAGTTCCCTTTCCGTTATATCCTGAATTGTTCCAATCAGAGAAACCGGTTGATTGTTTTGGTCTAAAACTAATTCTCCCAAGCCATGAACCCAGCGCTCTTGGTTGTCGTTCTTCCGAATAATTTTGTATTTCTTGTCGAATCTCTTTTTCTTTCCTATTACGTAGTTTAAAACATAATCTTTCAGGGCATTTTGCCATTTTGGATGAATGATGGATACCCAACCTTCGAATGATTTGTCAAAATCAGAGGCTATTCCAAAGATTGAATCGAGCACTTCTGAGCTGCTCCAGATATTTGAATTGATACTCAGCGAGTAGGTTCCAAGTTTTGATATTACCTGAGTTTCCCTTAAAAAATGTTCACTCCTCTGCAAAGCTTCCTCAGCTTCTTTGCGAACAGTAATATCGCGGCCGATTCCCATCACCCCGATTATCTGATTGTCCTTGTTGCGAAGCGGAAGTTTTGAAGAATGCAGCCAATGTTTTTTGCCTTTCACATCGATAATAAATCCTTCCGTGTTGATATCAGGTATTCCTGTCTGGATTACTTCTTGATCATCGGCCCTAAAATTTTCAGCAAATTCGGTTGGGTAGAACTCAAAGTCATCTTTTCCCAATACGTCATCTTCTGAATCTGCTCCAAGCAACTGAACTTCTGCCTTGTTTGCAAGAGTTTTACGTCCGGCTAAATCTTTGGCATAAATAGTATCCGGAATATTGTCGATAAGAGTCCGAAGCAATAATCGTTCGTTTTGAAGTGCTGCTTCTGCATTTTTGCGTTCTGTAATATCAATTATTAGCCCTTCCAATGCATCGACTTCTCCCTGGTTATTGAAAATGGGAATTCCCTGTTCCCACACCCATTTTTCCGTATGATCTGCAGTTAAAATCCGATATTCTACTCGGCAAGTTTCATGATTTTTAACCGCTTTTTTCCATGCTTTCCATAAATAGTCACTATATTCCGGAAGAATCAGGTCATTAAACGAAATAGTTCGGTTGTCAATCAGATCCTCTTTACTGTAACCTGTCAAGGTTGAAACTCCTTCCGATACGAACTCCATGGTCCACTGGCGGTCATATTTGCATCGGTACGCCATGCCCGGAAGATTCGCCAGTAACACCGATTTGCTACGTTCACTTTCAATCAGATTTTTTTCTGTTCTATATTTTCCAGTTACATCCGAAAAGACCAGGACAACTCCACTGATAATGCCTTCATCATTTTTTATTGGTGCTGCACTGTCGGCAATTTGATATTCCGTTCCTTTTTTTGAAATTAAAATTGTATGGTTGGCAAGTCCGATTACAGCATTGGTTTCCAAAACTTTCTTGACGGGATTTTCGACCGCTTTTCGTGAAGCAGCATGAATGATATTAAACACCTCTGTCAGTTGTTTTCCGGTTGCATCGGATAATTTCCAACCACACATTTGTTCAGCTACCGGATTCATATTGACGATTAATCCATCTTTATCGGTTGAAATAACTCCGTCGCCTATTGATTGGAGTGTAATTGAAAGGGACTCCTCGCTTTTCTGTAATAAGTCATTGGTCTTTTTGTGTTCTGCAATCTGTTTCCTGAACTGCATGTTTTTAAATGCCTTATCAGAATAATCGTTGGCCATGACAAACAACATTTCAAAGATCTTCTGAAACTTTTCAATCGACATTATCGGAACTTCGTTCAAAGCCTTGAGATATTCATCCTTATCTGCGCCAATTTCATCTCCGTAATCAATTATTTTCTGAAGATTCATTCCGTCATTCCTTACCTGCCCGATTGACCAACTGGCTATATGAGTCCCGTTAACGGATATTTTGGCTCCCGTATCCAATAGGCCGGCGCTCTGGCATGGCTGTAATTGCATCTCCGAAGAAAAACTTTTACAGTTAGAGATAGCTGATTTTATACAATTATCCAGTCCCTTTTCTGTACTTCGAACAAGCTGGCATAACCGGCAAAAATTGCTTGGTTTTGTTATCGGAGTCCCGTCAGGATATGTTATCAGCGAGGCTACTCCCGTAACTTCAGAAAACAAATCCTGCATTCGTTGAATGTCTTCAAGAATAAAAATATCATTAAATTGGATTTCTTTTGATTCTCCATGAGTCAAACTATTGCTTTGATTGTCCGTATTCATTTTTTATTGGGAGGTACTTAGTGTGATTTTTATTTGCAAAGTATATTGACAGTTAGTATTCATCGCCAACAGCTTAACTGTTCACTGATTACTGACATAAGGCATAGTTACTTTGATGCTTGTTCCAACATCTTTTTTACCGGATATGTTCAGTTCTCCATCCAACAGGAAAACCCGCTCTTTCATGCCGATTAATCCATACGAATCAGAATTCTTCTTATGATTTTCGTCAAAACCAATCCCGTTGTCAACCACTTCCAGAAAAAGTTTATTATCCTTTTGATCGAGAATGACTCTTAATTCGGTTGCTTTGGAATGTTTTGCAACGTTGTTTAAGGCCTCCTGTATAATTCTGAATAATGCAACCGATTGTTGTGAATCCAGTGCCAGCTTGTTCGTGGAATTCTCAAATTTGCAGGTGATCTTGTATCGCTCCTGAAAAACCTGAAGATGTTGTTTAATTGTTTCAATAAATCCAAGTATGTCCAATACATCGGGCCTAAGATCGGTCATAATTTTTCGGGCAGTCTTAATGGTGTTGTCGACTAAACTGAAAAGGCTATCGAATTTTGTTAATACCGATTCTGACTGATGTTTGTCGATCCCCTTCAAAACATTTTGTTTCAACATGCCCATATCAATTTTTATGGCTATTAATATCTGACCAAGTTCATCATGAATTTCACGTGCTAATAAAACCCGTTCTTCTTCACGCACATTTTGAAGGTGCGCTGCAAATTTTTTTAATTGCTCCTGCGATTCGCTTAATGCTTCTTCAGCTTTCTTTCGATCGGTAATATCAATATTAAAACCGGCTATTCCAATAATCTTTTCATTGTTTTGGATTGGAAAAACTGTTTGTTGAAACAACCTGGTTTCACTGTCTATTTCGAATTCATACTCTTCATCAATGATTTCACCAGCTAATACTCTTTCGTTAATTTGTAACCAGTGTTGTGTCGTTTCATTATCAATCGTATGGTTATTTTGAGGAGTATAACCTATTATGGAACCATAATGATCGACAAATTTTTTATTTTCAAGGATCCCGATGCTATCAATGTCCCGGGCCCAGATATCGAAGGGCGAATTGTCAATAAAGGTGCGGAGTAACATCTCACTTTTTTGTAATGCATCTTCAGCCAGCTTTCGATCGGTAATGTCATGCAAGCATAATAAAAGGTTTTTCTTGTCATCATTGCTGATTATGGCTGTCGATCCGAGGAATGATACTTCGTGGCTTGATCCGTCAATGTTCAGGGTCGATTGGTACTCAATGTTTCGATATCCGGTACCGGTCTTAAATGTTTTATCCATCGCTTTTCGGAGACTGCAATTTCCACATTTTGGACCGTTTCCGCATCCGCGTGGATCGTCTGATGAATTGATACATCGAATTACGCCACCAAAAGCGCCACCAATCATTTCTCCCCCCTTTGTCCCTGTTAATGACGAGAAAGCTTGATTAGCAAATAAGACTTGCCTGTTTTCATTTACCACACACATCATGACCGGAGCATGATCATAGATCGTTTTGAGTTCATTTCTGCTTTGCTCCAGCTCTTTTTCCGTCTTATTGCGTAGGTTTTCCGAATCAATGGCATTTATGGCAAACGAAATATCATTACCAATTTCATTCAGTAATCTGAGTTCATCCTCACTGAAGAAGCCCGATTCAGTTGCATAAAGATTGAAAACTCCAATGATTTTCTCCTTACGGCGAAAGGGGACGGATATTGATGATTTGTATCCGCGTTTAAGTGCCTCATCTCTCCAGGGAAGCATCATGGGATCGGATGCAATGTCATTGCAATAAATAATCTTTCTTTCGTCAAAAGCCCGGCTAGTCGGACCTAGTCCATAGGGATCGGACCCGGGGATAATAACTGCCTGATCAAGATAACCATAAACATGACCCGCCCAGGCTATTGGATTGATTCGATGAGTTGATTCATCAAATAAACCGACCCAAGCCATTTGGAATTGTCCAAATTCAAAAGCAACCTGGCAAATTGTTTGAAAAAGTTCATTTGAACTCTGTGTCTTGAAAATAGCCTGATTGATATGACTCAAAAGGGCATATAACCTTGCGATATGGCTGATCTTTTCTTCGGCTTGTTTTTGTTCTGTGATATCGACAATAATTCCTCTCAGACCAATCGGTTTATGATCTTTTAAAATTGGATTAGAATAAACCAGTGCGGGGAAAGTAGTTCCATCCTTCCGAATCATTGTTTGTACATTGTTACTGGTTAGGCCGCCGGCAATTCTATTCCTGAAATTTTCAATTAGCAGGGATCTGTTTTCCGGAATGTAAAAGCTAATAGAATCTTTACCAATTATATTGTCATCCTTCGAATAACCGCAAATCTTATATGCTTGTTTATTTACATAGGTAAGCTTGCCCTGAAGATCTGTCTCAAACACTATTTGTGGCAAGAGGTTTGCCATATCCCTGAATTTTTCTTCGCTTTCCCTTAGCGCTTCCTCGGTCTTCTTCCTTGCTTCGTTCTCATTTTTTAAGTCCTCTAACAAATTTAAGGTTGCGGTATGTGTTTTCTTAAGTTCCAGGGTCCGTTCGGCAACCTGAGCAGCAAGTCGTGCATTTTCATCATGCCTTTCCAGGTGGGCTGTCCTGATTTTTAACATGGCACGAATCTGAGCGATGAGTTCACTTTCATCAATGGGCTTTGCCAAAAATGCCTCAGCCCCGCATTCCAGTGCTTTTATCCGGCTTGCTTTATCTCCTTTGATGGCGGTTACAAAAACAACGGGTATGTCACATAGATCCTTGTCTGCTTTTAATCGCTGGCATACTTCAAATCCATCCATGTTGGGCATTACAATGTCAAGTAAAATAACATCCGGATTTTCAATGACCGCCAATTTAAGTCCCTCTGTTCCACTTAAGGCCTTTAAAACCATAATATCCGGATATACCTCATTAATAAGTGCCTGAATAGTTATCAGATTGTCTGGATTATCGTCAATTGCAAGAATTTTAATTAATCTGCTTTCCATAAATTTATATAAAAAGGTTTGAGGGTCTGTGATATTAATTTTAAAAAATTGTCTTAGTAAGTATCTAACCATTTCTTCTGTGATTTGATACGCTGCTGATCAACGAAATATATAAATAGGATAATCTATTTAAATGGTTATCCACAAAGTGTCCTGTAACTGGAAATTGTTAATTTAATTGGGGCTCGCGATTTACAAGTCACGAATTGATACCCTTTCTCGCAATCTTCAAATCGTGGAGCCCAACTGTAATCAGCTTTTTTAACGCATTCAGTTTTTTGCCAAATTAGGACGTTCTGCTGATAATCATTTATTTTTTCTTTGTATTTCTACTTTGCCAAAATATAGAACGAATCCCACTAGACACATTGGTTCACACAGGAAATAATGTTTTCAACCATATTGCTGAGTTTATAATATTACAGTGCCGAATTACAGTGCCGATTGATATTTTTTCCTGGTGTTCTTTCTATTTTGTTTTTGTGTTCTATTGTGACTAGTGTGGTTTGGATTATTTCTTTTAATTTAGTAAACTAGAAGTGTTTGTAAGAAATAACTGACAAAATCTGATTGATACGGAATCAATTCAAAGATTAGAAAGTTCAAAGATTACATCAGTTAAAAAACCATTCCTAACAGAATACTCGTTTCTTTACTTTCCATAAAGCACTTCGTTTATGGTACTGAAAAGTCCTCTTTCATCGATTGGCTTTGAAATATATCCATTAAAACCATGTGCCAGAATGGTTTCACGGTCTAATGCCATAGCATTGGCTGTTAGTGCAATAACCGGAATATGTGCCAGCCGGTCTGTATGCCGGATCGATTTAAAGGCTTCAATGCCATCTATCCCCGGTAAGGCGATATCCATTAAGATAAGATGGGGAGTATGTTTCTTAGCCATGTATATTCCCTGGGTTCCATCTTCGGCTTCCAACAAAGTATAGTTATCCTCAAGAATCGCTTTTAAGGTTAGCATATTGTCCTGATTATCCTCTACAATCAGGATAGCTGGCTTTCCTTCTATGTTTTGAATTTCTTTCTTGGGCTTTTCTTCTTCCTCTTCTTCTGTAAGGACTAAACTGGCGACAGAACTCAATAACTCCGTACGATTTACATCCCCTTTCTGAATTAGTTGATGGACATTGTTTCGCTTTAAGAATTTGAGATCTTCTTTTGTAATATGTTTGGCGGTCAAAATCAGCACCGGAATCAATGCGGTAGACTCGGCTCCCCGAATAGTCTTTAAAACTTCAAACCCATCCATTTCCGGCATCATCAAGTCCAAAATCATGGCATCCGGAATTACTTTCGAAATAATATCCAGGGCCTCGGCTCCATCATGGGCCACCAATATCTTGTATCCGCTTTCTTCCATAAAGTCTTTCAATTGGATAATGGCCGGCTCACTGTCATCAACCAGTAATATGGTTTTTTGTGAATCCTGGGAATGCACTGTCCTGACCGGATCAACTACTTTTCGACTGCTTATAGGTTCAATAATTTTGTTTTCAGCTTTATAATTCAAGGGTAGAGAGAGCGTAAACAAAGAACCTTCCCCTAATTTACTTTGAACGGTTATGGTACCACCCAGCAGGTTGGCATACCGTTTAGCGATGGCAAGTCCTAACCCGGTGCCGCCAAAACGACGTGAAGTACCCCCGTCTGCCTGCCGGAATTCATCAAATATATGCGAAAGATGTTTTTCAGCAATTCCGATGCCGGTATCTTTTACGGTTATTTCCAACTTATTTCCATGTCGGAAGGTCGAGATTTCAACCTTCCCCTTTTCTGTAAATTTCACCGCATTTCCAACCAGGTTCTGTAAAATATGGCGACATTTATCATGATCCGAGGTAATAAATAGTTCATTCTCATTGTCTGTCTGCATCAATTCGATGTTTTTCAATTCGGCTTGCGGGTGAATCATACTCACTATCTCTGTTACCAGGTCATTGGAGCTGAATTTTGTTATTTCAATTTCTTCGTGGCCTGCTTCAATCCGGGATATATCCAGGATATCGTTAATCAGTGCCAGCAAATTTTTTCCGTTCCGTTCTATTACTTCCAGGTAACTGTATTCATCGGCCGGGATTTTATGGGCAAGTCGTCGATTGAGAACACCCGATAGGGCTATAACCGAATTCAGGGGAGTCCGGAGCTCATGGCTCATATTCGACAAAAAATTAGTCTTAAGCCGGTTGGCCTCGCCCAACTGAATTTTCTGCATTTCCAATTCCCGGTTTTGCTCCTTTAGTTCTGTCGATTGTGCTGTCATTTCTATTTTTTGGGCTTCCAGCTCGGTATTCTGAAATTCAAGTTTTTTCGCAAAAACCTGAATCTTTTGATATGATAGAACGCCGGCAATCCGGGCACTGAGGGCATAAAGCAAATTGTTGATGAATTGTCTGGATTGTTCACTATAAGTTCGGATGCTGGCCAACGAAATAACAGCAATAATTTCATTTCCTGAAATAATAGGTATAGAGATAATCTCACGCGGAATCATTTTTCCGCTTACGGTATTAAAAACAAACCGGGTATCTATGGGGATTCGTTTTATCGAGTGAATCTTGCGGCTTACCAGGACCTGACCAAATTCTCCTTCGAAATTGTCAACGGCAAATGATTGCCGGGCTGTATCTACCAGGCCAAAGGATTCGAAATGCTCGTATCGTTTCTTGTCTTCACTGAGTAAATATACGGCCGCCATTTGAGAATTTGTACCCGACGCCAGTGCCGGAAGGATCGAGGAAAAGAATTTTTTAGGATCTTCTTCCAGTAACATGAGTTCGGCAAAGTTCGTCGATTTTTCTGTTATCTCTAAATTGTTTTGAATGCTTTCAACCATGATATTAAAGGAATCGGAGAGAGCCCCATATTCATTCGTTGTATCTATCCGGCTTCGCGCACTCATATCCCCATTATGAAACCGTTTGGCTGCATTGGTTAATTCAGTTATCGGGGTCCTGATATTCCGGAGCATTAAAAATATTACGACCACCGAAAGGATGATTATTGCACAGACTAACAGTATCAATTGAATATCTAACGAATCTTTTAACTTATTTGTGTTAGCATATAAAAGCTCACTCCTTTTCTGCTCAAAGTCATCAATTTTCATTATTTTGGCCATCATCAGCTCCCTGCATTTTCCGATAGCACCGGTTGGAAGAAGGGATTTCTTTACATCTTCTATTCTACCGTCTGCGGCTAATCTGACATTGACCTCCCGGGCAACTTTCCAGTTTAAAAAAGCGTTGTATGCTTCATCTAAATCCGATTGATTTCCTAAATAGCCCTCTTTTAATATGTTAAATTGCACCTGGACATCGGCGGATGCTAATTCCACCGATTGAAGGGCTGCCTGCCTTTCAGCGTTATTAGTGGCCAGCATCAGGTCCCGGGTCCCTCAGCGCATGTTTAGGATGTCTATTTTAATATTACTGATTGTTCTGCGGAGTTGCAACGGATGATGATAGATATCTTCGGTTTGCAGATGTATTTTGTTCGCTTGATGATTTGACACGATTCCTAAGACAATAACAAATGCCAACATAATCGCAAAACCTATAATGAGTTGGTTCCCTATGCTTAAATTTTTTATCTTCATATCATTTTATCTATTGAAAGCGGATAAAGCGAACCTGAAACCGCTGATTCCCGCTGATTTTTTATTTGTATTCTTCAATTATTTTTTATCATTTTTATCTGTGTCTTCATTATCCTTGTCATTCGCGATCTGATCTTTTGTTTTCATATACTTTACGAATAAATTCCGGTCTTTTCCCAAAATTCAGGAGCAATCCTACTTCCATATCTGTGCCTCTTAGATAATTAATCAACTGGTATTCAAATTCTTTTGCTATCGATTCAACTGCTTTAAGTTCAAGTATTATCAGATTTTCTACCTCAATATCAGCATAATATTCACCAACCTCATGCCCTTTATAGAATACCTTAATTTGCTTTTTAGCTTCAACATTAAATCCTCTTGCTTTCAGTTCAAGATATAATGAATTCTGATATACTTTTTCCGGAAAACCATAACCTAATTCATTGTATACATCAAAAAAAGCACTAATTATCTTGTCTGTTAATTCTTTGTGTAATAGATCCATAATCCCATACTTTTTGAAAGCGGATAAAGCTGATTTACAACCGCTGATGGTCGCATATTTTTATATTTATATTTCCCAAACTTTTTCTTATCCGCTTTTATCCGCGTCTTAATATCCGCTTTATCCGCGTTCAAAGCTAAATCTGGAATATCGCTGATTGAGGATAAACCTCCTGAAATCCCGATTGCATTAAAATATCCCGCTCCGTTTCACCGGTAATCAGATAACCATTCGTTGCCAGGCAATTGCCTGCTTTTTCGATAATCTTTTTCCTGAATTTGGGTCTATAATAAAAGAGGAGATTTGCACAGACTATCAGGTCAAAATCGCCGAAAATACTGGTAGGTGGACAACTATATTGTTTATTGAATAGATCAAAAACAGAAAATTCTATATTTTTTTTCAATTCTTCTCTTACGGTATAGTTTCCTCCACGTCTTTTAAACCACCGGTTTACTCTTTTTAGACTCAGGCAATTTAGAGCAGATTCGGGATATTGTCCCAATTGTGCATCTCTTATTTGTGACTCCGATTGGTCGGTCGCAAAAATACGGAAATTTATTTCTTCTGGATATCCGTTTGAGAATTCTTTTAGTAACATAGCCAAGCTGTACGTTTCCTGCCCGGCAGCGCAGGCGGCCGACCAAATCCTTATCTCATTCCGGTGGGAAGACGCATTCCTCGCCACGATGTTCGGAATCACTATCTTTTCCAACACCGAAAAGGTAAGAGGATTCCGGAAAAACTCGGTATAACTTATCTGAAGCGAATCAATAAGATGTTCCGCTTCTTCTTCCTGGCTTTGCAGCAGGCAGTCGTAATCGTCAAGGGTGTCGCAGTGAGTTTCCGACATTCTTTTCTGAATGGACTTACTTAGAAAAGTCCCTTCATATTTCGAAACATCAATTCCCTGAATGCGCAAAATAAGTTCGGGAATAGTTTTATTGATTTCTTCCATTTTGGGTAGTATGTGCAGGTGGGTTTTTCAACCGCAGGTATGCACCGGTTTATTTTTTGTTTCTCCTTCTCCTTTTTTCTATCGGTTCTCTCTGGACCTCCTTCTTATACCATCTGTGATTATAAAACAGGTTGGACTGTTTTATAATCACAGTGGTTAATGCCGTTGCGAGACAACTTGAATAGCCCAATTTCGACTTCGTCTCATTCCCATCTGTTATTGGTGCAAACGGTATTATTTTACGATCTTGTACTTTTTTGCTTCCCCTGCTTTTTGGAGGAGGTCATTCACTTCCTTTTTTAATTCAATCATATTCAGCTCCCGATCCACCGTCAAGCGGTGAAAGCGTAATAATTCATCCATTTTTTCTTCCAACTCCGCCTGCGCTTTCTTTCGTTCTGTCATGTCGCGCAGAACAACCAAAGTTCCGTAATTATTGCCATATTTGAAGCTCGATCCGTTGATCTCGCCGTAAAACAGCGTGCCGTCTTTTCGCTTCATCTTTAATTCCAGGTTGGAAATATTCTCATGTTTTTGGATACATCGATCAAATGCTGTTATTGCTTTTTCAATCGATTCTTCAACCAAAAAATCCGCGAGATGATGACCGTACATTTCTTCGGGGTTGTACAAGAATGTTGATTTAGAAGCCGTTGAAGCAAATCGTATGAATCCATTCTCATCGGCAATAGCAATCAAATCACTCGTCTGTTCGGCAATCGACCGGAATTTTTCTTCACTTTCCTGCAACAACTCCAATGATTTTTTGCCATCCGTTATGTCCTGGCCAAAACTGACAACCCCTTCGATTTTACCGGAGACATAAATCGGCGAGGTATTTACCAATATGGTAAGTGTTTCTTCATCCGATTTCTTGAACCGCAATTCATAATTGCAATATTGCCCCTTCATGGTCTTGGTGAAAATATCCGTTAGCAGGGGAAGGTCTTCATTCATGACGATCGGCATAAATGATTTTCCTATCCATTCATCCCTGTGAAGGCCTGTTGTTTTCTGGGCTATTTCATTAAGAAAAGTAAAATTTCCGTTTTTATCGAGCGTCCAGATCAGGTCATTCGAATTTTCTATCATGGTGCGGTATTTTTCTTCGCTTTCCCGGAGCGCTTCTTCAGCCCGTTTACGCTCCGTAATATCCTGTACTAAAACGTGCCGCACCGGCTTCCCACTCGAGATGACCGAAACGGTGGTAATCTCCACAAAAATCATTTCTCCGTTCTTCTTAATATGCCTCCAGACTCCTGCCGGTTTATAAGAACTTCTTTCATCCTGTGCATCGATTAACAGGGCCGGGATATCCTCGGGAGGACGGATATCCTTAATGGTCATGCTCAGGAATTCTTCTTTTGAATAACCGTAATGTTCCGTTGCAGCCAGATTGACTTCGAGGAAAGCAAAGGTTTCCAAATCGTAGATGTACATGGGCTGCGGGTTATTGGCAAACAAGAAACGGTATTTCTCTTCGTTGATGCGTAATGCTTTATTGGTTCGCTCCCGGTCTATAAACAAAGCAACCTGGTTGGCAAATAATAAAACCAGCTCATTGTTTTGCATGGTTTCCCCTCTTGGGTAAATTATCGTAAAATCACCGATAGTTTTAGTATTCTTGGTGATTTTTACGATAAACGTTTCCCCTAAGTTGAATACGCTTTCAATTAATGTTGTGATTCTTGGGGGAATAGCAAAGCCGGACAAGTCACTGATAGATTCAAACCGCGTAATGGGTTTGCCCTTCGTTCTTTCGTCCCGTACAGGATCGTATTTCCATTTTTTGTTAACAATTTCAAACCCCAAATAAGAACTGGCTTTTAAAAGGTTTTCCCGGATTCCGGATACTGCGACGGTGGTAAAATCCTTCAGGTTTTCTTCAAATATATTAAACCCAACATATTTCGCCCCGGATATTTCTAAAATCGTATTTGAAATCCTTTCATAATCAATATCTTCTGAATTTGTATCGATCAAACCGGTGCTTTTTACCAGCGTATTTCTCAACAGAAATTCACTCTTCTGGAGTGCATCCTGAGCCAACTTACGTTCGGTAATGTCACTCAGGATTCCCTCATGCTTTACTATTTTACCATCACTATCCGTATTATACCATCCCTGGTCTTCAACCCAGATCACCGAACCATCCTTCTTCTTCAACCGATAAATGCCTGTCTCTCCATGCTGTTGCTGCAATACCATATTTTCCCGTTCGGTCGGATCAAGATACAATTGTGACTTGATATCGATTTGCATCAATTCTTCTTTGCTGTCATACCCAAGTATCCTAACCATGGCGGGATTGACATCTGTAAACCTACCATCGGGAGTGCTGGTATAAACGCCATCGGGGATCCTGAATACTAAATTACGATACAGGGCTTCGCTTTCCTTTATGGCTTTTTCTGCCAGTTTCCTTTCGGTAATGTCATTAACCTCCGTTATAAAATAAAGCGGATTCCCTTCATTATCACGGAGTAAAAAGGTGCTGATGTCAACCCAGACTATACTGCCGTTCTTGTGGATATACCTTTTTTCCCAATGCGAATACGTTTTCTTTCCCTTTAATATCAGTTCAATTTCTTTCTTATTAAACTCCAGATCGTCTTTGTGGGTAAAGTCTGTCCAATGCAAGTGGGATAGTTCGTCCTGCGAATACCCGACTATTTCACTGAATGCCAGGTTAGCAAGCAATTTTCCGCCAACGGAGGTCATCGATTTACCGACTGTTGAGTTCTCAAAAATACTCCTGAATCTTTCTTCACTCAGCCGGAGCTTCAATTCGGCCTGCTTCCGTTCGGTAATGTCCTGGATGGTTGTGCGGATTCCGGTTATCTGACCATCCGGATCGCGAAGTATTCGGTCCAGGATTAGAACGGTGTACCGCATCCCGCTCTTTTTATTAACTAAGGTAGCTTCAAATGAGGACAACGGAATGTCGATACCCTTAAGTTTATTCTTGGTTTCCTGGTAAGTCTGCGACCGGTTGTGTGCAATTTCCCAGATATATTTTCCAATGACTTCCTTCAACGTGTACCCATACATATCCAGTTCAGTCTGATTCATTTGTGCAATCCGGCCTTCGGAATCCAGTTCGTGATAGCCGACGGGGGCATTATTAAAAAGGTCTTTAAATTCTTCGCGGCTCTTCTTTAATTCGTTTTCAGCCTTCTCATTCTCCGAAATATCCTGGATCGTTGTCCGGATTCCGGTTATTCTCCCTTCATTGTCGCGTAGTAATTTATCTTTCAGCAGAACCGGAAAGGTTGAGCCATCTTTCCTGCGAAAGTCCCGGTTAAAGGATTCGGTAGGGAAATTACGTCCCTGGAGTTTGTCTTTAACGGCTTTCTGTGATTTGGACTCGTTTACATTGATTTCCCAGATAAATTTCCCGATAAGTTCTTCTTCTGTATAGCCAAGCATGGCAAGTTCTGTCTGGTTCATCCGCACAATTCGTCCCTCTGTATCAATTTCATGATATCCGATCGGTGCATTGTAAAAAAGGTCTTTAAAATTTTCCTGAATCTCGGCTCTCTCCTTTTCGGCTTTTTTGCGTGCCGTAATATCGCGAACAATGACCTGGACAGACTGTTTGTCCTGGAAGGTTATGGGTACAGCCTTAACTTCGATATCCACAACCGTACCGTCCAGCCGGATCAACTGTTCCTCCACAAGCGGTTGTATATCGAGCCGGGTCATAGCCTTGTGCATCCGTTCCCGGGCAAGTGAGCGGTAATGGGGGTGAACTGTTTCAATGATTTGTATACCGAGTAGTTCTTCAGCGCTGGTTGCTGCCATTAAACGGATGTAGGCATTGTTTACCAATACAATTTTCCCCTCCGAATAGATACAGATCGCATCGGGTGAATTATCCACCAGTTCCCGG
>JAUZOM010000109.1 GCA_030706465.1 Bacteroidota bacterium | reverse complement strand
TAAGGTGGACAAGCATATAAAAGAGAAAAATAAGCTTTTGCGCAGACCCGAGTTGGTTAATCTATTAAACAACCACCCCCACAGAAGGTGGATTTCTAAGCTATATTAAAAAACAATAATACAATGAAAAGGCTACTATTAATTTCACTGACTTTTATCAGTTTAAGTGCATTTGGACAGAATGACTTTAAGACTCAAACACAAGCTATTGTTGTTGAAGGCAAACTACTTTATAAGTCTGAAATGGCTTCTTGGTATGGAACTGACTTATTTCTGGAAAATCACAAGGACAGAACAAATGTTGGCGGTTATTTTTCATATACAATTGACGAAATATCTAAATGTGTTTTCTTCTCAAAAACAGACAAACCAAAAGTTATAGGGACCATTTCATTTGACAGCTCATTTAGCACTAAATCAGCAAAAATTGACTTGACAGAGCGATGTTTTACAAACTCGGAAAATGATCTATATACAATAAGAAAAATTGCTTTAGAAAAATTGAACTCAGATACTTTGTTCAAAAGATACAACAACACCGATTTAAATCTTATACCATTAGCTTCCGATAATGAAAAGAAAGTATATGTTCTGACTGGCCCAAAACAAAACGGTGTAGTAATATTCGGAAATGACTATTTACTCACCTTCGACAATAATAATAGCTTGAGTAGCACTAAACGGCTACATAAAAATATTATTCCTATTCGTTTCGGTGACAAGCAAAAAGAAGGAAAAGAAGTTGAGGCAACCATTCATTCCCACTTACCTGAAACAGGCGACTTTATTACAGCTACAGACATTTGCACCTTAATGCTGTACGAAAAATTCACAAAATGGAAAAGACATAATGTTGTTTCGAAAAAGTATTTAAATATCTGGGATTGTGAAACTAACGAATTAAATGTGATTCCAATGGAGACTATCCAAAAAATAAACAATGACCAGAAAAATAAGAGAAAACAGAATGAATAAAATGGTATATCGTAAAACACCATGTGGCCGTTAGTCAGAATAATATGAAAAAAACGATTTTCGCGATATTGACGTTTATTCTGACTATTAATCTGACTTACGCTCAAACTCGAAATGGAGACCTGCCTATTTGTACGGAAAAGCGATAAAACAAAGATATACAATGCCCATAAAGCTTGAATAGCTAAAAAATTACTACTGCTGATACATAGACTTTCGTGCAGACTGGACGACCCCGCATGAAAGGCTGGTCAAGTTTAATTTAATATACATTATGCAAAGTCGTTAAGTTAAGAATTTGAACACGGATAAAACGGATACAAATAACGCGGATTATCGCAGATTCTATGTTTTATCCGTATTTATCAGCGTTTTAAAATCCGCGTTATCCGCGTGTTTTTTTCATTTGCATAAGTAAACGACATTGATACATTATGGGCTGTTTATTGGCTGAAGTGCAATTAGTCCCGTTTAGAATGGCGCCTGTTGTTGGACTCAGCTTCCCCAATTGTGTATTATTAGGATCTTTGATCGGTAGCAGAGAAAACACATTATTCCGGATGTATTATTGAATTGAGAATCAGGACACGTGTAGAGCTATAAAGGCAACGTAAATAGAGCTGGATTTCAAAACTATCCATTGATGTTTTTGTTATTTATTGTATACGAGTTATTGCAAATAGTTAATTCTATATTGACCGGTTACGGGTCATTAATCCGGCTTATAGCTTATTTTCCATACTGCCGCTAAAAAAAATGAAAAAATGAAAGGTTTAAAAATAGGAAATTTAACTTCCCGTATTCCTATAATACAGGGGGGAATGGGTGTTGGCATTTCGTTATCAGGATTGTCATCCGCTGTAGCAAATGAAGGCGGCGTGGGAGTTATCTCGAGTGCCGGCCTGGGCTTAATCTATAAAGATTATGCGACTGATTTCGTAACGGCTTCTATTATCGGGTTGAAAGAAGAAATACGGAAAGCAAAGAAAATGACAGCCGGCATTATCGGGGTTAATGTGATGGTGGCACTGTCCAATTTCTCCGACCTGGTAAAAACGGCCATTGCCGAAAAGGCGGATATAATCTTTGCCGGAGCCGGTTTACCCCTTAATTTGCCCAAGTACCTGCCGGAAAACTGCTCCACCAAACTGGTTCCTATTGTATCATCGGCACGTGCAGCCAGACTTATTTGTGAAAAGTGGAAAGCCGATTTTGATTACCTGCCCGATCTAATCGTAGTGGAAGGTCCCAAAGCGGGTGGACATTTAGGCTTCAAAATCAACACGATATTTGATCCGGCTTATTCACTGGAAAAGATTGTCCCCGAAGTTATAAAGGAGGTTGCCGGTTTTGAGGAAAAATACAATCAGAAAATACCGGTTGTGGCTGCCGGAGGGATCTACACCGGGGAAGATATGTACAAGATTATGCTGCTGGGTGCACAAGGAGTGCAAATAGCCAGCCGGTTTGTAACCACAGAAGAATGCGATGCCAACATTCACTTTAAGGAAGCTTACCTGAATGCCGGGGAAGATGATGTGGAAATTATTCTAAGTCCGGTTGGCATGCCCGGTCGTGCTATAAAAAATGAATTCCTGACCAAGGTAAAACAGGGCCAAAAAATGCCTAAATCGTGTCCGTACCATTGCCTGAAAACCTGTGATTACGAGAAAAGCCCGTATTGTATCATGATGGCGCTTTACAACGCTTACAAAGGAAATATGGATAAAGGGTATGCTTTTGCCGGAAGCAACGCTTACCGCAATTCAAAAATAACAACGGTAAAAGAAGTGATTTCGAATTTGATCTCGGAATATAAACAGGCACAAGAGGAAGCAAAAAACAGCAAAGAAGACTGACACTGAACAGAAAGCCAAGGCAACGTCCACAGTTAAAGTGACAACCATATCTGTCTTGTGTAATCAATCTTTAAGTGAATTAAATAATTATTACAGGTCTTCTGACCATTCCTAACCAAGACAAGCCGGAACCAAATAAGGAGGTAGAATTATTGTAATAAAACAAGACATAATCGCCTCTTAACCCCGTAGGGGTGCAATGATTGTAATTAGCTACATCCCGATGTCTCAGAATCCCGTAGGGATGACATTATTCAATCTCTTTTCCGGTTTTCTTTCTTTTATTTCCTTGCGATGTTTATTGTTCCTTGCGATGGCTTACACATCGACAGGTGATATGTCATAACTTTTTTGTGCCTACTTTTTTATGTCACCCCTACGGGGTTGAAATTCCGTGTTGCTCTTTATTTCTACAATCCTGTTAACCCTACGGGTTTAAAGACATCGCTCTGTTTGTAAATCAATATTCTGCCGAAAAAATACGTTAATTTAAGATATAAGATACTAAGTATAGCGATTCTCTTTGTCATTATATCCTTGGCTCCCACCTACACTTAGTGTCATTTGCATTTCTATCCAGCCGTACAAGGTTGGTGTATAGCTATGTCTTGTCTCTAAAAATCAAATATTTATCTTGAGACATGTCTGTATCTGTACAGTAAAGAGTAAGTTTTTAAGCTTGCAGACAGACGGTTCCTTTTAAGTTTGAAGAGATAATACATTTACCTAAAGGGTTCTACCGGGTTTCTTGTGAACCTGACTTTACAACGTAAAAAATTAACTACAATAGCCACACCAGTTCATAATAGAACAATTATATCCAACCATCTTCCTCAGTTTATAATCTTGAAATGCCGGTCGATAGTTGACTATTGTGTCCTGTCACCTTAGTTTTTATATACTGCATTTAAATTAAAATTTTGTAAATACGTCAATTTAAAAGACTCAGGAAAAACAATGTTTATAGAAGGTTGTTTTAGTAGCAGATCCTCTATTTCCAGATAAAGTAATAAATAACTTATACAGTATATATAACTATTTTTCATATAATTACAAGATATTCATATCACAAAAAAGCCGAAGGCCACAAACCATATTTTGTCTCTCGGCCAGCCAGATTAACTTGTAACTGACAACTCAAGGATTCATAATTATTTTAAACATAATTAATTGTGTATGTTTCTATTTTAAAAATAATCGTTGTTTTCTTAATGAAAATTAAAGTATAACTTATACGTTTCTAACCTTTTCTGCATGAGGGCTTTTTCTTAAGCTTAATAATAAATTATTTTCATTGAAAAATGGATTGTAAACTATCATGCAATATGAAAACAATACTACTCACTTTAAGTCTTTTCGTGTGTTTAATGATTTCTGCAACTTCTCCTTCAATTGGGGGATATAATGTGTATTATGGTCATTTGCATAACCATACGAGCTACTCGGATGGAACAGGAACTCCAACTGATGCTTATAATTATGCCAAAAACACGGCTAAATTAGATTTCTTCGGCCTTTCCGATCATGATACCTACCTGGACTCATTAAAATGGGCTGATACCCGGACACAAGCCAATGCTTTTAACCAGGATGGCGTATTTTCTACTTTTTACGGATTTGAATGGTCTTCTTTTGGAGAGTATGGACATGTGACAGTCGTTGGGACATCGGATTATACCACTGTAGCCACTACCGAAACTTTTGATAAATTAAAAACGTGGCTTTCAACCAGACCCGGAATTGCCTTTTTCAATCATCCTGGACGTGAAAACGCTTCAAATGAAGAATTTGATCATTTTGCTACAGAGCCTTCTAATCAGTTTATAGGCATGGAGCTTTGGAACAAAGGCGATGGTTTTTCTGTATATTATTATAATGATGGTTATACCCCCAACGATAATTCGAAAGGCTATTACGACGAGGCGTTAGGCCTTGGTTGGAAAATCGGGGCAACCGGTTCGAGTGATAATCACTCAGGGACCTGGGGAACCAGTGAAGATTCCCGTATGGCAATTCTATCGAATAGTTTGACTCGTGCCAGTTTATGGGAAGCCATGCAATCCCGTCGTTTTTATTCTACTTTGGATAAGAATATCGCCTTGTCATTTAAGATAAATAATCAGGAAATGGGCTCTACCTTAACACCCGGCACGTATACTTTTCAAGTGCAGGCTAACGATGCTGACGGTGAAATATTTACTTACATTAAATTGTACAATAAAGCACACAATGTAGTACAAACCTGGACTCCAAATTTGCCCAATATAAATGTATCAACAAATCTTGCAACAGCAAACGGCGATTACTATTATGTAAAGGTAACAGAAGCCGATGGAGATGAAGCAATTTCATCACCTATTTGGATTGAAGCGCCTCAAAATCCGGATTCAATTCCTGCACTTACCGTTACCTGTTCACCCAGTGCAATACCTTCGCTTTATTCACTGTCGTACCTGACCGACGGAAATATAGCTACAAGCTGGAAAGTGCTGAGTCCACATGCATCTTTCATTACATTTCATTATGCAAATCCGAGAACCTTTAATCAGGTTGCGCTTACCTCAACGGTCGAGGACTATCCATCCCGCGACCCGAAGAGCTGGACAATCAAGGCATCGAACGACACCCTGGCCGGTTGGAAAGTGTTAGATACCCGGACCAATGAAACCTTCGCAACCCGGGGATTAACGAAAGTATATTCGTTTACAAACAGCACCCCCTATAAATTTTACCGGTTAGCTATCACGGAATCCAACTACTCCACCACGTCCACCATGTTAGGTGAGTTGGCCTTCTTGCCGGATACGCAGACTCCAACGGATACACAAGCTCCCACTGCATTTACTGCCACAATCGGTGCTGTGACTGCAAGCAGTGTGGAATTATTGCTTAATGCAACCGATGATTCCGGATCTGTTACCTATACCATTTCTTACGGAACCGGACCAACCGTTATCACTACGACCGGTGTTTCAGCAACACAAAAATCATATATTGTTACCGGGTTAACTTCCTCCACCAACTATACATTTTCGGTTGTTGCCCAAGATGCGGCCTTAAACCCAGCAGCAAATAATCCGATTGTAGTTGTTGCAGAGACCTCTTCTGCACCTAATCTTACCGTTACCTGTTCACCCAGCGCCGTACCTTCGCCTTATTCATTGTCTTACCTGACCGATGGAAATACATCCACAAGCTGGAAAGTGCTGAGTCCACATGCATCTTTCATTACATTTAATTATGCAAATCCGAGAACCTTTAATCAGGTTGCGCTTACCTCAACGGTCGAAGACTATCCATCCCGCGACCCGAAGAACTGGACGATCAAGGCATCGAACGACACCCTGGCCGGTTGGAAAGTGTTAGATACCCGGACCAATGAAACCTTCGCAACCCGGGGATTAACGAAAATATATTCGTTTACAAACAGCACCCCCTATAAATTTTACCGGTTAGCTATCACGGAATCCAACTACTCCACCACGTCCACCATGTTAGGTGAGTTGGCCTTCTTACCGAATGCCAATGTTGCATCAGCCAGTATTAAGCAGGCGCCACTTAATGATGAAATGTATATAAGGATTGATGTGAGAAGTAATTCATATCTTGACAGTATGTGGGTTTATATTGATACAACAAGTACTCACAATTTAGATGTTAGCAGGAACATTTATAAAATCTCAGGATCTGCAAACTCTCCAAATTTATATTTCATTGAATCGAATGGAAATTATCAGGTAAATTCAGTTGAAAATATAAACAATGTTGAGTTGGGCTTCAAACCTGATGAAGACACACAATACACGCTGAAATTTACCCACCATAATATGGCAGCTCAGTATACGGAGTTATATTTAATTGATTTATACGAAAATAAATATATTGACATTACCCAAAGTGGTACCAAATATACATTCACTTCCCGATCAGTGAATATGCCGGAAGTACGGTTTAAGATGGCGACTCAACTAAAATCACCTTCTGACATTACTAAAGCAGTTAATCCACGCTTTAAAATATACAGTTCATATCGAACTCTATTTGTGCAGAATCTTACAGACAAAGATGGTGATTTGTATCTGTATGATATTTACGGACGTTTAATTCAGAAACAACCGGTTAGTGCTAATGGGACTAAATCCATATCATTGAATTTACCTGTTGGTTTATATGTGGCAATTGGAATATCTCAAGGTGAAAAAACAATTAAAACCCTTATATTTCCGTAGTTAATACAGGTAATGCCGGCAAATATGTTTACCAAAGCAAGAGTCTCCTTAAGATGATTGCCGGAGTAAAGGCCTGGAAATAAGAAGAATTATGCAGATAAAGAGTGAAAGTAAAAATTCGGACAGTATGCAATTCATAATCGTCCGTGAAAGTTATAGCATCAGCCTGACAATTTGCACCCGTTTAACTAAATTGCGTCATTCTGGCAACATTTGTTGACTTTTTGCCTTTATATTTAACCTGGCTCATTTTTTGCTGGAGAAAAAAATGAGCAGTCCAGCTATGATTGATAACCGAACACGACTCAATATTAATTTATAATAATTTATTTAATTAAATTGGAGGTTCTAAAATGGGAGCAGCAGGAAACAAACAGCCCAAAAAAGAAAAATCGGGCAAACACGGGAAACATATTCCTTCGTACTTGGTGGAAACAGAAAAACAAGATTCTGACGACCTGAAGAAAAAGAAATGATTATTTTCCGTAATTGATTAAAAAAGAAATGAAGCAAATGGCTTCATTTCTTTTTTTGTTTTAAGCATAAATGAATATTCTCTAATCCAACAGGTTTATGCAAGCGTTAAAAAGAAATTTTGGCTATCGTAAAACAAGAATCGAATGTATAGAAATCTCCCAACTCTAGCCGGAGTATTGGCTTTTAAAAAAGGAAAATTCCTGATTCAATACAAGAATAGTTATATTGCCAGGTGAAATAGATCATTCCACCTTCTTGTTTTATAAGGTTTTGCCTTCCGACATCGACAACTGTTAGAAAAACTTTTACTATATTTGCAATGTTTAAATTCGTGTAAAAAATGGATAGAACTATTCCGAATGAGCCGGGTTGTTGTAAGTCTCAATTTTTACCGCTCCGGAGCTGAATGTGCTGTAGAGTTACTATCTAAATAAGGCCTTAAATAACATTCAAAATAACTTATCTAATTTAAAGAAGATGACGAAAACAAGAACAAAAATCACGAAAGTATTCCTATTCATCGTTGGCGGAGTACTTGTAATTATTTTGGGACTTGCCCTGACTTTATGGATTAAAAGTCCGGGAAAAGCTGATCTGATAGTCGATTCGCACGGGAAGACTATTCCGGGAAGTATTTCGGTTATTGAAAAGGTAACACTTGGCGGACAGGAACAATATCTTATTATCCGGGGGGCAGACAGGAACAAACCTGTCATGTTATTCCTTCATGGCGGGCCGGGGAGTCCGGAATTTACCTTTCTGAAAAAGACAAACCGGGCTCTTGAAAATGATTTTGTGATGGTGTATTGGGAACAACGTGGAGCAGGCAAATCATATTCGAGGCATATTCCGGTTGAAAGCATGAACCTACCGCAATTTATAGCAGATACAAGGGAACTAAGTATCCTGCTTGCCAAACGCTTCAATAAAAATAAAATCTATATCATGGGTCATTCGTGGGGATCGTTATTAGGAATTTTAACGGCGCATCAGTATCCTGAGCTTTATTATGCCTATTTTGGCATCGGACAGGTATGTTCCCAATATAAAGCTGAAAGAATTTCATTCGAATGGATTAAAGAGCAGGCCCGGAAACAGAATAATAAAAAAGTTATATTATCCATCTCAAAAATGAATTTTCCTGATTCATTGGCTACCAGCAAGACCTGGTCTGATTTTTTAATGAATGAACGAGACTATGTGGGTCAATTTGGAGGAGGCATCACCCATAAAATGACCAATATGTTACCACTGGTAAAAACGCTGTTGAATGCAAAAGAATACACTTTTGGCGAAAAAGTAAATTATATGACTGGCAGCATGTTTTCACTTAAATACCTTTGGCCGTCTGTAATTCGTAAAAATCTGTTTCGGGATATAGACAGCATGCGGATACCAGTCTATATTTTCCAGGGAAAATATGATTATCAAACTTCTTATGAGGTTGCTAAAGAATTTTATAATCAGTTGAAGGCACCCAAGAAAGAGTTTTTCTCCTTTGAGAATTCAGCCCATAGCCCGATTATGGAAGAAGTGGATAAATTTAATTCGATAGTCCGGGAAAAAACGGAGGGAAATAAATAGTTTCATTTCTTTATTCTTTTTAATTACCCTTTCTGGGTGTTGAAAACAACCGGGTTATAGTGGCTTTTAATTCATGCAAATGAATTAAAAGCCACTCCTACTTAACCTGTGTATTGAAAGAACAATGTAGAAAATTAGAATTCACAAATCTTTAAAAATAAGCAAAGCTATTATTGTCCCTGTTGCCCAAATCACAAAAACTTAGTATCGGTTTGGCTTTTCGGTCATTTAGTAATATAAACAAACAGATAGTAGCAAAAAATAAAAGGGAAACATTAGTATAGCTCTGATTTTTAGTAAATCGGACCATGAAAACAAAGGGGCAAAAAATTCTGAATGAAAATAGTAATCGTTTATAACTGGCAGGATGATGAATTTTTTCTAATTTTGTGCATTGGTTTGAACCAGTAAATAAGTAGTTACAAACAATAAATATCAGAAATATTTTTAGAAAATGAAATTAAATCTATTATCAATGTCGCTTCTGGCGGTATTATTAACAGCATGTACGTTTAGTGAAACAAAAAAAGACAACCAAATTGATCCTCAGATAAAAGCCCAACTACACACTCTAAATAATCAGGTTGTGGAAGGACTTATTAACAATAAACCCGAAAATGTACTGGCCGTCTGCAGCGACAAACTGTTGGAGAAAAAAAGAGATATAAAAATATTGATGCAAGCCTTAAATGGGAATCTAAAAGATAACAGCTTTAAAATACTGAACGAATACTACCAGAAGAATGCTGCCAAAAAGAATCTGGCGGAAGTCACTTCGGGAACAACCGGGAAGCATGATTATACCATTCGCTATGAATCGCTTTACAAAGAAATGTATGTGATGGTCGGTTATTTTAAGGATAGCATGAATCAGAAGAGTTTCACCTTTATCTACGGAAAACAGGGGAATGTTTGGAAACTCAATATCCTACAAGCCGGGATTTATAAAATCATGAATAAGGATGCTTACGATTGGTATGCTATAGCTAAATCGGACTATGAGAGGGGCTATCTTATTGATGCCTTATGCAATATCGGACTAGCGGCCCAATTATTGAAACCAGCCAATCATCTATGGCAGTATCAAAAGGAGAAAGAAATTGAAGCATTGGAACAAAAAATAACAAAAGAGACTTATAAAAAATATCCTTTTCCTCTGACTGTTACAGATGTGAAAACAAAACCTGTTATTTTCAGGGTGTATTCTCAGGCTATACCCGAAGGTTATTTCCCTGTAATACTTTACACAACAACCATTGATTTGCAAGATGTTCCGGCATTAGCAAGAGAATGCGATGAAATTCATGAAAACATTGGAAAAATATTTAAAGGTATTAACACCAACAATAAACTGATTTTGTATCGTCCATTGAAAACTATTCCTACGGGAACCGAAACAGGTAAACAATTTGGTTTCAAGAAGAATACCAACTAATCGGATAATTTATTTTGCAGACTGCTATCCTTTACAAAAATATGCAGCTGAAAATTCAGGTGCAACTTGTAGACTTTTAAAGAAATGAGAAGTCAAGAAATGGATTCAAGTATTGCAGGACAACTCACCGTTGAACCTGTGATAAGATAAAACCAGGGTTTGTTTGTTGAGCTATTTGGTGACAAGGCGCCTGTCCGTCTCATCTACGTTGCCAATATTTATAAGCTATCCCATACTTCAGGTTATCAGAAATCAGGGTTACAGGATCCTGAAGTTCAAAAGTCCTAATACTTTGTTGACTTAGGTCAAAGGCCGGCAATGTATATTTTTTTGCTTCTTCACTGGGACTGGCAGCCAGGTTTCATAATTGCGATAAAGCGCGCATTGCTTCAAAATAAGCATTAAGTGCAAGATCAACGGGTGCTCTTTGGACAAACAGTGGAATATCCGGTTTAGAAATCATTAAAACAACTCTCCCGGGATTATTAGGTTTGCCTTTAATGAGCAATCGGCAGAGAAATACGTTGAGAAATACGTTGGAATAAACTCCTGTTACCTTTTCTATTTTTCAATCCTTTTATAAACCAGGATCCTTTATATGAATTTACAAAAGTAGGCGGTACTGCAATAAACAAAATTGAAAAGTGATTGTTATAGTAAAAATTTAAAATCAAACAGTATGGCACGAACCAGCACATATCTTAATTTTCCCCGTAATACGGAGGAAGTTTTCAATTATTATAAATCTATTTTTGGAGGAGAATTTATAGGAGGTGGAGTAGCACATTTAGGTGATTTTCCACCGGCTGAAGGAATGCCTCCCCTGGCAGAAGAAGATAAACCTCTGATTATGCACATCGAGTTACCTATTCTGGGAGGACATGTTCTAATGGGATCCGACGCACCTGATTCAATGGGGCATCATGTGAATGTTGGGAATAATATTCATATCATGCTTGAACCGGACACGAAGGTTGAGACAAAACAGCTTTTTAATGCATTATCTGCAGGAGGTAAAATCACCATGGACCTGCAGGATATGTTTTGGGGAGCCTATTATGGCAGCTGCACGGATAAATTCGGTGTACAGTGGATGTTCAACTGTACAGAAAAATAAGCTTCTTAAACATAGTCAAATTTCTAATCTATCAGGTTGCTCACTCGGCAACCTGTTTTATTTACAAAAATTCACACGTAGCCGTGTTAATTTATAGCTTAACTATAATTTGCTAAGCATTGTTATTCGTAACTTTGCCGGTTAAGAAATTACTAAAACTTTATACCACTACAGGCGCAACAAATCACCAGGAAATCAGACGTGCTGCTGGATTTAAGCTCAACAGGATTCAATTACAGCTGTGGTAGTTATTCTCTCATCAGAAACAATAATATGGCAAACAGACAGACCAAACAATTACCGGATAAGCCCAATATATTTGCAGTATTGAAACCGTATAGAATTATGATTTTCAGCCTTATAGGCTTTGCTTTGTTGAGTAATGCGGTGAACCTGGTGATACCGAAACTTATTTCACATGGGATTGATGATTTTTCGAAAGGTACTTTTTCGTATCAACGGATAATCATTGAATTTATGGTTGCTGCATTGATTATATTTGTATTTACGTTCCTTCAGGGTATATTGCAGACCTATGCCTCAGAACGGGTAGCACGTGATTTGAGAACCAAACTTGCCGATAAAATCTCCCGCCAGAGTTATGCTTTTATTCAACAGGCAAACCCCTCTAAGCTGCTGACCAACCTGACTTCCGATATTGATTCGATAAAGTTATTCGTATCCATGGCCGTAGTATCGCTTGCTTCATCGATATTTATCATTATCGGGGGAAGTATTTTGCTCATTTCCATTAACTGGAAGCTCGCGTTATCCGTGCTGGCCATCATTCCGATTATAAGCGGGGCCTTCTTTTTTGTATTCCGTAAAGTGCGGGTATTGTTTAAGAAAAGTCGTGAAGTAATCGACTGGTTGAATAAAGTCATCAGCGAAAGTATTATGGGTGCAGCACTTGTTCGAGTTTTGAACTCACAAATGCTGGAGTACAACAAGTTCCTGGATGCAAACACACAAGCAAAGAACCTGGGGATATCCATACTCAAACTTTTTGCCACCCTGATACCAATAGTTGTATTTGTGAGCAATATGGCTTCCCTGGCTATATTGGCTCTGGGCGGTCATTTTGTTATAAACGGGACTATGTCCTTAGGTGATTTTGCCGCTTTCAACTCTTATTTGGTGATCCTTATTTTCCCGATCATTGTCATTGGCTTTATAAGTAATTTTGTGGCACAGGCTTCGGTTTCTTATGCCCGTATTCACAACGTTTTAATTGCTCCCGAAACCCGTGATACCGGTACCGTGGACACACCATTGCAAGGTGTAATAGAAATGCACCATATATCCGTAGTTTATGACGGTAAACCGGCATTGAAGAATGTTTCATTCTCCATAACGCCCGGTACCAGAACAGCGATAATCGGACCTACGGCTGCCGGGAAAACGCAGTTGTTGCATTTACTCACCGGATTGATTCAGCCCGATGAAGGTACTATCCTGTTTGATGGAATCAACATCAACGATTATAACAAAGAAACGTTCCAGCATCAAATAGGATTTGTTTTTCAAGACAGCGTAATTTTCAATATGAGTCTTCGCGAAAATATAGCCTTTAACGAAAAGGTTACTGACGAATCAATGGCTAAGGCTATAAATACTGCCGAACTAACCGATTTTATTGATGCCTTGCCACAAGGTCTGGAAACAATAGTCAGCGAAAGAGGTACAAGTCTTTCGGGCGGGCAAAAACAGCGTATCATGCTGGCCAGAGCATTGGCGTTAAACCCAAAAATACTGTTGCTGGACGATTTTACCGCCCGGGTTGATACCCAGACCGAACAGAAAATTCTGGAGAATGTTGAAAAGAATTATCCCGGATTAACCTTACTCTCCGTGACTCAAAAAATTGCATCGGTAATGAATTACCGACAAATCATCCTGCTGGAAGAAGGCGAGATACTGGCAAACGGCACACACGATTGGCTGATGGATACTTGTCCTGAATATGTTCAGATCTTTAATTCGCAACGCAGTACCAATCATTTAGAAGAAACCACCAACCTCTAAAGGGGAAGTTAAAGTTACCTTTTTATATTATTTTTATAACTAAAGTTTTTTTATCATTTTTTTTCTAATCCCCCTTAGGAGCTATGGGTTATTTTTAAACATTATGAGCTATAATCTCAACATAAAAAAAGGATTGCAATCCTTCGAAAAAGTCAGTACGGCCACGACCTTAAAACGGTTAATGACGCTAATGGGCAATGAACGAAATAACCTGTACATTGCCATGATTTTTATCTTCATCAATGCAGGCCTAAACCTGGTAGCTCCCTATTTAATGGGACATGCGGTGGATAGCTTTATGGTGACCAAACAGTATGATGGAGTGATCCGGTATTCTATTATTTTGTTTGTTGTTTTCATACTGGCATTAGTGAGCGGCTACACGCAGACCCAACTGATGGGGCGGGTTGGTCAGCGCATGTTATTCAATCTGAGGAATACCGTTTTCAACAAGTTGCAGGAATTGCCGATTGATTTTTTCAATCAAAACAAAACAGGCGATTTGATTTCAAGGGTAAATAACGATACCGACAAAATCAACCAGTTCTTTTCTCAGTCGCTGGTGCAGTTTATGAGCAGCATTTTCACGATGGTGGGTGCCGGGGTTTTTCTCTTGTCGATTAATGTAAAACTCGGACTGGCGGCATTGGCTCCTGCTCTTGTGTTATGGGCTTTTACACGAAGCATCTCACCCTGGGTTAAAAACAGGAATACAACCAATATGCGAAGCACCGGAAGCCTGAGTGCGGAAATACAGGAAAGCCTGAACAACTTCAAAGTAATTGTAGCCTTTAATCGTCGTGATTATTTCCGCAAACGCTTTGATGAAGTCAATGCCGAAAACTATCAAAGTGCCATCAAGGCCGGCATTGCCAATAATATGTTTGTACCCGTGTATGGATTTTCATCGAATGTTGGGCAGATGGTCGTATTGGCATTGGGGATTTAT
>JAUZOM010000108.1 GCA_030706465.1 Bacteroidota bacterium | reverse complement strand
TGTGAAACCGGTATCTATAAAATTGTCAGGCATCCGGCTTATCTGGGTTCAATGATTCAATCATTGGGATTCCCGTTACTCTTTGGTTCTCTTTGGAGCATAGTCCCCATAGCTTTAGCGGTTATCCTGTTACTAACAAGGACAAACATGGAGGATAAAACGTTGAAAAATGAATTGAAGGGTTATCTTGAGTACTCTACTAAAACCCGGTACAAGATTATACCATTTGTGTGGTGATCCACCTAATTGATTCCATGTATATTGAAAATAAGTAGCCTATGGATAGCGCAGGTTTGAGCGAAGCTATGGACTATAATGGAAGCCGGAAAATGGTTATGGCTATATCTGCGTCCTATAATCAGTTGAGAGCCGCATCGATCTTCTGTCTGGATTACACCTCGTTAAATCGGAGCATCGCAGTGTTTAATATGTAACCCAGCTATAGAGGAGAAAAGGATTACTAAGAAATAGCACATGAATACCACCGAGTCCTTTCATAAATGAACTTATGAAAATCTGCCAGAACAGGCGTAAATATCAATAAAAGTCGGTTATTCATCGAATTCAAAAGAATTATTCCCGATATGACCTTACACCCTGTACCAATTAAATAATTTTTTGCTTACCTGCGGGAATTCAAATATTTATATTTCTGATAAAGCATTAAAAATTCACTAAAAATTAAATAAGACAGTCAAAAAAAGCTCATCTTTGTTGAGTAATAAAAGTCGTTCTAACTGATTGGGGTGAAATGATCGAACCGGATATCGTAAAAGATCCAGTATTCAACCGGATTTTTTCGGTTTACCCGTTAAGCCCTAAAATAGGGTATTTTTCATTATCTGCCGGCAGTACGGTCATAATTTATTTCAATCTATTTTGCCATTTGCCTTAAAAAATATGTATAAAAAATATAGTTGTTTTCTTTTAGTTTTCTTCCTTTATGTTCATCCCGTATTTGCCGTGCAACTTATCACAGTCAGCGGGTATATCCGGGATGCAAAGACCGGCGAAGATCTGATAGGTGCCACAGTTTCTATTAAAGAATTATCGGGCAAAGGATCGGGAGCCAATGCTTATGGCTATTATTCCATAAGTCTGCCTTCCGGGCACTACCAGCTTACCGCCCAATACATGGGGTATGAGCCACAGGTTCAACAAATCGACCTAACCCACCCGCAGAAGATTGATTTTCTCCTTACAACAAAAGAAAACACATTAAATGAAGTTGTCGTTACTTCACAACGGAAGAACGATAATATCACGAAACTGGAAATGGGAGTTCAAAAGCTGGACACCAAAGACATCAAGAATATCCCGGTACTGTTCGGGGAAAAAGATGTCTTAAAAACCATTCAGTTATTGCCCGGTATCAAGTCTGCCGGCGAAGGAAGCAGCGGGTTTAACGTCCGGGGTGGAGGAGCCGACCAAAATCTAATCCTGCTGGATGAAGCAACCGTATACAATGCCTCCCATTTGATGGGATTCTTTTCGGTATTCAATTCGGATGCCATAAAGGATATCTCGGTATATAAAGGCAATGAACCGGCGGAATACGGCGGAAGGTTATCCTCGGCGCTGGATATTAAAATGAACGACGGAAATGATAAGAAACTTGGAGTCAGCGGCGGGATCGGGCTTATATCTTCCCGCCTGACGGTTGAGGGTCCATTGGTAACCGACAAAGGTTCGTTTATTATATCGGCCAGACGAACGTATGCCGATTTATTCCTGAAACTGTCGAGCGATACGACATTAAACAAAGCGCAACTCTACTTTTATGACTTTAACGCAAAAGCAAATTACAGGATTGATAACAAAAACCGGATCTACCTGTCAGGGTATTTTGGAAAAGATGTATTGGGATTTGGAAATACATTTGGCATCAACTGGGGAAACAGCACTGCAACATTAAGATGGAACCATTTGTTTTCAGATCGTTTATTTTCAAACACTTCAGCCATATTCAGCAATTATGATTACCGGATCGACATAACTAACGAAATAGATTTGAACATCATTTCCCGTATTCGGGATTATAGCCTGAAACAGGATTTCCAGTTATTCTCCGGGACGGACAATACCCTGAAGTTCGGATTTAATTCCGTCTACCATAAAATAATTCCGGGGGCCATAACGGCAAGCAGCGACGTGGATTTGAAAAGCCTTACGAATAAAAATGCCTGGGAAAATGCTTTTTATATTTCCCACGAGCATACTTTTTCCGACAAATTCAGCGTCGAATATGGTGCCCGGCTCAGCACATTCAGTTTACTCGGATCGGGTAACTTTTATACCTACGATTCGATTGGAAATCCTAAAGATACGACCTATTACAAATCAGGACAGGTTGTAAAAACCTATATCAACCTGGAACCCCGGATAACGTTCAATTATATCCTTAATCCGCAAAGCTCACTAAAAGCGGCTTATGCACGCAACGTCCAGAATCTTCATTTACTGTCCAATACTACTTCCGGAAACCCGACCGACTTGTGGATTCCCAGCAGCAACAACGTAAAGCCCGAAATAGCCGATCAGGTTTCAATGGGATTTTACCATAATTTCAATGATAACCTGTACGAGTTTTCCGCTGAAGTATACTACAAACACCTGCAGAATCAGATTGATTATAAGAATGGTGCCGAACTGAATTTCAACGAAAATGTGGAATCACAAATACTCTTTGGAACGGGGCGAGCCTATGGGCTGGAGTTGTTTCTGAAAAAGAAATACGGAAGGTTTAACGGCTGGATTAGTTATGACCTGTCGCGTACGGAGCGAAAGTTTGCCGCTATCAACAACGGGAATTACTACCCGGCCAGGCAGGACCGGACGCACGACATCTCCATCGTAGGCATGTATGAATTAAGCAAACGATGGACTTTGTCGACTACCTGGGTATACAATACCGGCAATGCAGTAACCTTCCCCACCGGTAAATATGAGATTGATGGAAAAACGGTTATGCTATACTCGGAACGTAACGCAAACCGTATGCCCGCCTACCATCGTCTGGACTTTGGCGCCACCTGGATAGTAAAGAAGACCAGGAAGTTTGAATCGAGCTGGACTTTCTCGCTCTATAATGCGTACGGACAAGAAAATGCCTATACCATTAATTTCCGTAACAATGAGAAGGATCCGACCAGAACCGAAGCTGTTCAAACTACGTTATTCCGGTTTGTCCCTTCTTTCTCTTATAATTTTAAATTTTAGCCTTATGAAAAAGAATAGAACCATCCTGTTTCTGATTGTAACAGTGTCTGTATTCTTTTCATCCTGCCAGCAGGTAATTCAGCTGGATTTGGATACATCGGTTCCTCACTTGGTTATTCAGGGCAATGTGTATGACCAGGCCGGGCCCTATAAAGTAAAGATATCAAAGACCGTAAATTTTGATGCTGCCAATATTTACCCAGCAGTGACTAATGCCACTGTCACAATTAGCGATAATGCCGGCCTGTCAGAAGTTCTATCCCAAGATACAGCTGGCACCTACATTACGTCGAAGTTGCACGGTAAGGTCGGCCGGACCTATATCCTGACTGTAAATGTGGATGGAAAAACCTATACAGCCAGCAGCACCATGCCGGTTCCTGCGGAAATTGACAGCATTTACTACAAGAATTCACTATTCGGTGGTAGCCAGTTAATTGCACTGGACTTTATTAATCCGCCCAATAAAGAAAATTATTACCGGATTATTCATTTTATTAATGACAAACAAGCTACCGGGTTTAGCATTTTCAGCAAAAACACCAGTCAGGCAGAAAAAACAAGTTATGCTTTTATGTCGACAAATCCACGAGATACAACGACTACGCCCAAACTAAAGAAGGGTGATAAAGTCGCCGTTTGGCTTGAATGCATTGACAAAGGGGTTTTTGAATACTTTCGCACCGCGAACAGTGAAGGGGGACAAAATGCATCACCGGCGAATCCTGTTTCAAACATCAGTAATGGTGCCCTGGGATATTTCAGCGCCTGTTCTGTAAGGAAAAGACAGATTGTTTTTCAGTAAACCGGTTGTTTTTTTAATCACCTGTATGCAGCGGGTACTAAAGTCGCTGTAAGAAGAGATAGGCAGACCCGTTTAATGAAAATCAGGTGGGTCTGCCTTTCTGTTTCAATTTAAGGAATGAAACCATTCACCGCACACTTTCATAACTGAAATTTAGTACCTTTGTCTCTTTATGAAATAAAATTCAACTTCCTGATTATCCGCATCGGGATAAAAGCACCTTAACTGAAAAGTATTCTTTCAACAAATAAAACTATTACAACCTGTACATGTTTCATCTATAGTTCAGTCAGGAGCTATTGAATACCCGGATTAAAATACCGAGGAACAAACAAAAGAAAAAAACACAAAGTCCGGTTCAGCCTACAATGCCGGACCAATTATTCATAACGCACAATTCGCAAAAGAAATTAAACTATATTGAAATGTCCGAAATAAAGAAAGAACATCCGGCTGAGAAAACCGTTTTACATCCCCGGAACAAACACCGTGAACGCTACGATTTCAAGCAATTGACCGGGACTTGTCCTGAATTAGGGAAATACGTCAAACGGAATACTTACGGTGATGAATCAATCGATTTTGCCAATCCTAAAGCTGTAAAATGGTTGAATAAAGCCCTGCTGAAACACTATTACGGCGTTGATTACTGGGACATCCCGGCAGGTTATTTATGTCCGCCTATTCCGGGCAGAGCAGATTATATCCATTATGCAGCCGATTTACTGGCTGGCAGCAACAATGGTAAAATACCCACCGGGTTCAGAATAAAATGCATGGACATTGGCGTAGGGGCTAGTTGTGTTTTCCCCATTATTGGGAACAAGGAATATGGCTGGTCGTTTATAGGCTCGGAATCGGATTCCACAGCCCTTGAATCGGCAAACAAGATTATAAACTATAATCCTTTCCTGAAAAGGAGTATTGACCTACGATTTCAGGAAAACACCAAGGACATCTTTCATGGCATCATGGAACGGAACGAACCAATTGATATTACCATCTGCAATCCGCCTTTTCATTCCTCCCCGGAGGAAGCACAAGCCGGAACGCTTCGTAAATTAAGCAGCCTGCAGCATAAAAAGATCACCACTCCTACCCTCAACTTTGGAGGGCAGAACACGGAATTATGGTGTGAGGGCGGTGAAGAACGCTTTGTACGCGACATGATTCGTCAGAGCAGGCAATTCGGATCCAACTGTTTTTGGTTTACCACACAGATATCAAAACAAGCGCACCTGGAAGGAGTCTATGATGCGCTTAAAAATGCAGGAGCCCAGGAAGTGAAAACGATCCCTATGGGGCAGGGAACGAAAGTAAGCCGGATTGTAGCCTGGACATTCCTCAAAAAAGACCAGCAGAACGGATGGATTAATTCAAAGTGGAACGCAATTTAATGTCGTTTAGAAAAGAATTTGAACACAGATGGAACATTCCGGCAGACGGAAGAAAACGGATGTAAACAACGCAGATTTAAGCTTTCTTATCCGCTTTAATCAGCGTTTGGGAATCCGCGTCATCCGCGTGCCATTTTTATTTCGCTATGCTAAACGGTATTGATTCACAATTAATAATTACATGAAATTCTTCACTACCTCACAGATTCGTCAGCTCGATCAATATACGATCGAGCAGGAGCCAATAGCTTCCATCGATTTAATGGAACGTGCAGCAAATGCACTTTATGGGTCATTTGTAGGGAACTTCCCTTATCCCGCACCTGTCTGTATATTGGCCGGGCAAGGCAATAATGGCGGCGATGCACTGGCATTGGCACGGATGTTATTGAAATCGGGACAAAAGGTCCGCGTTTATTTAATTCATTCCGGCTTGCTATCTCCCGATTGCGAAACGAATCGGCAACGGTTGTCTTCAGCTTATCCCGATTCATTAACGGAATTCACCGACAAGTTTGTTGCTCCTGACAGAACAGATGAAACAATCATCGTCGATGGCCTCTTTGGCTCCGGATTAAGCCGCCCGATAAAAGGTATTTTTGCAGATGCTGTGGAATGGATCAACCAAACGGGAAACCGGGTTGTATCAATCGATATTCCATCCGGGTTAGCCGGAGAAGAAAACAAGTTAACCGAATCTTCTGTTATCGTGGAAGCAAATCTAACCCTTAGCCTCCAATTTCCAAAACTGGCCTTCTTCCTGGCTGAAAATGCTCGCTATGTTGGCAATTGGAAAGTGCTTGATATCGGCATACATCCGGAGGCTATTGAAAAAGTCTCGAGTAATTTGTTTTATCTGGAGGAAGATGACATTGCTTACTTATTGAAGAAACGCCATAAGTTTTCGAACAAGGGTACGTATGGTCATGCCTTGGTTGTAGCAGGCAGTACCGGCATGGCAGGTGCTTCGGTATTGGCATCTAAAGCGGCCCTGCGGAGTGGTGCAGGATTAGTCACCGTCCACGGGCCTGCCGCAAATCGTATCATTGTCCAAACGGCCAACCCGGAAGTCATCTTTCAATCGGATATAACAATAGACTATATCAGCCACATAGACTCATTGGAAAAATACAATGCCATTGCCATTGGCCCGGGCATCGGCACACAGGTTGAAACCGCAGATATGTTGAATAAATTTATATTTAAATCAAACGTACCTTGTGTGTTTGATGCCGATGCATTGAATATCATCTCGACCCAAAAAGAATTATTACAACACCTGACAAAGAACAGTATTTTAACTCCCCATCCGAAAGAGTTTGAACGACTGTTCGGAGTCTGTAATTCTTCGTATGATCGAATCAGGATGGCCCATCGGGCATCAAAGATATATGGAGTCATCATCATTCTGAAAGGAGCCCACACATTAATTGCCCTCCCCGACGGGAATCTCTGTTTCAACAGCACCGGTAATTCAGGTATGGCAACAGCAGGTTCGGGCGATGTCCTTACCGGAATTTTAGTTGGGTTGTTAGCACAGGGTTATAAACCCGAAGATGCCGCTAAACTTGGTGTATTTATTCATGGACAAGCAGGAGATCTGGCATTAACAACCGAGACAAAAGAATCGTTAATTGCAGGCGATATCATCGAAAGAATAGGAGACTCATTTCGATCCATAAGGGAAAATTGCCACTAACTTTGATTTAAGTTGTTGCCAAATTAGCCCAGGAACTACCTTCTTCATAATTTTCCACTATCATTGTGTTTTGTTTGAAGGAGAAAGCATTCATTAAATGAGAAATTTCCTGATAGAGGCAGGAAACTGCACCCTCGATTAAATCGGATCTGAAGCCATTATGGCCCATCTGAATAACAAGATCCATAGAAACAATGCGACTCAATGCTCTTCCTAATTCAACAAGTTTACGTTGAGGCATCTGTAGGTCTATATTAAAGTTGAGCAATTCTTTTACAAATTCCACCGCCCTGCTGGTCAACGGGTGATCTTTCAAAAATTCCCAAACATTCATTTCTTTTACAGCTTTCATCAATTTAATCAGCGATTCTGAAATTTGTGTGTACAGAATATCGTTAGCACCTTCAAAAATCTGGAAAGGACGGCTATCAACAATGGCCCTGCCTGCAATATGATTCAGTTTATAGCCAATCGCCCCTACCAGTTGCATCAAAGTCTGTGCAGACTGCTGCATCAAATCAGATGAAACTGTTTTAATAATATTGGCTTCTAGGCTGAAAGGATTTAAATCATTTTTTATATCGGCCAGTTCACTGCTCTTTGTACAAAGTGCAGAACATATCGTAAAATTGGCCTGAAGCCGGGCAAGTTGTTGTTGAACCTGATCGTAGTGAAACAACGTTTTACCTCCCACAAATCGATTTTGGCAGTGGACCAGAGCTTCATCGAGCATGCGTTTTATAAAGCCCTGTCCAATGCCCGGGAATTGCATCCTGCTACGGTGTAACAAATCAAGCAACATTTGAACACCGGTTGTTTTGGGTTCAAGCCGTTGTATTTTGGGGATTTGAACGTCAAGTATATTTCGTCCGTACAAAATCTGATACAGGCCCAGGTTTTCAAAATACTCATCGACGATTATTTTTTGGCGAGCAGCGCTATTGTCACAGACAAAGAGATCGACATCCCGTTGCAACCCCCCGTTCATTGTTTGCTTGCGCGCTGTCAACACCCAAAAATCAGCCTGACCGGTCAGTCCAGCCCAATGTTTTATGCCTCGAATGTGATAATTATCTTTTTCTTCTACATACGATGTTTGCATGTTGAGCGCATCACTGCCATGACCCGGCTCGGTAATCATCAATCCACCCATATTTTGTTCCTGGATAAAACGATTGAAGACAAAGGCTTTGACAGGTTCCTGCCCGTATTTTGCTACCGGTTGTAGAAAAAGCGCACTGTTGATGCCAATCGTTAATGACAATGCGAGCGATTCGTAAGATGCAGCTGACAACAGCGTAAGGTTTTCCTGAACATTACCCCCTCTCCCACCATACTCTTTTGGTATGCAGAGTGATAATGGATTTGAAGACATGATCCTTTCTAAAACGTCAACCGGTAATCCCCGTTGAACACTTAACTGGTCGATGTCATTTTCAGTGTGAAATACCGTGGCGAGAGTTGATTTGAATTTGTTTATAAAAGAATCAAATGATTTTTGTATAAAAACTTTTTCGTGCAAGGGAGCTACTTTATGTGGTGTATTTGAATATGTTATTTGCATTATTTTATTTGTAATCTTTGTAATGTTGAGATATCGGGATTAAAACTTGAAGATAAAACAACTACTTCTATACAAAGTTTCAAACTTTATGAATTAGGTTTTTCATTTATCATATTTTTTGAAATAAATTAAGATCGCTGATTTCAACTGCTGGGAAAAGTTGGTCTGCCCCCAACAGATCCCAGTATGGTAAAAACAGACTATGAATATCCGCATGAAGTACCCGATTCCCTTTCCGGAAGGGAATCAGTGTGAATATCCTCTTCCGAATGAAATGTAAAAAGGACTTTCACCCTGCAAACCCCGCAAAAGCCGGATACGTTCTGGTATAAACTATTTTTTTAAGTTGTTTACAGCGCGTTTCAAATTTAGGCATTCAAAATTTATCTATACGGGGTTTCAGGTATCCACGCATATACCTGTAATCAGTTGTTTTTACATTCCAATCCCCCTGTCCGGTTTGCTTTTTTCGTATTCCGGACTATTTTTCCCTGATTTTTCACCTGCTTGTTTTTCTTCATCATATTATCATGATGATATAGATATCCCATAGATGTCCCATAGATATCCCATAGATATCCCATAGATGTTACTTATCATTAATAGGTTATCATATCTAAGTTATATCTAAGTGAAAACTATGGCTCAGCCATGAAAATACAGAGAATCAGTGGTGAACAGATTCTGTCAGAATGAATACGTTTCACTTCCCGGGATATACGGCAATCATTATTTTACAAACCATTCAATTTTACGATCCTGACGATTCGTTTCAACATGAATCCCTGGTATCCGGGCGGATACTCATAAAACTTAAACTTGCTCTTAAAAGTTAATTGTTTTTATTTCCAGTCAATAAACATAAAAAGATATTTGATATTCAACAAAAATATCTTTCTTTGCGTTGTATTAATAAGTCTATTAAATAAATAAATTAAATATGGATATTAACAATGAACAATCTATGGAGCAAACCATTCTGGAAGTAGCCGAAAGACTGTTTTTAGAGAAAGGATTTGCGATGACTTCTACCACCGAGATAGCAAAAGAAGTAGGATGTAATCAGGCATTGATCCATTATTATTACCGGACAAAAGACAACCTTTTCAATGTCATTTTCGAACAAAAATTCAAAACATTCTTCCAGGGAATTTTTGAATTACAAAATTTGGGAGAAATACCTTTTCTGGACAAACTGAAATACATCATCGAATCGCACTATGATTTACTAACGAAGAATCCTAAAATCCCATCGCTTATTCTTAATGAATTGTCCCGGCAACCGGAACAGTTGAATACATTAAAGGACAAACTTCATACCTTGCCGGAACAATTATTTGCAGAGTTGAATAGAGAGTTGCAATCAGAAATCGAAAACGGGAGAGTACGGAATATCGCTTTAGTTGATTTGTTAATTAGTATGCTTTCTCTCAATCTGGCTTTATTTATCATGATGCCAGTGGTGGAAAATCTTTTATCATTGAATGAAACACAAAAAGGGATTCTGATAACACACCGAAAAACTGAAAACGTAGAATTCATTTTAAAAAGCCTGAGGCCATAAACTCCTGACCCCTAACGGAAAATTAAAGTTAGTACTGTCATTATAATTATTTTAGTATGAGAAAAATTGAAAAAATAAAACAGGACAAGAGTAACTCCATTCGCCATCCGAAATCAGGGGTTCTTTTCATATTATTGACCATTCCGATATTCCTTTTTGCACAAAGTCTGACAATTGAAACTTGCCAGGAAAAAGCCAAAGCAAACTATCCGTTGGTCAAACAGTATGGACTGATTGAGCAGACGGCCCAATACAACATCAGCAATGCTAACAAAGGCTATTTACCACAACTTTCTCTTTCGGCAAAAGCCACTTACCAATCGGAAGTGACACAAATTCCAGCAGTCTTAGGACAGACATTGTCTGAAATTGCAAAAAAAACAATCACATTTCCTTCATTGAGCAAAGATCAGTATCAGGCTGTTGCGGAAGCTAACCAATTGATATGGGATGGAGGGGTCATCGCAGCCCAAAAGAAAATCACCCATGCCGGGACTGAAGTAGAAAAGCAAAAACTGGACGTCGATTTATTTGCGTTGAACGAACGGATAAACCAACTCTTCTTTGGAATCTTATTAATGAATGAGCAAATCAGGCAAAATGAGATCCTGATAAACGAACTGGAAGTCGACATGAGCCGGATTGCCGCTTACAAACAAAACGGAGTAGCCAACCAAGCGGATTTGGATGCATTAAAAGTAGAGCGATTAAATGCCGGCCAGCATGATACCGAGCTGAAGAGTACCCGTAAATCCTATCTTATCATGCTTTCGGCATATACACGATTAACAATAGACGAAAATACGGAACTGATAAAACCGGAAATAAATTTGGCCTCGTTGAACGACACGACCAATCATCGCCCTGAGCTCAAGCTGTTTGACGCTCAAAACAAAATGTATGAAAGCCAGAAATTGCTTTTAAATGCAGGCAACCTGCCTAAAATCGGTGCATTCCTGCAAGGCGGTTATGGCAAACCGGGATTGAACATGTTTACGGATGGGTTTTCGCCTTTTTATATCGGAGGAATAAGGCTATCCTGGAATTTCAGTGGGTTATATTCGCAAAAGAATAACCTGAATAAACTTGAAGTCAGCAAGAAGATGGATGATATTCAAAAAGAGACGTTCCTTTTCAACAACAGTTTGCTTACCAAACAGCAACGGACTGAGATAGAGAAGTTGCAGTCAACCCTTATGAATGATGATGAAATAATCCGGTTACGGGGGAATATCAAAAAATCAACCTCTGCAAAAGTAGATAACGGAACATTAACAGTTACCGATCTGATTCGCGAAACGAATACAGAAAACCAGGCCATACAATTGAAATCATTGCATGAAATACAATTGATCCTGAGCGTGTATCAACTAAAAAACAGCGTAAACAATTAAAATAATAAATAACAATCAAGATATGAGAACAAACATCAAAATCAATCGACTATTTATTGGTTCTGGAATAAAATACGGATTATTCACGTTGGCATTTTCTTCCATGCTGCTCGCGTGTGGCAAATCGAATGCCGATGCTGATGCGTCAGGTACTTTCGAATCAACCGAAGTAATTGTGTCTGCCGAAGCAACAGGCGAAATACTTTCGTTCAACATTCAGGAAGGCCAGTCACTTACTGCAAATGAGTTGGTTGGTATCATTGACACCACGCAACTTTATTTACGTAAACAGCAAATTGTTTACAGTAAAAAATCACTGCTTAGCCGTCGTCCAGATATCAAGAAACAAATTGCCGCACTGAAACAGCAAATTGCGACAGCCAAAACAGAACGCCGGCGATTTGAAAATCTGGTAAAAGCCAATGCTGCCAATCAAAAGCAAGTAGACGATATCAATGCACAAATTGCAGTCCTTGAGAAGCAACTGGATGCACAACAGACTACTTTAGTAACCGGCAACCAGGGCATTAACGAAGATAGCGAAAGCATCTCCCTCCAGATAGCCCAACTAGAAGACCAATTGCACAAATGCCGGATCGTTAGTCCGATAACCGGGACTGTCCTGGTTAAATATGCCGAGATGGGCGAAGTAGCAGCACCGGGTAAAGCACTTTTTAAAATAGCGGATATCAATAATATGATTCTTCGGGCTTATGTTACGGCCGATCAGTTAACCCAACTAAAAATAGGCCAGAAGGTGAAAGTAACTTCTGATTTTGGGAAAGACAAAAACAGGGAGTACGCCGGCACCATAGCCTGGATCTCGGACAAGGCGGAATTTACACCTAAGACTATTCAAACCCGAGACGAACGGGCTAATTTGGTTTATGCTGTAAAAATCAATGTAAAGAATGATGGATTGTTAAAGATCGGGATGTATGGTGATGTCAAGTTTAAATAAGAAACCCCTGGCCCCTAAAGGGGAACAATAGTATCAATACTTTTTTAACTTACGAGGAAATCAGACTTATACCAGAAGAAATTATGCCAGCAATTGAAGTAAAAAATTTATATAAAAATTACTACCCTTATAAATCCGGCAAATTTGCAGGGATAGGAAAACCTGCAATTGAAAACGAAACAAACTTAAACTCCCCTTTAGGGGCTGAGGGTATCAACTTCAATGTTTCCCGGGGTGAAATTTTCGGTATTATTGGTCCGGATGGAGCCGGGAAAACTACCCTCTTCCGTATTTTGACAACTCTGATTTTGGCTGACAGCGGAATGGCGTTTGTCGACGGATTTGATGTTGTAAAAGATTATAAGGAAATACGGAAGCGTGTCGGTTACATGCCGGGAAAGTTTTCTCTTTATCAGGATTTGACAGTGCTGGAAAATCTGAACTTCTTCGCTACAGTTTTTAATACAACCATTGAAGAAAACTACGAGTTAATAAAAGACATTTACCAACAGATTGAACCGTTTAAAAACCGGAGAGCCGGTAAATTGTCCGGTGGTATGAAACAAAAATTAGCATTGAGCTGTGCTTTGATTCACAAGCCAAGTGTACTGTTTTTAGACGAACCGACAACCGGTGTCGACCCGGTTTCAAGAAAAGAATTCTGGGGAATGTTGAAGAAGCTCAAACAACAAGGCATTACAATTCTGGTTTCGACGCCTTACATGGACGAAGCAAGCTTGTGCGACCGGATTGCACTGATACAAGATGGCCGGTTTTTGAAAATTGATACTCCAAAGAATATTATGAGTCAGTATGAGAATAAACTCTGGGCGGTACAAAGCGACAACATGTATAAATTATTGCTGGATTTGCGGTCCTACGAACCGTCCAAAAACTGTTTTGCTTTTGGTGATAAGCATCATGTATCAGTGGACAGTGGACAGTTGACAGTTGATAGTTTAAGACAGTATCTTCAACAGAAAGAGCACACAAATATCGAAATCAGGGAAATTAAACCGACGATCGAAGATTGCTTTATGCAATTAAGTCAAGGGTGAAGTTATAAGAACTAAACAGAAGAGGAACGTAAATGAGCAATCTAATTCAACACAACTCCAACAAAGTAATCATTGCCGAAAACCTAACAAAGAGATTCGGACATTTTACGGCAGTGGACAACATATCATTTGAAGTGTCACGCGGGGAGATATTCGGATTCCTGGGAGCAAACGGGGCCGGAAAAACAACCGCTATGCGTATGCTTTGCGGGCTTAGTATTCCTACCGCCGGCAAAGGAATGGTAGCTGGTTATGATATTGAGACGCAAACCGAACTGGTCAAAAAAAGTATAGGATACATGAGTCAGAAATTTTCACTTTACGACGATCTGAAGGTCTGGGAAAACATCGAACTTTTCGGTGGTATATACGGAATGAAAGACAAAGAAATAAAGGTAAAAACCGATGAACTCATGAAAGTATTGAATTTTGAAAACGAACGGGATAAACTTGTCGGGTCATTGCCGTTGGGCTTTAAACAAAAACTGGCTTTCTCTGTTTCGATTTTTCACACTCCACAGGTGGTATTTCTGGATGAGCCGACAGGTGGTGTCGATCCGATAACCCGACGGCAGTTTTGGGAATTGATTTATGATGCGACTTCCCGTGGAATAACCGTCTTTGTTACGACCCATTATATGGACGAAGCGGAATACTGCAACCGGGTCTCCATCATGGTGGATGGAAAAATTGAGGCCCTGGATTCACCGAAGGAATTAAAAAAACAGTTTAATGCGTCCAGCATGGACGAAGTTTTTCATCAGTTAGCGCGAAAGTCGACAAGAGTTGACAGTTGACAATTGACAGTTGACAGTTGAAATTTTTGGAATTTTATTCTGCTGACTGGAGGCGTAACTATCTGAAATCATATTATATTAACCACATTTATAAATAGATGCCTGCTAATGATTTATGGAAGAAAGAACTGTAAAATACAAGTCTTATGCTTTTGCATTGAGGATTATTAAAGCATACAAATATCTTAGTTCTGAACAACGCGAATTTGTGTTG
>JAUZOM010000107.1 GCA_030706465.1 Bacteroidota bacterium | reverse complement strand
GGGTTCAGATAGGGTTCAGATAGGGTTCAGTTAGGGTTCGGATAGGTAAACCTATCTGAACCCTATCCGAACCCTCTTTAATCCCTTACCAAATACCCTTAGTACATAGAATGAACCTATACCAGATGGCAGCTGAGTAGAGAAAGGGTCGCTTTAGAATTGGAGATGGAAAATAACCGGATTTTGTTTCTGTTGAGTAATAAATGAACAATTTAATCGATAAAAGAATTATACAACCGGAATATTATAATGGCCGGAATACTTATTGAAAGGCGTGTTTTTCACTGAAAAAACTCAATCAAAATATTCAGGATTCTTAAGGAAGGAGTTGCTTAAAAGGTTGCTTTTCCGTATCTTTGCGTCTACTCTGAGTATATCATTGGAATCTGAGCTGTAACCCGTTATTATTAACCTGCATTTGAATCATGATCAAAGAACAGATTGAATCATTACGTCGCGAACTTGAACAGCATAATTATAATTATTATGTGTTGTCGGCCCCTACCATTACCGACTTTGAGTTCGATGCCCGGCTCCGGCAATTGCAGGAACTGGAAGCGGCCCACCCGGAATTCTTCGATCCTAATTCGCCTACGCAGCGGGTGGGTAGTGACAGTGTCAGTGGCTTCAAGCAGGTATCGCATGTTTATCCGATGCTTTCGTTGGGGAATACGTATTCCGAAGGTGAAGTACAGGATTTTTACGAACGGGTACGCAAGGGACTAAACGAGGACTTTGAACTGGTATGTGAGCTGAAATATGATGGGACTTCCATTTCACTGACTTACGAGGATGGCGTGCTGGTGCGTGCCGTCACCCGAGGGGATGGCGATAAAGGGGATGATGTGACTACGAATGTAAAAACCATCCGCAGTATCCCGTTACGGTTACACGGCGATTATCCGGCCTCGTTCGAGATCCGGGGTGAGATATTAATGCCCTGGTCGGTATTCGATGAACTGAACCGGGAGCGGGAAGAGCAGGAGGAACCGCTTTTTGTCAATCCCCGTAATGCCGCTTCGGGAACGTTGAAGCTGCAGAATTCGAAAGTGGTGGCTTCGCGCAAACTGGATGCCTACCTGTATTATGTATTGGGTGAGAACCTGCCTTCCGACCTGCATTCGGGCAACTTAGCCGCTGCTCATTCCTGGGGATTTAAAATATCGGAAGCGATTAAGATTTGTAAGAGCCTGAGTGAGGTAACCGAATTTATCAATTATTGGGATATTGAACGGAAAAATCTGCCGGTAGCCACCGATGGCATTGTGCTGAAAGTTAATTCGATACCCCAGCAACGTGCGTTGGGCTATACCGCCAAATCACCCCGTTGGGCTATTGCCTATAAGTTCCAGGCGGAGAAAGCCCTGACACGCCTGAACTCAGTCTCCTACCAGGTGGGCAGGACGGGAGCGGTAACGCCGGTCGCCAACCTGGATCCGGTACAGCTTTCGGGTACTACGGTAAAACGGGCTTCGCTGCACAATGCCGATATTATCGAGGGGCTTGATTTGCATATCGGCGACATGGTATTTGTAGAAAAAGGGGGTGAAATCATCCCGAAGATTACGGCGGTGGATAAAGATGCGCGTTTTATGATTGGTGATAAGGTGAAGTTTATTAAAAATTGTCCTGAATGCGGAACGGCTCTGGTCCGTTTCGAAGGAGAAGCTGCCCATTATTGTCCCAATGAAAATGCTTGTCCGCCTCAGATAAAAGGCAAAATGGAGCATTTTGTCAGCCGGAAAGCCATGAATATTGATGGGTTGGGCAGTGAGACGATCAATTTACTCTATCAAAACAGTTTATTGCATAATATTGCCGATATTTACGCGCTGAAAATTCCCGATCTGAGCCGGTTGGAACGGCTTGGTACCAAATCGGCCTATAACATTCAGGCCGGTTGTGAAAAATCGAAAGAAGTTCCCTTTGAACGGGTTGTCTTTGCACTTGGCATTCGTTTTGTAGGAGAGACCATAGCCAAGAAGCTGGCTTATGCTTTCAAGACCATTGAAGCATTGGAACAGGCTACCTTTGATGAATTGGTAGCCGTGGCAGAGATTGGCGAACGGATTGCACAGAGTGTGGTGCTTTATTTCAACGATCCGCTTAATATCGAAACCGTAAACCGGTTGAAATCGGTTGGGTTGCAAATGAGCTTGTCCGAAGAAAAACTGCAGGCTCACGGTACGGCGCTTTCAGGGCTTTCTATCGTGATCAGCGGTACTTTTTCCCACCATTCACGGGATGAATATAAAGCGATGATCGAACGGAACGGGGGTAAAAACGTGGGGAGTGTATCCTCTAAAACGTCTTTTATCCTGGCCGGGGAAAATATGGGCCCGGAGAAACTAAAAAAGGCGGAGAGCCTGGGGGTGAAACTGGTGGATGAAGATACTTTTTTAGAAATGGTAAAAGCAGAACCACTATCGGACGAGGATGGTGAATAAAAATGAAGATTATGTTGAAAAAGATAAATACCTATTTGTTTAACAAGCGTGCCCGGAATTACCTGAGCAGTACGCCCCGTGAACATCGTTTTGTGAATTATGAAAAGGCTAAAACGGTACTTCTGTTGTTCGAAAGTGATGCCTCCGAACAAAATCCGAAAGTACGGAGTATTATTAATCAACTGCAACAGGATGGTAAGAAAGTAACCGCCTGGGGCTTTGTTGATAAAAAAGAAATTGAAACGGCTATTTATCCCGATTTTCGTATCCTGCATCACAAACAAACGGATTTTTTTCACCGGCCGCTTGAATCGTACAAAACAGAACTGCAATATGCAGCATTTGACCTTTTAATCGATTTGACGGTTAAGCCGGTTGTTCCTTTACTGTATCTGGCTATGTATGCTGTTGCATCCTTTAAAACGGGCCTTCGGAAGACCGAAATTCCGCTCTATGATTTCGTACTGGATATGGAAAGCAAACCGGTTCAACCCGATTCCTCCGATCCGTTGGAAAACCCGGTTGACGAAACTTACCTCTATAATCAAATAATTTTTTACCTGAAAAACATACAAACTACAGATTAAAGCAGTACTTTTGCAAACAAATTGTATTCCTACTACCGATGATTAATAATAAACTGACAGGAATGGGTGTAGCACTGATAACACCCTTCAAAAGTGATGAATCGATTGATTACGACGCCTTAGCCCGGTTGGTTGAGCATATCATAAAAGGCGGAACCGATTATCTGGTGGTCTGTGGAACTACCGCCGAAACCCCGACACTTACCCATCAGGAAAAAGAAGATATCAAAAGATTTGTTGTACAATGTGCAGCCGGCCGGTTACCGATTGTGCTGGGCGTGGGTGGAAACAATACCAAAGCCGTTGTAGAGAGCCTGAAAACAACCGATTTTACCGGGATTGACGCTATATTATCGTCGACTCCTTATTATAATAAACCTTCCCAGGAAGGACTTTACCAGCATTTCGCCGCCATTGCCAATGCATCCCCCCGTCCGGTGGTTCTTTATAACGTACCGGGCCGTACCGGGGTGAATATGACTGCCACAACGACTTTGCGCCTGGCCAAGGAATTTCCAACCATCTGTGCTATCAAAGAAGCATCCGGTAATTTTACCCAGATTGATGATATTATTAAAAATAAACCGAAAGAATTTATGGTTATTTCGGGTGATGATGGGATTACTTTTCCATTGATTACCTTAGGTGCTGTAGGAGTTATCTCGGTTATCGGGAATGCATTTCCGCGTGAGTTCAGCCGTATGGTGCGCCTGGCACTGCAAGGCGATTATGATAACGCCAGGCAAATACACCATCATTTTAATGAGTTGATCCAATTGCTTTTTGTGGAAGGTAATCCTGCCGGCGTTAAAAGTATGCTGGCTGTGATGGGTTTCATTGAAAATAAATTACGCCTGCCCCTGGTGCCCAACACCATAACTACTTACGAGAAGATCCGCATTGTCCTTAATGAGTTGAATATCAAGTGTTGAATAAATTAATAATTCATAATTCACAATTCATAATTGGCTTTAACAAATTATTAATTGTGAATTATAAATTACTTAGTGATGAAGTCTAACAATAAGAGTGTTTTAAAAAAAGTTATTCTGTGCCTGCTTTTAGTTGTGATTGCAGGTGTCGGGATTTTTCTGTTTATTCCTTCAAATTATTATGTCCGCCGGGCATTAATTCATTTCAAGCCTAAAATTGATCAATACAACATCTTTGAAAACAGCGTGGTAAGAGCCGATGATCCGCATCCCTGGCAGGTTGCCCCCGATGTAGAAGATAAGCAAATTGCCCCTGAATTTGATCCGGATTTTAAGAAGTATGAAACGGTTGCTTTTGTGGTTATCCAGCATAATAAAATCCTGCTCGAACAATACTGGAAGAATTATTCTCCCCTGAGCTTAAGCAACTCCTTTTCCATGTCGAAAAGTATCGTTTCCCTCCTGGTTGGATGTGCTATTAAGGATGGATACATTAAAAACGTAGATCAACCCGTAAGTGATTTTTTACCTCAATGGACCTCGTTTGAAGGAAAAATCCTGACAATTAAAGATCTTTTGACCATGAGTGCAGGGGTAGACTGGGACGAATCGTACAGCTCCCTCTTTTCCAAAACCACGCAGGCTTATTACGGGAGAGATTTATGGAAGTTAACATTAACCGAAAAACTGATCGAAAAGCCGGGTATGCGATTTAATTACCAAAGCGGGGTAACACAGATATTAGCATTCCTGCTTCAGAAAGCAACCAATAAGTCCATTGTCGATTATGCTTCGGAAAGAATCTGGACACCTATCCAGGCCGAACAAGATGCGCTTTGGTCGCTCGATCATAAAGGTGGAAACGCAAAAGGATATTGTTGCTTTAATACCAATGCACGCGACTTTGCCCGCTTTGGACAATTGATCCTGAACAAAGGCCGTTGGAACGGAGAACAGGTCGTTGATTCGAATTATATACGTGAAGCTACCACGCCGGCTACATGGCTAACCTATACCCCGAAATTGCAGCCCGGAGAAACTGTCGCCAGACCGACATTTCCCTGTTCTTTTTACGGGTATCAGTTTTGGATTATGAATTACCAGGGGCTGAAAATTCCTTATATGAAAGGTATGTTAGGGCAATATGTTATGGTGATACCCCAACTGGATGCTGTCATTGTTCGCCTCGGGAAAAAGCGGGACACCGCCTATAATATAGAACAGAATTATCCAAAGGATATGGAAATATGGCTTAAAGCAGGAATGGAAGTGATTAACCGCCAGCATTAAGCAAAATAATAAAAGAGAAGCGGATTACAAATTTACTTGTAATCCGCTTCTCTTTTTAATCAGATCGCGTATTCCATTCAACGAATATGCCCTATTGGACAGGTGTATCGTGCGGTATGTGCCTTGGTTCAGGATTTATGCTTCTTGTCGGCTGATTAAACGATTCCAGCCAGATAATCCAATATCCTGAACATTTTATGATTGTTTTCTTCCAGATAAGCAGTTTCAGTTAATATTTGATCAGCCAATTGAATTGTCGGGCTTTCGATCAATTCTTCTTTCCCATGGTTTACCATATCTTTTATGCTTTGACCGGTTACTTCAACGTGAAATTGCAGTCCCAGCACCTTTCCCCGATATAAAAAAGCCTGGTTCAGGCAGTTATCCGAACTCATTAACCGGATGCTTCCGGCAGGCAGGTCGTAGGTGTCGCCATGCCAGTGAAAGACGGGGAACCGTTCTTCGAATTGATTGAACAAGGGAAGCCCCTTTGCAGCTTCTGTTAAACGAACGTCGAACCAACCGATCTCTTTCTTCTGATTTGGATAAACCCGGGCGCCCAGTACTTCTGCAATCAGCTGCGACCCCAGGCAAATACCCATCACCGTTTTCCCGTTATTAATTGCCTGGCGGATAAATGTTTTTTCTTCTATCAGCCAGGGATGTTCCGCTTCATCGTAGACCCCCATAGGTCCACCCATAACAATGAGCCAATCGATTTCTGTCAGGTTGGGCAAACGGTAGTTTTCATAGAAATGAGTATAGGTGAGCGAATGATTGTTTTTATTTATCCATTGCCCGATACAACCCAGTCCTTCAAACGGAACATGTGTCAGGGTGTGAATTGATAGTTTTTTCATAAAGTTATTCTATAAACATTTTAGTTATTCATTGCCAATCGCTTCATCCATAGCAATGCTGTCGCCTTTAATCGAAGTGGTGTCGGAAGTGGTGTTTACTTCTATTTTGATATTAGAATTCCTCCGGGAATCATATTGTTTTTTTAAAACGATATTGATAATGATCATCCCTACGATAACAACTGCTAACAGTCCTAAGAGAAGCTTGTTGCTGGTTTTCATAAATTTGATATTAAATGATTAATTCCTGAATCAATGATTTTTAACGTGTAAACCGATAGCTTACATTCATTCGTTTGGGCTGAATCGTTTTTTACGGATTCATTTTCCCGGGAAATTAAGCCCGGACAAAAGGATTCGTAGATAAACGAATTCTTATTCGCATTGTGAATTAAGCCAAGACCTACAACAAAAATAACCACAAGTGCCCTGACTGCTTTTTTGACCTTCTTCATTCTGTTAAAGTAATATAATTATAGGAGTCTTAATAAATTGATTGATTACAGCTGTTTCTCGGATAAACGGAAATAACTGACTGTCCACAGGAAAGGAAGCATTAGGTAGCTCCCGAGTAAAAAGACCTTATCCACCAATGGCGGCAAGTCTGAATCGTTTAACATGACAAGTGCCGGTAAAATGGCATTGCTGATATATTTTACATCCCACATTGTCTTGAATAAAAACACTTGTATGTTGAACAGTACAATACCGATTACGACAATACTTAAAATTGTTTTGAGGATAGCATTACGTTGGAAGTAAAGGGATCCAAGCAGAAATAAAGCCTGGGAAAAAGCAAATAAGCCCAAAACAGACCAAAACACATTTTGATTTGTTGCCTGAATAACTCCATTGATATTTAGCGAATTTGTAACCTGGAATAAGTCCCAGTTAACGGGAACTTCCAGTTTTAATATGAAATGATAAATTAATTGGACAAGGAGATTTCCAATACAATAGGAGATTATAATCATAACAAAATGATAAACGGTAGTCAAGAAAATGTTGGCGGTTAGTTTTTCAACGTGTTTGGCAGGGATTAACAGATAATGTATGCCGTTTGGCCCTTTAAACAGCTCTTTGTTTAACCGGACCGCTGAAATTATACCACTGACAAATAAGACCAGGATTACAAAATTCCGGTGATCCAGCATGGTAAACAACAGGGTAATGATACACCAAAACATGATTTCCCGGTTCATGTTTTCAAAAAAATAACGTTGAAGCAACAATGCCACACGCTTAAAACTAAACTTTTTATTCATGGAAATTATTTTAGCTGTTTTTATTTTTAAATGTCTGGATTCAATGAGTTAATGAAACAATTCCTTGATCCGGTGATGATCGCTGATGACTGCATTGAATAACAGCTCAACGTCCAGCCTGCTTGCTTCACCCGTTTTGTTTTCGCAAACCTGGTAATAGCCCCGTAGAGTATCCTGGGAGTAAATAACAGATTCATCAAAATCATGATTCTCTGCTATTTTGAACAATAACTTTTTGGTAATATTCACAGTGGATTCATTGAAAATAATTTCATGTTCATTCATGATAATGATGTTATTGATCAGGTTATCCAAATCAAGCACTTGATGGGTGGATATGACAATGCAGCATTTATCGTTGATGGCCGAGTCTACCATTAGCCTGAATTGTCCTTTGGATGGTATATCGAGGCCATTCGTCGGTTCATCCATTAAAATTAATTTAGCATTGGTTGCCAGTCCGAAAGCAATATAAAATTTCTTTTTTTGGCCATAGGACAGTTCGCTAATGTTAGTTGTATTCAGATTCAATGCGAAATCGTTCAGGTAGCTGTAGAATTTACTCGAACTGAAATCCGGGTAAAACGGTGCATATACTTTTTCGAAGCTTGCAATACTTAGCGACGATTCCGGGATTTCTTCCGGAAGAAAGAATATATCCTGTAACATGTCTGGATCCCGTTTGCGAGGCTCAAAACCCAACACATTCAGATTCCCTTTTAGCGGGAATAGCAGTCCTGAGATTAATTTTAAGAGAGTGCTTTTTCCTTCCCCGTTTTTCCCCAGTAACCCATGTATCTGACCGGGGTTAAGAGTTAAATTTAAATCTGATAGTAATTTTGTTTGGCGGGGATATCGAAATTCCAGGTTATTGATCTCAATAACTTTCTTCATAGGAATAATATTTTATTGAAAAGTTTGATTTAATGAACTAATGTATTCGTATTCAACAAATGTATTCCATATATTGCTATTAACAAAATATATTCTGTTAAATTTAATAATCGGAAGTTGGAAAATAGTTTTATCGTAAGGTTCTTTGTGTTAGTGGTATAGAATAGTATTTTTGACAGGCCAATGATTTCCAATAACAAGAAGTATTCCTGAAATGATCATCCTACTCGTATGATTTTAGGATTTTTCATTTTTGTACGGGTTATTTGACTACTCCCGGCAATTTCATAATTTGATCCTGCAACGCGAATCCACTGTAGATGTGAAATAAAATTAGTTCCATTGGAAATTAAAATTGTTTACCTTTGCAGTATAAATAAAACAGTCTTGTTATAAAAGAAACAACTCATGCATACAATTTCCGAAAAGCTCCAGCAATTCCAACGGTTACTCGAAATAATGACCGAATTACGTGCTAAATGTCCCTGGGATAAAGAACAAACTTTTGACAGCATGCGCGTTCAAACCATTGAAGAAACTTACGAACTGGTGGATGCTATCATTCAAAACGATAAAATTTTAGTGCGTAAAGAACTGGGTGATTTATTATTACACGTTGTTTTTTATGCCCAGATGGGAAGTGAAACCGACGACTTCGATATCTATGATGTTTGTAAATCGCTGAATGAGAAGCTAATTTACCGCCACCCGCATGTGTTTGGCGAGACAGAAGCGAATAATGCCAAAGAGGTAGCCCAAAATTGGGAGCAGTTAAAACTGAAAGAAAAGGGAGGAAACACATCTGTCCTGTCAGGTGTACCGGATGCACTGCCCGCATTAATAAAAGCTCATCGTGTCCAGGATAAGGCCCGGAGTGTAGGCTTCGACTGGGAAGAGCGTGAACAGGTGTGGGATAAGGTGCAGGAGGAATTCACCGAACTGAAAGTCGAAATCGGGGCGATGGACAAAGATAAGATGGAAGCCGAATTCGGGGACCTGCTTTTCAGCCTGATCAATGCCGCCCGCTTATACGATATTAATCCGGAAAATGCATTGGAACGTACCAACCGGAAGTTTATCAGCCGCTTCAATTACCTGGAATCGAAAACCATTACGCAAGGCATTGACCTCAAAGCCATGAGCCTGGCAGATATGGATGTGCTTTGGGAGGAAGCCAAGAAAATAGAAAGAACCCCTAACCCCTAAAGGGGAACTTTAAGACCCGTTCTCTTTCAAAAGAACTCTTACTTTGCGAATGAATTTTGTGAATTGCAACTTAGAAACAAGTAAAACAGCTTATTTTATAAGTTATGGTTAAAACTTAATCCCAAAGCCGAAAACAAATGAATAGACCGGTAATTAAATTATTGGAAATAAAAGAGAAAATGTGTCATACCATTTAAAGAATCGTTACCACATACAAGATTTAACTTACAAAACCAACTAAAATGTTTCCTTTCGGGAATTTCGGGGTCTATGTTATATCCAGAACATTTTGAACAAAAAATAGATTTTACGTCCATCCGCCAGTTATTGAAAGATAAGTGCGTGAGCACGTTGGGTATGGAAAAGGTGGATGAAATACAGTTTTCGTCCGACTATACCGAAGTGATGCGCCTGATCAGCCAGACAGACGAAATGCTCCGTGTCCTGACTTCGGACAGCGATGAATTACCCATAGGCGATTTTTATGATGTCCGTCCGGCTTTGTCGCGTGTCAGGATTGAGGGACTGTTCCTGGATGAACTGGAAGTATTTGATTTACGCCGTGCCCTGGAAGCTGTACGCCGGTTAGTGGCTTTTCTTACCAAACATGAAGCGGAAGTTTATCCTCATCTACACGAATTAGTGGTCGGGGTGGATACTTTCCCGCTTATTATCCAACGGATAGACGCTATCCTGAATAAATTCGGCAAAATAAAAGACAACGCTTCGTCCGAATTAGCGCGAATCAGGAAAGATACTTTCCAGGTGCAAGGCAGCATTTCCCGCACGTTAAACGCCATATTGCGGCAGGCACAGACGGATGGGTATGTCGAGAAGGATGTTGCACCCACCATGCGTGAAGGCAGGTTGGTGATCCCGATATCCCCGACCTTTAAACGGAAAGTAAAGGGGATTGTACACGATGAATCGGCCACGGGGAAAACAGTATTTATAGAACCCACCCAAGTTGTGGAAGCCAATAACCGGCTGCGGGAACTGGAAGGGGAGGAGCGCCGGGAAATTATGCGGATATTGGTAGACTTTACCAATTTTGTACGTCCTCATTCCGAAGAAATCTTTGCTTCACAATACTTTTTAGGGCAGATTGATTTTCTTCGTGCCAAAGCAATTTTTGCCATAGATATAAAGGCTATTAAACCCCGGGTAGATGATCTGTGCCAGTTGGAATGGGCCAAAGCGGTTCATCCGTTGTTATATCTCTCCCTTAAAAAACAAGGGAAAGAAATTGTGCCGCTGGATATCGTGTTGAACGAGAAGCAACGTATTTTACTTATTTCGGGACCAAATGCCGGAGGTAAATCAGTCTGCCTGAAGACGGTGGTTTTATTGCAATACATGATCCAGTGCGGATTACTGGTGCCACTTCACGATAGCAGCCGTGCCGGTATCTTCGACCGCTTATTTATTGATATTGGAGACGAACAATCGATTGAAAATGACCTTTCGACCTACAGTTCGCATTTGCTGAACATGAAGTTCTTCATCAAGAACAGCAATCCCAGGACACTTTTGCTGATTGATGAATTCGGTACAGGTACCGAGCCGCTAATTGGAGGAGCTATTGCGGAAGCTTCGTTGGAACGCTTTAACCGGAACCTGGCTTTCGGGGTGATCACCACCCACTATACGAATTTAAAGCATTTCGCCGAAGATGCCGAAGGAATTGTAAACGGGGCTATGTTGTATGACCGCCAGCACTTGCAGCCGCTTTTTCAGTTGCAGATTGGTAATCCGGGAAGTTCATTTGCGATCGAGATAGCCCGTAAAATAGGGTTACCGGAAGATTTGATTGCCGATGCCGCAGAAAAAGTAGGAGCAGAGCATCTGGATTATGACAAACATCTCCAGGATATTGTGCGAGATAAGCGTTATTGGGAAAACAAACGCCAGCAAATCCGTCAGAAGGAGAAACGGCTGGAAGAAATGGTGGAAAAATACGAAGCGGAGTTAGCTACCATTGACCGCCAACGCAAAGAAATAACCTCTAAAGCGAAAGACGAAGCGAAAAACCTGTTGTCGGATGCGAATGCACGGATAGAAAATACCATCCGGCAGATAAAAGAAGCTGATGCGGAAAAGGAAAGGACCCGGGCGGCAAGGAAAGAATTGGAAGAGTTTAAGGAGAGAATAAAAGATGAACAAACTACCCCTAAATCTCCGCCAGCTGGCGGAGACTTGAAGAGTGCGAATTTCCGGATTCAATTAATTAAGAAACCTTCTGCAACAAATAAAGGGGAAACCCGAAATGCGAAACTTTCAAACACTTCACTAGTTCAACCCTTCGAAGTTGGCTCTACGGTTCGCCTGAAGGGTCAGGTTGCTACCGGGAAGATACTTGAGATGCAGGATAAACAGGCGCTTGTGAGCTTTGGCAATATGAAATCAACCGTCAAACTGGCCAAACTGGAACCTGTGAGCAATAACCAACTGAAGAAAGAAGCCCGAAAGTTTGAATCACTGGGCAATGCCACTACCGATGAAGTCCGTCAACGAAAGCTGACCTTTAGTTCTGAAATTGATGTACGGGGTATGCGGGGTGACGATGCCATTCAGGCTGTCATGTATTTTATCGACGATGCCGTTATGGTAGGAGTCGCTTCTGTCAGGATATTACATGGTACCGGAACAGGTGCCTTGCGCCAGATGATCCGGCAATACCTGGGGGCAGTCAATGGCGTGCGTAATTTCCACGATGAACATATTAATTTTGGAGGGGCCGGTATAACGGTAGTGGAGTTTGAATGAGCGGAAAGATAGGCACAATAAATATAGGTGAGCTAATATTATCAAGGGATAATATTAGTTTACCTTTTCGATTTGTGTAAATTCAATCCTTACTTCTTATCCAATTGTCCGAAAACCTTTTTCAATAAGTCGCTTATACGTGCTGCCGGGTTGGTGCGAAAGGCATTTTCTTCGGCAGCAACTTTTACAAACAAGGCATCCAGGGCTTTTTCGGTAACATAGTTTTCCAAGTCTACGTTTACCGTTTTCAATCCGGATATTGAACCTACCGCACTTCCGGCAACAACGTTGTAAGCCGAACTGAGTGAACTCCAGGTGTTCGTGGTAGAAATATTGGCAACCAACGGTTTGGCAAGGGATGCTTTTACTTTTGGAGCAAAAGCGACCTTTAATTGCGAGTAGGTGTTACGGCGCAGGTATTCGGTGGCGGCATTATTGTTTCCAAATAAAATACCGGCTGCGTCGGTGATACTCATATTGGTTATGGCATTTTTGAAGATAGGAGTCGCTTCTTTTACGGCATCTTCGGCTGAACGATTGAGTGAAAGAACTGTTTTGTCAACCAGCGCCTGACCTCCAGGAACCAATTTTATATTGTCGATAATTGGTTGGGCTTCGGCAGGCAACAATAATTTTAAGGCGGTGTTTTTATAAAACCCGTTTTCAACTCCAAGGGCTGAAACGGCATGCTCTATGCCGATACTGAGTGAACTTTTCAGTCCTGAAATGTTTTCGGCGTTGGTAACCTGTGAGCCGGTGGCAGGAATTGTTGCAAGTTGCGATGTAACTTGCATTAATTGAGCGCACGATGATAGAAATAGGCTGATAAAAGCCATTAGGGCAATTTTTTTCATACAGCTTGTTTTAAGTTTGGATTTCAATATGACAAAAATACAGTTTTTTTTTGAGTTTAAATTTAAAGTTTCGCAGTAAAATAACTTGTTGAAAATAAAGGACCTGAAATTACCAAAAAGAGCGGAATTTGCGATTAGTTTACTATTTAGGAGATCGTTAGGAACGAAGTCGTAAAATTACCCAAACCCTGTTTTTATGGAAACAAAATTATCGGTTCATGTTGAGTTGTTTTTAATAATTACCATTCAATCAGAACCGATATTTACATTGTACGATTATGAACGAGATGTAGGCCTGAATTTCTATCCTATCTGCCATCCGAAGCACGAAAAAGCTATACACAGGCAACTATTCAGGCTATCTACCTCCGGAGAACCTCCCGGGAACCTCCCGAAAAAGGACTTATAAAAGAGTTCCTAAAAAGATTGGAAATACATAGACAATACATAGTTAATATGTATCTACATAGATATGTTTTGAATAGGTATCATATAGGTATTATATATGTTTTATATATGTATTATGTCATGCCAGTTCCAAGAGGTTCCCAGGAGGTTCTGCACAGCCTAATAGGAGGGAGCACCTGGCAAACAACGGGAGAACTGTTTTAAGTAAACTCCGGCGAAACTTTAGTTTAAATCAATGCTGTTTGTGTTCGATTAGCCGAACATTTTCTTACTTTAAGCGTTAATTACGATATAAAATGAATCATAAGAAATATAATTTTATAATTAAAACAAAAATGAGTAAAATTGAAAAGATTGTTGGCCGCGAGATTCTTGATTCTCGGGGAAATCCTACTGTTGAAGTAGAAGTTTTATTGGAATGTGGAGTTATTGGACGGGCTTCTGTCCCTTCGGGAGCATCTACCGGTGAAAACGAAGCCATTGAATTACGGGATGGCGATAAAAGCCGTTATCAAGGGAAAGGCGTTTTAAAAGCGGTAGCTAATGTTAACAAGGTGATTGCTCCCGAACTGATCGGTATGAGTGCACTGGAACAACGTGCCATTGATAAAAAAATGATTGCATTGGATGGAACCAAAACAAAATCCAATCTGGGTGCCAATGCCATTTTAGGCGTTTCACTGGCTGTGGCAAAAGCGGCAGCTGCCTATCTTGAAATGCCATTGTACCGCTATATTGGAGGAACGAATGCCTTTGTATTGCCTGTTCCCATGATGAATATCATTAACGGAGGCTCTCACTCCGATGCACCCATTGCTTTTCAAGAATTTATGATTCGTCCGGTTGGGGCTACCTCTTTCCATGAAGGCCTGCGTATGGGTGCCGAGGTTTTTCATTCGCTTAAGAAAGTGCTTCACGACCGTAATTTAAGCACGGCCGTAGGTGATGAAGGTGGATTTGCCCCTACCTTAAAAGGAACTGAAGATGCCCTGGAATCTATCATAGCGGCAATTGAAAAAGCGGGTTACAAAGCCGGAAAAGATGTTATGATCGGGTTGGATTGCGCTGCCTCTGAGTTCTATAAAGACGGTATTTACGATTATTCGAAATTTGAAGGACCAAACGGAGCCAAAAGAACTTCTGCACAACAGGTTGATTATCTCGCCGGATTGGTTGCCAACTACCCGATTG
>JAUZOM010000106.1 GCA_030706465.1 Bacteroidota bacterium | reverse complement strand
TCTTTCGGCTAACCTTTTCTGAATCCGTTTGCCATCTAATTGACCGGGCCTGAGAATACTGATTTTTATGAATGGCAGAGCCTGAACAGCAACTTCGAGTTCTCCTTTTATCCTAATATAAAAGTTTTTAGATTTAGAATTTGCACCGGCCGATGAGATCAATACATAATGTGATACCCCATTTTTAGCTGCAATTTCTGCAACGTTATATTGATACGTAAAATCAACTTGGTATTGTGCTTCTTTGGTTTTAGCTTGAGCAATTGTCGTGCCAAGTGTTGAGAAAAGTACATCACCGGTTATCTTTTTACTCCACGTTTCAGGTTGGTCGAAGTTAATCAGCAATTCCTTCAGTTTTGGATCTGTAATGCCGCTTGAATGCCGGCCGAAAGAAACTATCTCAGAATAATCGTTATCCCTGAGCAACAATTGAATAAGTTGGGTCCCAACCATTCCTGTCGCACCAATTACAATCGCTTTTTTCATGCTATTTCAACAATAAATAATCCGAGTTGTGTTGTATAGAGTATCTGGTATCCTTCATAAATATGTTTTTTTTGAAGGACTTCTGCTGATAAGTCACTTATTTTAGGTGGTTCAATTCGTTTTCATCAATATGGATATCCCTGAAACCAAGGAAATATAAGACTCCATCCAACCCAATTGTTGAAATCGACTGCTGCGCATTCGCGATTACTTTAGGCTTTGCATGAAAAGCAATTCCTAAACCGGCTAGATTTAACATAGGTAAATCATTGGCTCCATCTCCAACGGCAATAACTTGTTCCAAATCAATTTTTTCGACCTGTGATATCAGTTTAAGGAGTTCAGCCTTACGTTTGCCATCGACAATATCACCAAGATAATTCCCGGTCAGTTTGCCATCGATTATTTCCAGTTCGTTCGCATAGACATAGTCAACATCAAAAAGTTTTTTCAAATAATTTCCATAATAAGTGAATCCTCCGGATAGAATAGCAATTTTGAATCCGATCTTTTTTAGAATGGAAATCAACCTTTCGGCTCCATCCATTATGGGTAAATGATGTGCAATATCCTTTAATACCCTTTCATCGAGCCCTTTTAATAATGCGACCCGTTGTTTAAAACTTTCCGTAAAGTCAATTTCCCCCCGCATGGCTGATTCCGTTATGGCTCGAACCTCATTCCCAACGCCGGCTCTATCGGCTAGTTCATCAATAACTTCAGTTTTAATTAAAGTAGAATCCATATCAAAACAGATTAGCCTTCTACTGCGACGATACATATCGTCTTTTTGAAATGAAATATCGATGCCCAGTTCCGACGTATATTGCATAAACTGGGAAGAAAGAATGTTTTTATTTAATAATGTTCCACGGACAGATAATTCTATGCAGGATCGATTTGAATTTTCATCATTCAGTTCAAGCGATGGACGTCCCGTTAAACGAATGATAGAATCAATGTTTAAATTTTGCTCAGAAACAGTCCTGGTGACCATCGCTAATTGTTTGGCGGTAATCTCCTTGCCAAGTAACGTGATGATATACCTGCTTTTTCCCTGGCCTGCAACCCAGTTCTCATATCGTTCGGTGGTGACCGGGGTAAACCGTACGTTCACATTTAACTCGGAACATTTGAAAAGCACTTCTTTTAGTATATTCCCGGAATCCGATTGGTTCGATACTTTGAAAAGAATACCTAACGAAAGGGTATGATGAATATCCGCTTGCCCGATGTCCAATATGGTGGCATTATAATTTCCTAAAATTTCAGTTACTGCAGAAGTTACTCCCGGTTTGTCATCTCCGGAGATATTAATAAGAATTATTTCGCTGTTTGGCATAGTTAATTTTTAGATTTCAAAATTTAATTCCAATAATTTATAATTGTTTTATTTTCTGGTTTGATATTTTTCGTAGGTTGCCAGTGTACTTTGAACATATTTGACCGTTTCTTTCCCATGAAAATAGCCATATTTCACAACAGGATCATTGTAAAAATCGGGATCATTTTTTTTAAGCAAGAAGTATTCGACCTGGTTGAACCAGACATGGGGATTCTTACCAAATTTGGAGGCTAAAGCCATGGCATCCAGAACATGGGCAGGCCCGGAATTATAAGCTGCCAGGATAAACTTGATCCGTTCATTTTTATTTTCTATCTGACGAAATGCCAGGTTTAAACTCTTAATGTATTGAACACTGGCTTCGATATTCATCTCCGGATCATAAACTGTCGTTCTGTCAAGCCCAAATTTTAAGGCCGTTCGTGGCATTAATTGCATTAAGCCAACTGCTCCGGCCCACGATTCATCTGTCGGATCAAACCTGGATTCATGAAAAGCCAATGCTGCCAGCAATCGCCAGTCCCAGTTGATGCTTGGCGCATATTTTTTAAAGAGCCGATCGTAGGGGGAGATAGCTCCTTTTGGTATTTTTGCTTCCCGTAGGGCGAAGTACGGACTTTTTTCCCAATACTTATTGAATAGGACGGATTGAATTTGTTCTGTTACCGGTAGCTTTTCCCATCTTTCAATTGCTGTTCTTAAATTACGGCTTCTTTTACGAATCAACCAACCATTATGTTGATCAAATCCCACAGACATGTGGCAATCGAGGCTGCTGCTGTAGGACTTATGGAGTAAAGCCACATTGTGATAAGCGAGTGTATAGTTTATTTTATGCTCGGCAACCATATCAATCAAATCATCGTTTGAAAGCGAATCGTCAGCTAGCACAATATTGATGGTTCCTCCGATTTCATCATTCAATGCGTGTAACCGGTCATAGAAAATGCTGTTCTCTTTCACATAGACACTTTTTCCGGCTAACTCGGTAACATCTGACAGTGCATTTACCCCCATATTTTGAACCAAAACCTGATATGAATCTGATTGAGGGAGGACAAAACTGAAATTTCTTTTTAATTCTTTTGTTGCAGTCACGTTGTAAGCTACAAGGTCGACTTTATTTTCCTGAAGCCATTGTGTCATTTCATTTTCAGAAGTGGCAATACTGAATTCTAGATTTAAGTGCAGGTAGTTGGCCAGGTTTTCAGCCATTTCATAATCGAATCCCATCAATTCATCCCGGAAAAGAAAGTAAGAGGTGGAACCGTACATAGTTGCCACCCGCAGAGTGTCCGATTTAGTTATTTCTTTAAGATCGTTAGATATAGAATATGACAAACTCTCCGTATTCTTTCGTACGCATGAAGCGAATAAAAGAACCGATAATGTCAGGAGAATGATTGTACTCTTATTCTTCATAAACTATCAGATAAATTGGATATTCTCACTTTTTATCAGGCTTAGTCCATTCAATTTTAGAAAAACCTGAGCGGTTGCCAGCACATCTTTCTGGCAATAAACGCTAATCCGGTCCACATCGTTTTCTTTGTAATAAACATGAGCTACCTGACTTCCGTCAATATCATCCTTCGGAGTCGGGATCCCGAAAACAGCTGTCAATAGTTTTAGGGCTGTATAATTTTTATAATCACCGAATTTCCATAATTCAAGTGTATCAATAAAACTAATTTCCCATGGCTTTTTGCCTGATATTTGAAAAATGGGAGGTAATTTTAGTTCGTTAATTAGTATGCGCCGGCAAATATAAGGGATGTCAAATTCTTTTATATTATGACCGCAAAGGGTGTGTTCTTTGGTTGTGCAGAACTTAGTGATCAGTAGAAGGAAATCCGATAGAAGTTTCTTTTCGTCGGTACCTGAAAAGGATTTTGTACGAAAACACATTTCGTTTCCCTGAAAATGGATGAACCCGACTGAAATACAAACAATTTTCCCAAATTCGGAATATATCCCGGCACTGGTATTAAAAGCTTCGGCCGCTGTTGTTTCTTCTTTGTATTTTTCAGGCATTCGCTTTTGAATAACAGCAAACTTGTCTTCCCATAAATGAGCTAATTCCTCCGGTAGTTCTGAAAAATCAGATGTTTGGGGAACTGTTTCGATGTCAAGAAACATAATTTTCTGTAGTTCGTTTTGCTGCATATTTTTCAGTATCGTTTAACAATAATCATTCTTGACTTTCATTCCTCATTCCTCATCTCTCATTCCTCACTTCTGTAAAGTGGTTATTTCTTTTCAAGATTGTTCTCAATATAGTTTGTCAGGATATCAATGGCAATATGGTTATTCCCACCCTGCGGAATGATTAAGTCTGCAAAACGTTTTGATGGCTCTATAAATTGCAAATGCATCGGTTTGACAGTGCATTCATAGCGTTCCATCACTTTGTTTACCGATCGTCCCCGCTCAATGATATCCCTGTTAATTACCCGGATCAATCTGTCATCGGCATCTGCATCCACAAATACTTTTAAATCAATCATTTTTCTTAATTCGGGGTTTGACAGAACTAAGATTCCTTCCACAATGATGACAAGACATGGTTTTATCGGAATGGTTTCGTCGGCGCGTGTACAAGTAAGATAGGAGTAAATAGGTTGTTCTATTGTCTTGCCCTTCTTTAGCTCTTTTAAATGCTTCACCAGTAACTCAAACTCGATTGAATCGGGATGATCAAAATTAATTTCAAGACGTTCTTCAAGAGGTAAGTGGCTACTATCCCGATAATACGAATCTTGAGGAAGAATTACCACTTCGCCTTGAGGCAAACGTTCTAAGATTTTACGAACAACAGTCGTTTTACCCGACCCCGTTCCACCGGCAATTCCGATAATTAACATATTCTTGTTTTATTGGTTTTGAGCACTAAAGTAAGAATTTATTCTTTTTTTATACGCATTTGTTTACTATTATTAATGATTTGTAATTCGATTAGTTTTTTAAATTGTTGATTTGTTGAAAATTAGATATATTATCTTTGCTTTTATTAGGATTCAATATCTTTGTAATCTGTATAATTATCTTATTCCCGGTTCGGAAATAAAGGATACATTTGCCAATTTATTGTACATTTGTATAACCAAAATTCAAAAAATATAGTATGATAAAGACTCTATCTTTTTTTCATCGTCTCCTTGGGATTTATTTCTTCCTCGGCTGTTGCTCATTTTGTTCTCTTTCTGCAACAGAATATAACATCATCCCATATCCAAAACAATTAATCCCTGAATTGGGTTCATTTTCATTCAATAAACGTACGGTTGTGCTGTGTCCTTCGCACCAACCGGAGGTGCTTAAACTGGCTGAACAATTCTCTGATCAAATGAAATTGGTATCAGGATTAAGGCTTGATGTTCGGGATTTTGTATTGACAGATACGGTCAATTCTATTATATTTAACCAATTACCAATAACCGGTAATCCGGAAGAATATACTCTGAATATCTCGCCCAAAGCAATTCGCATTGAAGCGGGTGCTCCCACTGGTTTTTTCTATGCGTTGCAAACACTCTATCAATTGTTACCGGCAGAGATCTATGGCAAGAAACCTGTTAAAGGGATAATATGGGCGGTACCTGCTGTCCGAATTAATGATTCTCCCCGCTTTAAGTATCGAGGAATGCATTTGGATGTAGGGCGCCACTTTTTTCCGGTAGAATTTATTAAAAAGTATATCGATGCCTTGGCTATGCATAAATTCAATTCCTTCCATTGGCATTTAACGGAAGATCAGGGTTGGCGGATTGAGATAAAGAAATATCCCCGTTTAACAGAAATAGGTTCACGCCGTGATGAAACGCTCGTTGGTTATTACTATGATCGGTTTCCCCAGCAATTCGATGGAAAACCCTATGGGGGATTCTATACGCAAAAAGAAGCACGGGAGATTGTTGCCTATGCCAAGGAACGGTTTATAACAGTGATTCCGGAAATTGAATTGCCGGGTCATGCCACGGCAGCTATTGCATCTTATCCGTTTCTTTCGTGTGTTCCTGATTCGACAGTTAAAGTTGCTACAAAATGGGGAGTATTCAAGGATGTATACTGTCCACGGGACACAACCTTCCGGTTCTTGGAGGATGTACTGACTGAGATTATGGATATTTTCCCCTCAAGATATATTCATATCGGAGGCGATGAGTGTCCGAAGGACCGTTGGAAAAAAACTACTGAATGCCAGGAATTGATTAAAACCCTTCGGCTGAAAGATGAAAATGGTTTGCAAAGTTATTTTGTAAAACGCATCGAACAATTCCTCAATTCAAAAGGACGGCAGATTATTGGGTGGGACGAGATATTGGATGGCGGAATAGCACCCAATGCCACCGTCATGTCCTGGCGTGGAAATGAAGGTGGAATTGCAGCGGCCAAATCAGGGCATGATGTAATTATGACCCCTGGAGCCTATTGCTATTTTGATAAATATCAGGCTGATCCAGAAACAGAACCAACCACTATCGGTGGCTATTTACCGTTGGGCATGGTGTACCGGTATGAACCGATTCCTGCTGAATTGACGACAGAAGAGGGGAAACATATATTGGGGGCACAAGCTAATGTCTGGACTGAATATATGCCAACAACCGAAAGTGTGGAGCATATGGCTTTTCCACGTGCATCGGCTATGGCCGAAGTAAGTTGGGGAGCCCGCGAAAACAGAAATTGGGAGCATTTCTGTCAACGTATGCCTGCTGATTTTGAACGCTATGCACAGTTGGATATTCATCCTTCCAGAGCTTTTTTTAATGTACAGTTTCAAACGAATATTACTGCAGATAAAAAGTTGCAGGTTTCTCTTCTTTGTGATAATCTGGATGCGGAAATTCATTATAATACCAACGATAAGGTCCCAACCGTAAAAGACGCACTGTATACGGGTCCGGTTACCTTGGATAAAACAGCTACAGTAACGGCGGCCGCTTTTATGAATGGTAAAATGATGGATAAATCTCTTTCAAAATCATTCTTGGTAAGCAAATTAACCGGTATGGCTTATACTAAAAACTTAAATAATACGTGGTACGATGGTGGAAATGCAAGTGCACTTACAGATGGAATAACCGGAAACACGAAAGTATCTAATCAATGGGTTGGTATCGGTAAGGCTGCTGATGGGGAGATTGTAGTTGATATGAAGCATGCTCAAAAAATAGAACGTTTTTCGGTTGGATTATTGAATGCACCGGCCTTGTGTGTAATGTTTCCAGCTGAAATAAGGCTCTTAGGTTCGCAGGATGGCGTGCATTACCAACTCCTTGCAGAAAAACAATTGCCGGCATCTACTTTACCAACCTGGGAAAAGATTCGTCCGGAAATTACTTTTCCATCGACTGAAGTTCGGTATTTAAAATTGCAATTAAAGAGTGCCGGTCCATCTCCAGCCGATAATCCGGAGAGTTCAATCGGCAGTATGATTTTTATGGATGAGATCGGGGCCTGGTAATTTTCCTCTTCAACTTTGAAATTTGAAGAAGTTTGATCTCAAACAATAAAAAATCTCCAAACAACTCAAGTCGTTTGGAGATTTTTCTATTAATCACTGATCATTAATCACTGATCATTAATCACCGATCTTACATCATTCCACCCATTCCGCCACCCATTGGCATTTGGGGTGCCGGGTTTTCTTCTTTCTTTTCGGTGATGACACATTCGGTAGTCAGGAACATACCTGCAATCGACGCTGCATTTTCAAGCGCAACACGACATACTTTTGCCGGATCAACTACCCCGGCAGCAAAGAAGTTTTCGTATTTTTCGGTATGAGCATTGTATCCGAAGTCATCTTTTCCTTCGCTGACTTTTTGTACAATCACGGCGCCTTCTTTACCTGCATTTGATGCTATCTGACGCAATGGTTCTTCAATCGCGCGTTTTATGATTTCAATACCGGTTGCTTCGTCATCGTTGACAGCTTTTAAATTTTTCAAGGTTGCAATGGCACGGATATAGGCTACGCCTCCTCCAGGGACAATACCTTCTTCAATAGCGGCCCGGGTTGCACTCAATGCGTCATCCACGCGATCTTTCTTTTCTTTCATTTCCACTTCCGAAGGAGCACCTACGTACAATACAGCAACACCACCAGCCAGTTTAGCTAGGCGTTCCTGTAATTTTTCGCGGTCATAATCCGAAGTAGTAGCAGCAATCTGAGCTTTGATTTGTGCTATTCGGGTAGCAATAGCTTCTTTTGCCCCGGCTCCGTTAACCAATACGGTGTTGTCTTTATTTACGGTCACTTTTTCAGCAGTACCCATCATTTCGAGTGTTGCTTGCTCGAGTTTGATACCTTTCTCTTCAGAGATTACCACCCCACCGGTTAAGATAGCAATATCTTCAAGCATTTCTTTCCGACGATCGCCAAATCCGGGAGCTTTTACAGCACAAATTTTCAGGGAGGCACGCAAGCGGTTTACGACCAAAGTGGTCAATGCTTCACTGTCCACATCTTCGGCAATAATTAATAACGGACGGCCGGATTGAACTGCCGGTTCCAAAACAGGAAGCAGTTCTTTCAGGTTGGATATTTTTTTATCGTAGATCAGGATATAGGGTTTCTCCATTTCCACTTCCATCTTTTCCGTATTGGTAACAAAATACGCCGAAATATAGCCACGGTCAAATTGCATACCCTCCACTACTTCTATGCTCGTGTCGGTTCCTTTAGCTTCCTCAATCGTGATTACGCCGTCTTTGGATACTTTACGCATTGCATCGGCAATTAACTTTCCAATAGTTGCATCGTTATTTGCCGAGATGGTGGCTACCTGCTCTATTTTGTCGTAATTGTCGTCCACCGATCTGGATTGTGAGGCGATACTTTTTACAACTTCTGCTACAGCTTTGTCTATACCACGTTTCAAATCCAATGGATTTGCTCCGGCTGTAACGTTTTTCAGACCAACGCTAACAATGGATTGAGCCAAAACGGTAGCGGTAGTTGTCCCGTCACCGGCATCGTCACTGGTTTTCGAAGCTACTTCTTTTACAAGTTGTGCTCCCAGGTTTTGGAATGCATCTTCCAGTTCAATTTCTTTAGCTACTGTGACGCCATCTTTCGTGATGTGGGGAGCTCCGAATTTTTTTTCGATAATCACATTACGACCCTTTGGGCCAAGCGTTACTTTTACGGCATTTGCCAACTCATCAACCCCTTTTTTTAGTTGGTCGCGAGCATCAATATTGAAGAGAATTTCTTTAGACATAATATTTTTTTTAATATAACCCTTAACCCCTAATGGGGAACTGAGTTACCAAAGTTATTAAATTACAGTTTTAATCAAAAAAGATAAGACACCAGACCTGTTTAATTCCCCTTTAGGGGTTAGGGGTCTTAAATAATAGCCAAGATATCCGATTGTTTCATAATCAGGTATTTTTCGCCTTCCCATTCCAGTTCGGTTCCTGCATATTTTCCGTACAATACTTTATTGCCAACAGCGACTACCATTTCTTCGTCTTTGGTTCCTTTCCCCACGGCTAATACTTCGCCTTTCAGGGGTTTCTCTTTTGCTGAATCGGGAATAATGATTCCACTGATTGTTTTTTCTTCTGCAGCGCTTGGTTTTACCAGCACGCGATCGGCTAATGGTTTAATATTCATGTTTCTAAATTTAAAAATGATTTATTAATTTGAATCGATTCGATTAAAAAATATAAACGCTATTGTGGTAGCAATAGTTGTAATCTTGCCTTGCAGATTTTGTGCCAATAAGTTTTTATGTCAGTTCTGGCATATGTTTAGCTGTTTTTTTTGCTAAAAATAAATAGACGCTGACAACTTGTCATTTTGAAGCAGATGCCTCACAAAGAAGAAGGAGTTTATAAATATCGTATAGGCGGAGGGAAGGTGATGGACTGCTGAGTTTATATTGCAGAAAGGGTTTCACTACGATAAATACAGTAGAGAACAACTGGGTCATCCCTGTTTTATAAACTCTGACAAAGGAGTTTAGTAATTTCGACTCGTGAATCAGGAAAGGATAACGTTGGGTTTTATACAACAAGAATAAATTCAGGACACCTTCTTCTGTTTTCCGTAGGAAGGTTGCGTTATCGTCCAACCCTTTATGGATGATGGGGTTTTCAATATGGATAAACTGGTACCCTAATTCATGCAATTGATGGCCGAAAAGAGTATCTTCATGTCCGTATCCACGGATACTTTCATCAAAACGAACTTTATCAAAGAGTGATTTCGAAATCAAAAAATTAAAGGTGGCAAAATTATGATAGGCATGTTCCTTGCTTCGATCGATTGCTGATGAGGCTTCGCGTTGCCGGCCGTATGCCAGGCGCAAACTGTAACGGGGATCTTTTTCATCCGGGTCGTAGGCGGTTCCCCCAATTACAATGCATTCTTCCTTGCAAAATGCCACATATTTTGCTACAAAATTTGATGAACAAACTTCGGCATCACAATCCAGAAACAACAAATGATCGTATTTTGCCTCGTCGGCCAGTTTGTTTCGTACAGATGACCGGCCGGAATTATCTTTCAATACAATATGCCGGCAAAACTCAAAATCATTCACGGAATTGTTTTCTTCCACAAAAAGCGTGGAACCATCTTCCATCACAATAATCTCAAAATCGACGTACGTGTCCAATGCCTGTTGGTACAAGTCCGTTACCAGGCGAGTGATACTGTAGTTGTAGGTAGGAATAAGAATTGAAATCATGTGTGAATAGAATTAGTTAAAAGGAATATAAATTAGCTGGTATTATCAGTCATTGAGTCCCCAAAATTACAATTAGGTCTCTTTATCTAAACTACTTGCTCTACTTGCAATTTTATGCCAAAAACATAAATGGGGTTGGACGGTTTTTTTCTGGGAAAAATCTATTGCTAGTCAACCAACATATTATTAGTGATGAAATACTCCCGTTTAATCCCAAGTAAGATCAGTTTTTTTGTTTCAGAAACTAATTACACGCTGCTAATTGCAAAAGTAATAACTTTTATGTCTATTTGTACAAAATAACAGAAAAACATATGAACCAATAACTGATTATTTTTGGGTTATTATTCCGATCAGAACTTTCTCCTCTTTTTCCCAACACAATTCTTCTCTGGCCTTCATTGTGTTTTGCTTCATTTTTTCATAGCGGCTTTTATCGGCAAAAATATCTTCGATTACTGAAGCAATATGTTTCGGGTCGTGGTTTTGAATATAATAGCCAATGTCGTAGCGGTCGATAATTTGTTTTAACTCCACTAACCCGGATGAAAGGGTGGGAATGCCCGAATGGATATAGTCGAACAGTTTGTTGGGCAATGAGAAATGGTAATTCAGGTTGGTGTCCTTGTCAATGGCCAGCCCAAGGTCGCTGTTCATGGTGTATTGGCGCAGTTCGGCGAATGGCATTTTAGGTTTAAAAATCACTTTTTCCTGCAAGTTGTTCGCTTTTATGATGTTATGCAGGGCTGGAAATACATCGCCACTTCCAACCACTAACAGGATTGTATCTTGCAGGTATTGCATAGCCAGCACAGCTTCTTCCGCTCCGCGTTCCACATTAATTCCGGTACCTTGCAATATCAGAATGTGTTTATCTTCAGGCAATCCCAGCTCTTCACGGGTTTTTAATCGGTCCGGGGTAAATGTGAGGGGTATATTCCGGCTGACGTGAACCGTTTTGTGGTACTTATCGCTGTAAAGTTTGGCTATGGAACAATTCACGGTAAGAATGTCGGTTAGTTTTGGGAAGAAATAATCTTCCAGCTTTTTCCAAATAGCTTGTGTCAGTTTGCGGTTTACCAGTTCAGGGGTTTCAGTATAATACTCGTGCGTATCGTAAATGATTCTTTTCCCCCGAAGTTTGGCTGCCATATAAGCGGCAGGCAGGGTATCCAGGTCATTGGCAACAATCAGGTCAACTTTTGCAAACATTAAATACAGGAACAAACGGATATTAAATTCAGCATAAAACAGAGGCCCTTTCCGGAACCATAACTTTTTTCGAATGGTAAAATAAGGCCGTTCCAACGGCGTACTTTCCGGTAATAGCCGACCGGTTTCTTTTACCCAGTATCCGCATTTTTGCAGGGTCATGCAGGTTTTGTGTACACGTTGGTCGGTGCTCAGGTCATTCGTTACACAAACGATTGCTGTTTTTTGCATGATAAATATTGTTGTTGCTGGAGTCTGCTCCAATAAGTTTTTTTATAAGCAAAAATACTAAAACACTGAAATTAGACAACTTAAAACGGCACTTTATGCCATTGCATTTTAGCTTACCTTTTGACAATTAGACTGGCCGGAGATAATCCCCGGTTTGGATTTTATCAGTAATTAAAATAATTGATTGCCGTTCTGCCTTTATTTTTAGTTGATAAGAAATTATAAGGTACGATTTATCTTTTTTATAAAGTAGAATTAACTGTGTTTTATTATTGAAGAAACAGAATCAGGCATATGCCGGTTTCCCTGTTGTCTCTAATCAACCAATTGACTAATTAACAGATTAAACATTCCACTAATCCGCTTCATTGGTCTCGTTTGTCAATTTCTTTGTCTTCAGGTATTTAATAATGTCCAGGTACAGCTTGCGGTGATAAGACTGGGGCGTATCTTCTACCGAGGTATTGTGCCAAAGCAGGACCAGTTCGCCATTCCAGCTTCCCACCATATTAATCAACCGGATACAGTATTCGTAAGCCTCGTGTGCATTCAGATACATATACCTCTTGTCGCTCAGGCTGCCATCCATGATGGTGAGCGGATGTAACGTAAGTGGGGTGAGTTGGCGTGTACGGGGATTGATCCATTTCACGGGGCGGCAGGTTCCCAGACGGAATCCGGCAACATCGGCGTATCCCAGGGTGAAATCGTCAGTGATGCCTGCATTGATCAACTCCTGCATATCTTCCGGTTCACGGGTACCCAGGTAGTGATGCCGGTTATAGGTCGTTTTCCGTTTCGATACCCGTTCAAGATGCTTTTTCTCATCGGTAATTCTTTCCGGATGGATTCCTGCTTCGTAACTGGAATGGAGCCCGAAAGTGATCTCTTTCTTCCTACAAAGTGTTAAGAGCGATTGAAAATCAGGTACGTGATGGGTGATAAACGGTTTATCTTCTTTCCGGGTGCCACCGCTCACTTTGATAAATACGATCGGTTCGCAACGGTCATTCCCCAAGAGTTGGCGCACTGAATTATCCAGCTTAAACAGCCAGGGCAAGGTGTACCAGGGATCATTCCGTAATCCGCCGAAATAACTTTTTATAGCCTCGTTGCCTTCATTGGTGCGTCTGATTCCACGCAAAAGTCCCCCCATAAAGCCTCTGAAGTTCCGGTAATGCGATAGCTGGTCTACATCGTGGGTGAGGTAAATTTTCCGGATTTGTTTAGGTGGCTCGGGGATTTCTATTCCGGTTTCCCGGAGTTGAAACCGTAGTAACTTGCCGTATTCTTCTACCAACGGAGAATCGATAAACCCGGCCCGGTAAGGAAGTGATTCTGTCCCGGGGAAACGCCCATGAATATCCCGTACGTCACGACGGACCATTTCTTCATAACGGGTTAATAAGAAATAGGCACTGGCTATTAAGTCGGCATGTAAAACCCTGGTCTGTCCTGCCTGTTCAACGAAAGGCTCTCCGAATAGAATCGGTGCTTCTTCCCAGATTTGCAGGGGTAGTTCCGGAATTGAGTTGGGAGTGCCGTATAGTTCATCCGAAAAAAAGGAAGAAGGTACAATCACGAGTTTATAACGGTTAAACTCATTCGGATCGGCGGTATAACCAACCTGAGAAAGAAGATCCTCCGAGATATCTTCTCCCAATAAAAAACGGATTATATATTGAATAGTTTCAACCATTTGAAAAATAAAATTTTGCTTTTGCAAAAGTCTGCAACCGGATACTATTTCAGTTTCTTTTTTTGTATATGCGTAAATGTTAATATGATGGCAAGAACCAGCCCCAACAGAATATCCTTCTTCGAAAACAGGCCAAAATACTCGTAGTCGGTAGGCACATGGTTGGTTACTTGCCTCAATGCCAGAACAAGCAGGATATAAATTACAAATACACCTAGTCCGTATAAAAATGGTTTCAGTCTGGGAAGCATGGGGCTCTTAATTATAAAAATAACGTTTTGATCAATTGTTATCCTGCAGCAACTGATCGGTCTGCTTTATGAGGCTATTTTTCACCCGGAGGAAACATCAGAAATAAGTGTTTTCAGGCTTATGATTGTAAATTTAACCGATGGTATTTATTGGCAGATAACAAACTCATGCCAAAAGTAATAAAATTATTCAAAACTGCTGTTCATTTATGGAATAAATAGAACCCGTTGTCTATTAAATTAGTTTAATACAACGGGTTTCGTTTTAATTGATCGGAACATCCTCTCCGTTTTATCTTTTTCACCTGTCCACTACCCGAATACAACACAAAAATAGGTATTTATAACTTAATATAAGTACATTACGGGAATCAGTTTATATTATTCAAGACATACCTAACAGGTTTTTAAAACCTGTTAGGTACCCTATTTCGCTAGAAATATCTTTTAAAAATTGTATAAACTAATTATCGTTCAATAACTTAGAACTAAGTGGATGGAATAACCGAATGCCTTGTTTTATATACCCGGACACTCCCTGTCGACTATTGATCCGGCACCCGGCTATCTGACGAAGTTGGAGGGGTGTTGAAGTCGATCCTTACCCGGATTCCAACTCATTTTCTGATTTTGTTTCATCTTTTGTCCGTCATCCCAAGGTAGTATCCTCTTACCTCACTCGGGGCTTATGCTAGGTATAGAGACATTTCAAAGGCAGTTTCGAGGGGGTTGGCGGGGGGTGCCCTGCCGCGGGACCCCCACGCCACCCCCCGGGGACCCCCACGGACCAGGCGCGATTCCTGACCTGGCCTAAGTC
>JAUZOM010000105.1 GCA_030706465.1 Bacteroidota bacterium | reverse complement strand
ATTTGGCATACAGTTTCGAATTTCCCGGATGATTCGGAGTATTTATCATCCACCAGGACCGGATGGTTTGCTGTTTGTCTCAAACGAAGCAAGCCTTCGAGTAACAGAATTGTACTGACTTTGTCTTCTTTATCCATCTCATCCATGAATCTATCGCGGTAATTATTCCGAGTCTGGCGGTAAAACTCCTGCTGCGATTCATTCATGTCGCACTTTTGAACAATAATCGACTTTTCGGGTAAGTCTTTTAATACTGAACTTTTTTGCCTCCTGAGTAAAAATGGCTTTATCAATTGGCGGTATAATTCCAGCTTGTCTGGTTGTTTGCACATTCTATTAAAGTGATTAACGGTGCCCAACATATTTCGATTGACAAAGTGCATTTGCGACCATAAATCGCTTAATGTGTTTTCGATCGGTGTCCCGGTGAGAGTCAGAAATCGTCTTGCATTCAGCTCCAGGCATATTTTTGCAATATCGGAACGCGTGTTTTTAATGGCTTGTGCTTCATCTAAGATGGCGTAGTTGAAATGCAAATCATGAAAAAGCTCTTTATCCCGTCTCAAAATAGCATAGCTGGTAATAAGCAGGTCGGGCTGCCCAAAGCTTTCAGGATCTTTGGTTCGGTTGCTTCCGGTATGGATATAAACCTGTAATTCGGGTGAGAAGGTTGTAGCCTCCTGTTGCCAGTTATATACCAGACTTGTAGGAACAACCAATAACGATGTCCCCCGGTTTTGTTCTTTCATCCATTGAAGTAAGCACAATGTCTGGATTGTTTTTCCGAGGCCCATGTCATCGGCCAGACAACCACCCAGTCCCAATTCATCGAGCAACCGCAGCCAATTGTAACCTTCCTGTTGATAATACCTGAGTTGGCCTTTAAAATTTTCAGGCAAATTGTACTGAATGTCTAATTGGTTTTCAATCAATCTGCGCATATTCTCTTTTACGGTAAGTTTGACCTTCCCGATGCGTTTGAGTTCGTTTGTCAGAACGCAAAATTGTTTGGAAATAGTTGCTTTCCCTACTTCGAACTTACAGAAATCGGTCAATGACTGATATTCATCGAACCATGCCTGAGGAATTTGGGCATATTCTCCGTTCGGTAGCAAAATTTGCGGCTTGTTCTGTTTGATATAATATAAGACCTGCAAGAAAGGAACTTCAAATTCACCGAACTGCACTTTCCCTTTAATGTCAAACCAATCACGGCCTTCTTCTATTTCAACAGAGATATTCCGTTCCCCGACGAATATCTTTTGACTGTTCGTTGATTTCTTGTCGAATCGAATTTCGATACCCAGCATTTCTATTTGTTTGAAATGCTCGTTTAACCAGTCCACTCCTTTGAGATAGGGCATTTTTTGAACCTTCCCGTTCAAATCTATACCTGTTTGATTGAGCTCATTGATAAAATGGTTTTCCAGGTCAATATCGCGTTCCACGTGGCAAATGACAATGGAATTATCATTCATATCCAACCTGTTGGTCGCTCCGGTTTTACCCGCCCAGAAAAGGAAATCCTGGTATTCATAGAGCAGTTCGAAAACTATATTGGCCGGTGTATCCTCTTTTGTGATATCTTCAAAGAGAGAAAACTGGGTGGCACTTCTGTTCTCTTTAACTCGAAGCACCGTTCTCGTCAATTCGTTGATGGTCAATATGTCAAATCCGTTTGCGGCAACACGATTGGATGCAACTAATGGAATGACAATTTTTTGAAGATATTCTTTGATGTTTGGCGGGGGAATATGAACAAAATCTCTTGTCAGGAATGGCACTAACTTAGCTCCTTCTATCTCCGTATCAAATTCGTAAATTTTACTTCCCTGAAGGATACGCGCCGTTTTCCGGGATATTAAAGTGGAGTCTTTTATGCTAAACGGACGATTATCGCAACGGATATCTAACGAATAATACATCCCGTCCTGCCTTTTATCAAAACAATAGAAGACTTCCGGAATATTCAGTTCGACATGCAGTGGTTTCCAGGAAAAGGGAAATTTGCCCTGTGGCAGATAGATCTTCTTTTGGCCGATTAGTTCAAAAAAGAGGTTTTGATACTGGTTCAGGTAATCGGTAATGTAATCCCGTATGTAGTGGATATCCGGATTATTATTCTTTCCGTCAAAATATTTTTTTAGAAAACTGTCCCACGAGCGTATCTCTTTGTCTTTTATTTTTGATAGAATCGTTTCTTTTTCCAGTTGAAAGCAACAATTGATCAGTTTCTCATCATTAGCATCAATCAGCTCCTTATAGCGTAGGATGTTTTGATGACTGATTCTTACAAAATTGATTGATAGTTCATTTTTGTCGTCAATCTCAATGGCAACACATTCGGGAAAACATCCTAATGTGCCGTTAATGTTTAAAGTATATACAATTATTTCTTTCATTGAAAAATTAGAATCAAAGCAACACAAGTTGGTTTTTAGGACTTTATTCGTAAGACTTATCAGGCGCTGAGACTGAAAATCCACAGGTAGCGCAAAGCGGTTCAATAACTTTACGTTGTTCGAATCCTCTTTTTATTTCTTTTGCTTTATTGGTCTCCAATATATCGGTCAGCTGGTCAGTAAAAATATTCCCTAATTTCATATTGGCATCCGCATCCAGGCAACAGGGTACAACTTGCCCATCAGCTAAGATGGCAATGTGATCGCGGAGAGCATAGCAGGTTTTTAGCGTTTGCGTTTGGTGCCTGTTTTCGTCGGGCCATTCAAAACGGGGGGCACGTTGAAGGAAAATATGGTTCCCCAGTTTAATCCCGTTTCCATTGGTGTTTCCCTTTAATATTTCAGGGGATAGACTGAAACTGGAAGCGATTTTTTCGAGACATAGTCGGTTGAAACGAGCACTTGTCTCATTGCTGGTGTTCCATAACCGCAGGCAGATATAGGTTTTTTCAGCCGCCTGGGAAGCAAAGTCAAATGTAGAATCTAGATATTTTTCCCAATTTTCAGCATCTATATTTTCTTCGGCGTCGTGCAATGAAATATTGATTTGACGGATTGAATGTTTCAGAAGAATCTCTTTCTTTTGTTTCAGTAACCCGCCGTTTGTAGTGATATTAATATTCAATCCGGTTGATTCGGCTATCCTCAATAGCTCGTCCAATTGAGGATGCAATAACGGTTCTCCCAACACGTGCAGATAAATATAATTGGTAAAAGGACGAATCTTTTCAACAATCAAACGAAATTCAGGCACTGACATATACTTGGTTGCCCGTGTTGTTTTAAAACAAAAGCTGCAATCGAAATTGCAGCTATTCGTTATCTCAATATATATTTTCTTAAATCTCAAGTGGGTAAGTTGACTTGTTGTAAAATTGGTTAGCTAACTGGCTTTGAGGAATTCTCTATCTTGTTCTACGGATACTAAAATCGATCTACCTAAAATCAATAATATTATGAATGGATAGAACGCCGACAATCTGATTCGTTTCATCCAGTACGGGTAACGTAGTAATTTTATTCAGATCCATCATCTCAAGAGCTTCCGTCAGCAATTCATCTTGTGCAATCCGTTTAAAACCGTGTGTCATAAAATCGGCAGCAGTCAGTTGTTTCAGCTCATCAAAGCGTTGAATGGCCCGGCGGATATCCCCATCGGTGATAATTCCGGTCGCTTGCTCCTTGTCATTGTATACTACCGTCATTCCCAGACGTTTGTTGCTTACCTCGTAGATAATGTCTTTGAAGAGAGTTTTCTCGTAAACTTTCGGGATATCCGTAAACATTTCATCTTTTACGCGTGAAATCAGCCGGCGGCCCAGGGCACCACCCGGATGATAAAGTGCGTAATTTTCAGCCTTAAAGCCACGTCTTTCCATTAAACAAATAGTCAATGCGTCTCCCATTACCAGGGTGGCGGTAGTTGAGGTGGTGGGAGCGAGCCCCAACGGACAGGCTTCTTTAGACACTCCGATATTCAACACCAATGAGACCTCCCGGGCAAGGGCCGATTTCGGGTTGCCGGTCATGGCAATGATCGAACAACCTATTTTTTTGAGTGGAGCTACTATGTTTAAAATTTCGGAAGAGCTCCCGCTATTCGAAATCAGCATAGCAATATCGTTTTTGTTTATCATGCCTAAATCGCCATGCATAGCTTCGGCCGCATTGATAAAGATCGAAGGAGTCCCTGTTGAAGAAAGTGATGAGGAAATTTTATGACCGATAATGCCGGTTTTTCCAATGCCCAAAATGACCAGTTTACCCTTTGAGGTGTAAATCAATTCGACAACTTCGTTTATTTCCGGTCCTATCTTTTCGGACAGTTTTTGTAGTTCTGTAATTTCCTGGGTGAATATTTCTTTACTCCTTTGTATAAAATCCATTTTTCTTTCAGCAATATTGATTCATAATTAATTCTGCAAATTCCCGGACGCAACCTTCGCCGCCTTTTCTCTTCATCTGGATGATGCCGGGAATATTCTTTATCGTATCCAGCGCATCTGCAGGACATGCCGCTACACCAACCGATGAAAGCAATTCAAAGCAATTCACATCATCTCCGATATAAGCAACCTCCTTCAGGGTGATTCCTTCTTTCTCACAGATTTCTTTTACTGCAGCCAACTTTCCACCTTCCCGTTTCCCCTGGTATAAATAATCCAGCTTTAATTTCCGGAACCGACGTTCGACTAATTTCGTATTCTCCGAAGTGATAATCCCGGTTTTAATTCCTTTTTGACGTATAAGTTGTAGTCCCATTCCGTCGTGGGCATTGAATTTTTTCAATTCATCACCTGTTTCGGAATAATACATGCCCGAATCGGTTAAAACTCCATCTACATCAGTCAGCAAAAGCTTTATGTTTTTTGTTTTGGTGTTTGTGTCTTGCATCCTTGGCTCCCGGTTCCGGACTCCCGATTCGTTGGGGATGCCTTTTGTGATATTATCAATGGCAATGGCTTGTTGCAAAATTTCTTTTATGCCGGATAAGTACAGCTGATTGGGCCCGTCGGAGAAGGCGTGATCGGGATCGGGATGCACTTCGGCAAACAGGGCATCAACACCTACTGCCAGGGCGGCACGCATTAAGTAAGGAACCATCTCCCGGTTGCCACCCGTTGAGGTGCCTTGTCCCCCCGGTTTTTGTACAGAATGGGTCGCATCAAAAACAACCGGGAAACCATAGCTTCTCATTTCTACCAGTCCGGTCATGTCAACCACCAGGTTGTTGTATCCAAAGCAAGAGCCCCGTTCGCAAAGTAATATATTTTCATTGCCTGAATCTTGTAATTTGTCAATTACATTTTTCATATCCCAGGGCGCCATAAATTGCCCCTTTTTTACATTGACAATTTTACCGGTCCTGGCTGCTGCTACCAATAAGTCTGTCTGACGGGAAAGAAACGCCGGAATCTGAAGCATATCGGCTACTTTGGCCACTTCAGCACATTGCCAGGTTTCATGAACATCGGTCACAATCGGGAGGTTTAGTTCGGTCTTGACGCGCTGCAGTATCTGCAAACCACGCTCTAAACCCACTCCCCGGGGTGATTTAACCGAAGAACGGTTGGCTTTATCGAATGACGACTTGAAAATCAGATGAATATCCAACTCTTCACAGATCTCTTTCAGGGTACTTGCCACTTCCATCGTCATTTCTTCCGTCTCAATGGCACATGGACCGGCAATCAAAACAAACCGGTTGTTTCCGCCAATATCAAAGCGGTTGAGAACATTTATTTTGTACGTATCAATCATCCTCTGGATGGTATTAAATGAATGTAAGCCCGACGTAAGAGCAACTTCAATCAGTTATTAAACAATAAGACAGAATAAGATCTGTTTGATGGTGTTGTATCCTTCTATTGTGGTTAAGGTCTTATTCTCCTGAATATTGACCTTAGCAGAGAATCGGAATAAGGCTTTTAAAATCATATTCCCTTATTTTAATCAATAAAACTACAAAACACCTGTGTTTTTGGGGTCGAACTCCCGTTAAATCATGCGTTTGTATACACCCTGACCCAATCGATCTCAAGATTTCCCGTACTGCCTTTCTGTTTCTGGGAAATAAAGGAGTTGAAGGCAAGATACATCGAAGTGGTAGGAATATTGCTTGCAGTGCGATAAACTTCCAGGTCATTGATCATCCAGATTAATTCCTTCTCCGACCAGATTAACGAGTAGATATAAAATTGGCAGGCATTGATGCCTTTAATCTTTATACCATCAATCAGATCTTTGTTTGCATTTCCCAGGGTTATTGATTTCCCATTAAAATGGAAGATGTTGATGTGTGGTAATTTGCTGTCAGATCCTAGCCAGAATGCATGTTGTATGTCGCCGGAACAACGGAGTTTTGCCCGGAAAACACCACCTTTTTGGGTAAATGTATCGGCCGTCTGGAGAACATCCGAAGTATAACTGAATTCCTTGTCTATGAACCCTTGGGTAGAGTCCCAGGCCCGGGCAGTTACTTTCTCATGTTTCGTGGCAAGCTTTAAAATTCCATCAACCACCGAAACATTTTTCCCGGAGTGGTTTGCTTGTTTTTCGTTGCTAAAGGAATGGTTTCCGTAGAGCTGGTCGCTCTTGTAATGGAAGCCAAAATTCCAGTGCGATTTATCCAACGTGTTCCATTCAAATTCATCCTGAAAAGAGAGCTTTAAGGCACGATATTTCTCGAATCGTTCCGGCTTTTCATTTTCAAAGAAAATGATGTCCGGATTCTTCCTAAGCTCGTAAAAGCGCTGTTGCTGTTCATACTCGGGGGTGCTGTGCCACCGGTCTTCGTTGGCCCAAAACTCATTGGCCTTTTTAAAATCTGTCGACTCAACCTTGAGCTTTAACTGCTCGAACTCCGTTATGATATAGGATTTATGGAACCGGATATAGGTTTTATATTCTTTGGAATGCTCGAATTGTTTATATTTCTTGAGCGTCTCCGAGGTATTCACCTTTTTCTTGTCTCCCAAAAGTTCATAATCAGGAGTTGTCTTGAAAGTTAGGTATTGTTTTAGTTTGTCAGATTCAAGTACCTGATAGTAAAGCTTAATATCCGGGTTGTTTTGAAGTTTCTTATGCTTCCGGGCTGTCCTGTATTCTTCAGTGTCCTTATACTTCCTGTTTTTAAGAATCTTTTTATTCTCCTGGAAACCGGCAGACTTTACAACATGGTATAGTTTTTTATAATCAGCCAGTTCAACCGACTTCTCCACTTCGGCGTAACGGCGCATTGCTTTTATAAGATCAGCTTCATCTCTTTCAAGTTTTGCTGTACGAGTGATTCCTCCAAAATTTTTTTTCCAAAAAAGATTCATAATGTCATTAAATTATGAGTTTTTAGTTGACAAATTAATTAATTCCATGCACTGATAAATGTCCCGAACAATAAGCGGTTTGTATTTTTCTTCCTGGGGAATGAATAATTCATTGCGCATAAAGTCTATCTGGTTGATGAATTGCGCATAAAAACCATCCTGGTTGATAATAATCAATGGCTTTTTATGTTCCCCTACAACTCCCGAAGCAATAACATCCAGCATTTCGTCGAGTGTCCCGTAGCTTCCCGGAAGTACGACAAATAAGTCACTGATAGCTTTTAGCTGTGCTTTCCTTTCACTCAGGGTCTCTGTTAAAAGAAGTTCGGTAGGCAGGGAACTCTTGCGGTTCATTTTAATAATAGCCTGTGCGATGACTCCAATCACTTTGCCGTTCTTGCTTCGTGCTCCTTCAGCCACGGCATCCATCAACCCACCGGTTGCTCCCCCATACACCAACTTATTTCCGCTCCCGGCGATTAATTCACCGAGTTGATAGGCGGATTGCTTGTAATGGTCGGCAATGTGATTACTCGAAGAGCAGAATACGGCTATGTTCATTTTTTTAAAGTCTGAGGTCTAAAGTCTAAAGTCAAAGGTCATAAGACACTAGACTTTAGACTTTAGACCTTTGACCTTTGACTTCAGACATTTTTTTAAGCATCAATCTTTGCGTAAGTTGCATTTTGTTCAATGAACTGGCGCCGGGGTGCTACATCATCGCCCATTAACATGGAGAATACGTGATCGGCTTCGGCTGCATTTTCAATGTTTACCTGGCGTAACGTACGGTGTTCCGGATTCATGGTGGTATCCCACAATTGTGTCTCGTTCATTTCACCCAAACCTTTGTAACGTTGGGTGTGGATACCGCCTTCTTGTCCACCGCCGTATTTCTCTATGAAAACCTGGCGTTGAACATCGGTCCAGCAATACTCTTCCACTTTCCCTTTTTTGCATAAGTAGAGTGGGGGAGTCGCGATATATAAATAACCCTGTTCGATCAATTCTTTCATGTGACGGAAGAAGAAAGTCATAATCAGGGTGGCAATGTGGCTACCATCCACGTCGGCATCGGTCATGATAATGATTTTGTGATAGCGGAGTTTTTTTATGTTCAACTCTTTGCTGTCATCTTCCGTTCCTATAGTAACGCCTAAAGCAGTATATATATTGCGTATTTCTTCACTTTCGAGTACTTTATGCGACATGGCTTTCTCCACGTTCAATATTTTACCACGCAAGGGTAAAATAGCCTGGAATTGGCGACTGCGGCCTTGTTTGGCTGTTCCTCCCGCCGAATCCCCTTCGACCAGGAATAATTCGCATTTCTCCGGATCTTTATCGGCACAATCGGCCAGTTTACCGGGTAATCCACCTCCCGAAAGCGGTGATTTGCGTTGTACCATTTCGCGGGCCTTACGGGCAGCGTAACGGGCTGTAGCGGCAAGAATTACTTTCTCAACAATCATGCGGGCTGCTTTCGGATTTTCTTCCAGGTAATTTCCCAGAGCTTCCCCTACGGCCATATCCACCGAACCCATTACTTCGTTGTTACCGAGTTTGGTCTTTGTCTGGCCTTCAAACTGTGGCTCCTGTACCTTAATGGAAATAACGGCAGTCAATCCTTCCCGGAAGTCATCGCCGGCAATTTCAATTTTCAGTTTCTCGAGCATTTTGCTGTCCTCGGCATATTTCTTCAAGGTACGGGTTAGGCCGCGCCGGAAACCTGCCAGGTGGGTTCCACCTTCAATGGTGTTAATATTGTTTACGTACGAGTGTACGTTTTCGTTATACGAAGTATTGTAAGTCATGGCAATCTCTACCGGTATCCCGTTTTTCTCGGTCGAAATGTGAATAACGTTTTCAATCAGCGGCTCGCGTGCTTCATCAATGTATTCTACAAATTCTTTCAATCCCTCGTTCGAGTGGAATACTTCCATGCGGAAGGTCCCATCTTCATTTACCTGCCGTTTATCGGTCAGTGAAAGGGTAATTCCGGCATTCAGGTAAGACAGTTCCCGCAACCGGTTTGCCAGGATATCCCATTTGTAAACGGATTCGATAAATATGCTGCTGTCGGGCAGGAAAGTGGTCAGTGTCCCGTTAGTAGTGGAAGTCCCGATTTCCTTTACCGGAAATTTCGGTGTCCCGCATTCATATTCCTGCATGTACAGTTTCCCGTTTCGGGAAACCTCCACGCGGACAAAAGTAGAAAGCGCATTCACACACGAAACGCCGACGCCATGCAAACCACCGGAAACCTTGTAACTCCCGTGGTCGAATTTACCCCCGGCATGAAGCACGGTCATAACGACTTCCAATGCCGATTTGCCTTCTTTTTCATGCATGTCAACCGGAATTCCACGACCGTTATCAATAACCGTTATCGAATTATTTTCGTTAATAAAAACCTGAATGTTGTTACAATGGCCGGCCATTGCTTCGTCGATGGAGTTATCCACCACTTCGTATACCAAATGGTGTAATCCTTTAATGCCAATATCACCTATATACATGGCAGGGCGCTTGCGCACTGCTTCCAATCCTTCAAGCACTTGAATGCTGCTGGCGCCGTAATTGGCACTTGCAGTCTCTCTTGCTGTTTCTACTTCGCTCATTTTTATTTTAAGTTGTTTGTTTACAGTTATTTGTTATTTACCAGTCATTTCCTTCCAACGGACCGGAATATGTCTGAAAAAACATACAAATATACCACAAATAATTGAGATGGACGCTATTATTCAGGAGTTTTTTACCCGAAGATCTGAGCTGAGTGCTGGTTGGATCGGGCTGTCCATTGTCCCGTTTAAATCATCTCCTTTTCCCGTTTGCTTCGCTCTCTATTCGCTCTCTGTTTTTTATTTCAATTCGATTCTTATTCAGTTGATTCTAGGATGTCTTATAGATATCATAAGCTATTAATGATATATAACATCTAAGTAACATCTAAGTAATATCTAAGTAACATCTAAGTAATATCTATGACTTAGTTGCGAATATGCCTAAACAAGAAGTAAACGAAGAATACAGAAAAAGAACCGGAGACTGCCCCTGCTGCCGGTGGTTTTAGGCAGGGATGGCAGTCCGGTATAAAATCTTGAAAAAAAATCCTCTATTTAATATCCATTAATGGTTATTAGTTTAAAAAAAGTTATATATCTTTGAAGGCGATATGGAATAACCGGACTTTTGCAAGACTTTAATTGCCTGATTCACAGGTTATTTAAAACGTACCTGCTCTGCTTGCTAACGAATTCTGCCCCGCAGGAGGTTGTAACCATTCCCGGCAGTTATCCAGGAGGCAGGTTTATTAATAGACAGATAATAATATAAAAAAGCAAAAATTTATAAGGTCACCAAGGTGACGAAATAGATTGTTAGGTACAAGTGTAAAAAATGGAAAAAACTTCTGCATGACAGAACATTATAAACAGAAAAAAACTACTCATATTGAAAAAGATATTTAGACTCTTTATTTATTGGATTTTATTATTCTTACCTATAGCAGTAGCCTCTTCGACTATTATTTATGGACTTGTAAAGATAAATGACAGATACCTGAATCAAAATATCAATAAGAAACTAGAACTAAACTATGTCGTTGATACGCTCAGGAATAAAGTAATGTTGAATTTCGACAGTAAGGTTACGATAATTGACTTTTGGTTTGTGGGTTGTGCTCCATGCGTAAGCGAAATGAGACAATTTAATTCGCTTTTAAAAGGAAAAGAAAAAGAAATATCAGTTTTTAGTATTTCAATTGACGATGCGGATTATTGGAAAAGGCCAAATTCCCCTTTTTTACTAAAACAGTGAACAATTGGAAGTTTTATGCTCTGGATTCAAAATTATTACCAGACAAAAGTAAATATCTTCATGATTTATTCAACATCAAGCATTTCCCTGCATACATTGTAGTTGACAAAAAAGGGAAAATTATAGAAGTTCCTATGAGTGCCGTATACTACATTAAAGAAAACTATTGTTATAAAAATTGGATTCTGTTTTTCTGGAATGAAATACTCTTCCTTAATGACTATGTATTATTAAAAGTCATGTTTATTCCGTATACTATTTTGTTTTGGTTGACAGTACTTATTGGATTGATAATTAAAAAGAAAATACGAAGAATAAATCAAATACCTGGCACCTGACACACGCTTTTGTTCATTAGCAGGTAATGTCCATTCCGGTAGTTTTGCTCCCGCATTCACTTTGTCTATTGGCAACACTGAACGCCCCCTCCGCCAACTGGCGGACAAATGCCCATAGCCTTGGGCGAGTTATGAGCAAGTGTATTAAAATAAAAACGTTAGTAACAACAAGTAAAAGAATGATTAGAACCTCAAATGCAAAATAGTATGTCTGAAAAAAAACTATCATTCGTAATTGACACAACAGAATTCATTTCCGTTGAAGCATTTATTGTTGATGTTGAAGTTTTTAAGGTTGGAGGTAAGATTGTATAGTAAACAACTATCCAAATGAAAGTGTCCCTGAATTATTTGACTACTAACAATTTTAAATATATAACCTCGCAGGCGTAGGTCTGTACTTGTGTCATTTTACTCTCTATTTTCCCCGTTGGCACGGATTGCAAATCGGTGTCAGTAGGGAGAATTATCCAGAGAGTCTGCTATTCACTTTGGCGGGGAAAATGGATTGGCCAATCTAAAATTCTGTTGAGATGTCCGGTTACAAACCGTACAGGTTTTCAATACAAGTTTAGCGAAGTGTAACTTGCGCTATCGGGGAATGCCCACTACTATTGATGTAAAAGAAAATGGAATTAATATTGCTAAAATGAATGTACTCCGGCTTAAAAAGGTAGAAAAACTTACATTATTGATGATAGAGCAAAATAAAACTATAGGAGAGTTACAGAACAAAGTAAGTGAACTGGAAAAATAACAATTTAAGTCACTAGAAAATGAAAACTAACAAACTGATTTTCTTTTTTGTGCTATTCAATACATTGGGAATAAATGCCCAAATACCCGTATGTAAAGTTGATACAACAGGTTGGAAAAGGATATCTACTATTCCAGTGGATAAATATATATATATATATATATATATATATGGGATGTAGAAGTACTTATAATACAAATTCGGATATGAGAATTTGGTTTGATACATGTGTAAAAGATCAGAAAAGTTATTATGAATCAATACAAAAAAACATGTTGGACTTAACAAAGTATAATTTTATTGAAATTATCTATGGCTTTTATGCTTGCGATATGAAACTGAATTATAGATTGTACAAAGATACAAGTGGACAGGCTATTTTAATTGTCAATTTATTTGTTCCTGAATTTAGGTGCAAGGCATTTTCAGATGTTTATGCATATTTTTTGGTATTAAAAGAGGATTGTCCTAATAGACCCAGAGTCTGCATTTTGCGGCATCAAATAGAGAATCAATGATAATAAAATACTAAACAAAAAAATGAAAACAAAAAAAATGATTTTCTTTCTTGTATTGTTCAGCACATTGGGGGTAAATGCCCAAACACCCGTATGTAAAGTTGATACCACAGGTTGGAAAAGGATACCTGTTATACCTATTGATTTTAAAAGTATAAACCCTAAATGTAGGGATCCTTATAATACAAATTCTAATTTATTTATTTGGTTTGATAACTGCTTTAAACAAGAGGGGAAGAATGTCTCCTCATACATAATTCTAAACGAGGCAATCGATCTAGAAAAATACAATGCAATTGAATTGTATTATGGTAATTTTGTTGCGTGCGACATAAGTATGGACTATGCCTTATATAAGGATAGAAAAGGACAACCGATTCTTGTGGTCAATGTTTTTGTACCTGAAATAAGATGCAAATCAATGATCGATTTATCTAAGTGTTTTCTGGTGTCAAAAAAGAATTGTCCGATAAAACCGAAAGTTTGCATTCTACAACATCAAATAGATAGTCCATGGTATAGTAAGTAATCAATACTATTTATAATTACAACAACATATTCTGAATGATACATAATGTAGCCAATTTGAAAGCAAAATATCATTAAATTCACCTCTTTCATCCTAGTTTAGAATCATTTGCTAATTCAAATTACAAACATAGGAACTATGCAAGTATATGAAAAAGTCTTTTAATCTTAAAAAGTACACGTTAATAAAATTATGAGTTTAAAAAAAATGTATTTAATTTTCTTCACTATTCTGAGTATTGCCAGTGTAAATGCTCAAACCAGATATGCCAAAATTGTGGTTTATCGAATTGAAAACATCAGAGAAAAAACGGAAGAAGGATATAAGATATTTACAGATGACAATCTTACGGCTAATTTGACAAATAACCATTTCGAAGAATTCTTCATGCCAGAAGGTCGTTTCAGACTTCGGGTAAATACTGAGAATCCTGCTACCCAAATCGTAGAATGCTCTAAAGGCAGCACCTACTATTTTAAAATCTACAGGAATTTGAATTTACCAACCAAACCAATAACCATAAATTCTGTTGACAGCATCACCGCTAAGAATGAAATTAAACAGATGAAGAGAACTCATTACAAACATACAGTCGGATCTAACATGATTTATCAAGATGCTATCGGGTTAGTATTAGAACCTGTAACTGGGTTCAATAAGGTAGGAGTTTTAAAAACAACAGATGGTGCAGAAGGGAGGCTTAGTTTTGGGGGAGAAGGTGCAATTGGTTTAAGTTATAGTCACGAATTAACCGAGAATTACGGATACTTAATCGAATTACAAGACCGTTTTGGTTCAATATTTTTAGATGATAAAAATAGTACAGTCGATTTTAATACTGGAATGTTATCAGTAAGTCCCTACTTTGTAATACCTGTAGATTTAAAAATAGCACAAAAATTTAAACTTGGTTTAGGTTTGGACTATTATTTCAATCCAACCCTTACTTATTACTATTCTGAGAAAATGGTGAATGGTTTCAATGATGTATGGAATTATAACAATGCTCTAGGGTATCATATTCTTTTTTTTATAGAAACTAAGGTTGGTAAAAAATTGAAAGTACATACTGGATTGAAATACAGTGACGTGCAATATTCATTTGCATCGAGTAAAACCCATCAACCGTCTGATAATAACCTGAGAAATCCACATGGTAACTCATTAGCTGTATCATTGGGTCTGGAATACTGTTTTTAGACGATATATTGAAAAAAAGATTGATGGTTTTGCAACTTTGGTTGTAAGGTATAACTTTTGGAGAGACAAGAAACCTGATCTAACGAGAGTTTTTTGGCTCACCGGACAAGGTCGGCCGCTATCGTACCTAGTAGAAAATAAACGGTAGCAAAATGGATATTCATATATAGATTAATATTGAATCCTCATTTTAATCTTGAAAATTCTACAATTCTGTAAATCCTGATTGAATCTGGTAAAATAATAAAAATGAAGGAGAATTACATGAGAACATTCCTGTCACTTTGTATTGGTTGGATACTGTCCATTACATTTGTATCAGGACAAATTGGGTAGAAAAGGGTTGAAAAATAAAACCGGCGATAGGATTGTTAGGTCAT
>JAUZOM010000104.1 GCA_030706465.1 Bacteroidota bacterium | reverse complement strand
CAATTGGATAAGGAAGAATGGAATAAGCTGGACAAAGACATCAAGGAACTGATTGATGACCCCATTTATGTCGATGACACCCCCAGTTTGTCGGTTTTTGAACTTCGTAGTAAAGCACGGAGATTGGTTAAAGAACATAAAGTGCAATTTTTGATTATTGACTATTTACAGTTGATGAATGCCAGAGGGATGACCTTCGGAAGCCGGGAACAGGAAGTAAGGATTATTTCCCGCTCATTGAAAGGGCTGGCAAAGGAGTTGGATATTCCGATCATTGCCCTTTCCCAGTTGAATCGTGGGGTTGAAGGCCGTTCGGGGTTGGAAGGCAAGCGTCCGCAACTATCCGACTTACGCGAATCGGGAGCTATTGAACAGGATGCCGATATGGTATGTTTTATCCACCGTCCGGAATATTATCATCTAACAGAAGATGCTGAAGGAAATTCGTTAATCGGAATTGCTGAGATTATCATTGCCAAACACCGTAATGGTGCAACCGGTGATGTTCAATTGAAATTTAAAAATACATTCGCCAAATTCATGAATAAAGACGACCGGGATAAAGACGACAATCCATTCAATTCCGGGTATCAGGTTATTTCATCGAAAATGAATGAAGGGGGAGCTAATTTCTATGGCGATAATGCTATCCTGACGCCTCAAAACCCATTGTCGGGAACCGGGCGAAATGATGAAGTACCCTTTTAGTTCGTGTTGATGGATGTTCGAGTCATAAACAAAAAAAGCGGAAGAGTTGATACCTTCCGCTTTTTTGCTATAAATCAATTTGTAATTTTTCTTAATTGTGCCGGGTCATGTTTGTATTTGAATATCAAGGCAAATACAATTGCAACGACCAAAGAATAGCCGGCAAAAATAAACCAGGAGTCAGGCCAACCAGCTACATCTACAATCCAGCCGGCAATATACGAACCGAAAAAAGCACCAAAGCCGTTTGTCATGATCATAAAAACGCCTTGTGCACTGGAACGGATTGAAGAATCGGTCTCATTTTCCACAAAGAGAGAACCTGAGATATTAAAGAAATCAAAAGCCACGCCATAGACGATCATCGAAAGCACCAGCATCCAGACTCCACTCCCGGGATTGCCGGCACCAAGCAAAGCAAAGCGCAACACCCAGGCAACCATACTGATTAACATCACCTTTTTAATACCAAATTTCCGCAAGAAAAATGGAATAAGAAGGATACACAAGGTCTCGGATGCTTGCGAAAGTGATATTAATATATTAGCATGTTCCACTCCAAATGTGCCCTTATAGAGAAAGTTTTTACCGAAAAAGTTCGTCAGATAATCATTTCCAAAAGCGTTTGTAATCTGAAGCGACATACCCAGCATCATGGAAAAGATAAAGAAAATAGCCATCTTCTTCTGCTTGAAAAGCGTAAAAGCCCGTAAGCCCATGTGATCGACCCAGGATCTCTTTTCAACATTTTTACTGACTTTACAATTTGGTAAGGTAAATGAATAGATACTCAAGACAAACCCTAACGCTGCTGACATATATAATTGATACGATGTATGCGCATAGCCCATTAAATCGACTAATATCATTGAACAAATAAACCCAACAGTCCCCCATACCCGAATTGGAGGGAAGCTCTTTACAATATCAAAGCCTCCGGTTGTCAATGCATTATATGCAACCGAATTCGATAAAGCTATCGTTGGCATATAAAACATGACACTACATAAGATCAAAGGATATAATGTATTATAGTCAGCGTGGGGTGCAGCAAGTACAAGGAATGTTGCTGCAATGAAGTGGCAAATGCCTAATAATTTTTGAGCCGGGATCCAACGGTCAGCAATAATTCCTACAATTCCGGGCATAAATAAAGAAGCGATTCCCATGGTTGCAAAAAAACTACCAATTTGAAATCCTTCGAATTTTAAACTACCGCCCAAATATGCACCCAACGAGATAAGCCATGCACCCCAAATTGCATATTGGAGAAAGTTCATAATAATTAGCCGAAACTTTAATCCCATGATAATTAGATTTATTGTATAAGTGTTTTATGTTTTAGTTTGTTATTTAATCTTGTTTTTGCGTTTAATAGCATCCCTGATGGTTACAGCCAATTCGTATTTTTCCCCACTCAGAGCAAGATTAAGCATTTCTTCCAACGTATCCACAGAGAGTAGATCCAACTCCTCATCCGTTAGATCTTCTTCGTTTTCAGGCAAAACAGTCTTGGTTTCCTCCGGTTCTACCGGTTCAACTTCCGTCCCAACTATGTCGAGTATTTCGGACTTAATAAATATCGGGCATTCCGATCGAACAGCTAAAGCCACGGCATCCGAAGTCCTGGCATCTATAATAACAGGGGTATTATCCTCTTTCATTATATGTAATTCCGAATAAAACACATCGTTTATCATATCATAAATCACTACTTTTTGCAATATAGCCTCAAAAGCATTCAATATGCTATTAATCAGATCGTGTGTTAAAGGCCTTGGCGATTTTTTATTATTCATTTTCAAAGCAATAGATTGAGCCTCCGGCTCTCCGATCATAACAGAGAACCTTCGGTTTCCATTTTCTTCACTCAACACCAGCCCATAGGTTCCTACAACCGTTTGATTATAAACCAACCCTGTGATTGTTAATTTAATTTCTGAATCCATTCTTTCAAATATATAAAACAGGTTCTTATACAGTTTTTTCTATTCTTAAAAAAAAAGAATTAAACTATTTTTTCAAGGCAACAAATATACTTATATTTTTAAAAGTAAAAATCATATTTCATAAAAACTTAGAAATATACTACAGATTACCTCCATTCCCATCGATATCAGCTCATCCTCGAAAAATGATTCGATCAAAGATTCAAACTTTTGACAAAATAAACTCTAAAAGAAAAAATATAGTTACTTTTGCGAACGAATAAATAAAATACAATGTTTAAAAAATCGAACATACTTATCAGAAACAAAAAAGCAAGTTTCGACTATGAGATCCTTGAACGGTTTGTGGCCGGGATACAACTTTACGGCACGGAAATAAAATCGATCCGGGATGGCAAAGCAGGATTGTCCGATACTTATTGCGCCTTTATCAACGAAGAGCTGTGGGTAAAAAATATGCATATTGCCACTTATTTTTTCGGAACCTATAACAACCATGATGTCCGTCGGGACAGGAAACTGCTCCTAACAAAAAGGGAACTGAGCAAACTAATTCGCGGAACGAAAGAAACCGGAAATACGATAGTTCCAACTAAGCTTTTTATCAATGATAAAGGGTTGGCAAAGCTGGAAATCGGACTGGCAAAAGGGAAGAAAACTTACGATAAACGTCAGACTTTGAAAGAAAAAGAAGATAAACGAAGTATTGACAGAGCGATGAAAAAGTAACAGATTGACAGTCAGCAATCAATTCTTTTATTTTTTATTCTTATGCTGTTTCTCATACAAAAAACGTTTGATTTTCTGTGACGCTGTCTTTTCAAAAGGAGCATCCATAATATCAATACGTTTTATCTGCGAAACACGGTTCAATTTTCCATTAACTTCTTTTGTAAAGTGTTTAGCCCAGGCATTGTGGTATTTTTCATCTAAATCACGAATGGCCTGACGGCCTTTTTCTTTCTTCTCTTCAAAGACAGATTTCAAATGCTCGATATTCTTTTCGAGCTCGTCTAGATCGACCAATACTTTAGCGACTAAAAAACCATCTTCCTCAATAACCAACGACTCCACTACATATTGAGAACTATTTATAATAGTCTCTATATCTTCCGGATATATATTTTCACCGCTGGCTCCTATTATAGTGCTCTTCACCCGTCCTTTAATGAACAATCTTTTCCTGGAATCAAGCTTACCCAGATCGCCGGTACGAAACCAACCATCTGAGGTAAGAACTTCGCTTGTCAGTTCCGGATTTTTATAATACCCTTTCATCACATTGGGACCTTTTGCCCAAATCTCACCAACTCCCTTTTTATCGGGATTATTTATTTTCAGTTCAACACCCGGAACAGCAAATCCGGTTGAGCGCAACTTAGTTTGACGGACACCGGCTCCAGCCAGCAAAGGAGCTGACTCTGTGAGACCATAACCAATTGCATAAGGGAAGTGAGCCTCTTTCAGAAAACGTTCAACACGTGAATCGAGCTTAGCACCGCCAATGCCAAAGAAGGCTAACCTGCCGCCAAAGGTTTGATACAATTTTTTTCCAGCTATGTAATGAATAATTTTTCTAAAAACTGGAGTTTTGTAAATCATTCGTTTAAACCGATTTCCATTAAATTTACTTTGGATTTGTGATTTATATAGCTTTTCCACAATGAGCGGCACAGAAAGCATCATGGTTGGCTTTATTTTAGACAATGCCGGCAATAAGGCTGAGGCTGTTGGAGGTTTTTCCAGATAATAAACCGAAGCTCCATACATGATGGGATAAATCATCCCGATCGTATTCTCGTAGGTATGAGATAACGGAAGAAATGACAGAAAGATATCGGAACTTGCAATCTGATGAAAAGTATAGGATTGCATGGCTGTAAAGGTCAAGCTTTTATGCGACAACACAACTCCTTTCGACCTTCCGGTAGTCCCGGAAGTGTAAATAATAGCCGCTGTGTCCTCTTCTTTGACAATTATATTTTCTTTCAGAAGATTTTTATTTTGATTACCATTTATCAGAGTTAGCGTATCGAGCAGTATTTTTGATTCCAAAAGAGGTAAATCCAATCCTTCAATTCTGGAAGATAAGCGTTCACTTATAAATATTGATTTGGAACCGGAATGAGCTAACACATTTTCAATCTCAGCCCGCGTAAAATCAGGAAGAATAGGAACAATAACCAATCCGTTGGAAACAACAGAGAAATAAGCGATCACCCAATTGGGCATATTATGGGCCAACAAGGCTACTTTATCACCCATTTTAAGGTCCAGCGAAAACAACAATTCTGAAACCTGCTTTATTTTCTCTCCCAGTTCCGCATATGTGATCGGGTTACCTTCAACAAAAGAAACAGATGGCCTGTTTGCAAAATGTAGTGTTGAAAAGTTTATTACCGATTGAAGTGTAAGTGGCTTAGGGACAATTTTTTTATACATCGATATTCTTATATCAAAAGAAATAATCTGAAATTAAAAATTGATGTAAAGGTAGGAAATGATTCATCAACAATTAAGAATTAATAATTAATAATGCATAATTCAGCAGGAAGGCATTGGTAAAATTTTATAACTAAGGCTTATTATAGCTTATTATAATATAAAATCAGATAATATCCTGGTCCCAGGGCTTTGTGAATTCCTATGATTTATAGATTATAAAAATACATGGTCGTTTGTTCAGGTCAGGCAGTTGGGTCTTCCACTCTTTCACTGTCTTTGTTTTAATAAATTCGGTGTTGAGGGTAATATCAACAGCAATACAAAGACGAGTATTCGATTGGCATATCTGCAAAATCTCATCTAACATCTTCATATTTCGATAAGGAGTTTCGATAAAAATCTGGGATTGGCTTTCAGTATAAGCCCTTGACTCGAGTCTCTTCAATGCCTTTTGCCTTTCAACCGGCTGAATGGGCAAGTAACCCACGAAAGCAAAACTTTGTCCGTTAAAGCCAGATGCCATTAGCGACAGCAGAATGGAAGAAGGTCCAACCAAAGGAACAACCTTAAAATTATTCTTTTGAGCCATGTCAACCACATCGGCACCAGGATCGGCAATAGCTGGACAACCGGCTTCGGATAAGACACCCATATCATTCCCTTCTAACATCGGGCGTAAGAAACCACTCAATTCTTCCGGAGTTGTATGCTGATTGAGAATGAAAAAAGTGAGGCTATCTATGTCAATTGCCTGATTTGTCTTTTTTAGAAAACGACGGGCTGTGCGCACATCTTCCACAATGAAAAAGCGAAGTGCCGACACCACATCTGTATTGTATGCAGGTAAAATACGTTCGAAACCAGTATCACCAAGTGAAGTTGGAATTAAGTATAATGTTGACATGAGATCATTTATCAGTGAACAGTTATCAGTAAAATATTTTTGTATATACAAATTTAAATCAGAAAAAGGCAGCTTTTCAAAGCATTAACCTCAGCAAGACTTGACTTTCGTGTTTGACATTCGGCTGCAATAGTATGACAATAACAAATAGAGAGATCTATTGAAAATATAATTTAATCAACACTCTCGCCTTTTATAGTTTCTAATTCTTCACTGAGAAGCTCCCACTCGTAAACTCGTTGTTCAAGTTCACGTTGTTTTTTTTGATAAGATAAAATAAATTCATTATCCGAAGCATGTTGAGGCAATTCAAGTTGTTTTTCAATTTTTGCAAGTTCTGTTTCCAGACCGGAAACCTTGTTTTCAACCTCCTCAACTGCTTTTTCAGCTTTTCGAACTTTTCGATTATGTTCTTTCCGCGCCTCATAACTCATTTTGTTTTCAGAAACAGTTTTTTCTGGAGAGACAGAAACTGATTTCAATGATGTTGAGACTTCAAGTTCACGAAGCGAATCCATTTTCTTGTACTGAAGAAATTCATAGATACCGCCCAAATGTTCACGAACTTTCTTATTCCCAAATTCATACACCTTAGTTACCAGCCCGTTTAGAAATTCACGGTCGTGGGAAACAACAATCACCGTACCATCAAATGCTTTGATAGCTTCTTTTAGCACATCTTTTGATTGCATATCGAGGTGATTGGTCGGTTCGTCGAGAATAAGTAAATTAACCGGTTCCAAAAGCAAACGAATCATTGCCAAACGGCTACGTTCACCACCAGAAAGTACCTTTACCTTCTTATCGGAAGCTTCACCGCCAAACATGAATGCTCCAAGTATATCACGAATTCTGGTACGAATATCACCCACAGCAACATAATCGATAGTCTCGAAAACTGTTCTATTCTCATCCAACAGTGATGCCTGATTTTGGGCAAAGTATCCAATCTTCACATTATGACCTAATTTCAATACGCCTGAATATTCGATCTGACCCATAATACATTTGACCAGGGTACTTTTTCCTTCTCCGTTTTTGCCCACAAAGGCTACTTTCTCACCCCTGTTAATAATCATCCCGATATTATCAAGAATCAAATGCTCACCATAGGCTTTAGATAGATGTTCCATCTCAACGGGGATGCTTCCAGATCGTGGTGCAGGCGGAAATTTGAGATTAAGTCGTGAATTATCTTCCAGATCTACTTCTAATCTTTCAATTTTATCGAGTTGTTTGATCCTGGATTGCACCTGAACGGCTTTTGTGGCTTTAGACCGAAACCGATCGATAAAATCCTCGGTTTCCTGAATGAGTTTTTGCTGATTTTCGTATGCTCGAACTTGTTGTTCATGCCGTTCTTTGCGCAACTCAATATATTTTGAATAATTCACATTGTAATCATATATTTTCCCCAATGAGATCTCGATCGTCCGGGTCGTTACAGCATCAATAAAAGCGCGGTCATGTGAAACCAACAGAATGGCACTACCTGCAGTAGAAAGAAAGTTCTCAAGCCATTGGATGGATTCAATGTCCAGGTGGTTAGTCGGTTCATCAAGTAGCAAGACATCCGGGCGTTGCAACAAGATCTTAGCCAATTCGATGCGCATACGCCATCCACCGCTGAACTCGGAACATTGTCGGTTGAAATCAGAGCGCAAAAAACCTAACCCCACTAACGTTTTTTCGATTTCGCCATAAAAGTTGCCATTACCAATTATTTGCAGATGTTCGTTTGAATGAGTCAATCTTTCGAGTAATAAGTGATAATCTTCACTTTCATAGTCACTTCGTTCAGCCAAATCGACATTCATTTGCTCAATTTCAGCCTGAAGCTTGGTAATATGTTCAAAGGCTTTTTCGGCTTCCTCCATCACGGTGGTGCCTTCGTTATGAATCATGTGCTGAGGGAGGTAACCAATGGTCAAGTCTTTTGGAATAATAACCCGTCCTCTGGTTGGCATTTGCTTTCCTGAGAAAATGCGTAAAAGCGTTGTTTTACCTGCTCCATTTTTCCCAACCAAAGCAATTTTATCTTTGGGATTAACCAAAAAACTAATTTCATCAAATAGTGGTGATCCACCAAATTCAACAGTAAGTTGTTCAACAGAAATCATATATTTACTTTACGAATAACTTTAAAACAGAATAACATATAATGGATAAATTAAGGTTTAAATGTGATTTTTGGAAATATCTTTTCATTCACTTTCCTCCACAAAAGAACAGTCAATAAAGTTGCGATAGAGAAAGCAATAAAAATCAAGATCCCAATATTCCATTGTCGACCAATAATTCCCAAAACAATAAAAAAGAATGAAACCAATAATAAAACGAAAGTAACCTGACGATGTTTTAAGCCAGTCTTCAGAAGTAAATGATGAATATGGTTCTTATCCGGTCGAAAAGGTGAAACTCCCTTCTTTAATCGAGTCAGCATGACCCGCACAGTATCAAATAATGGGACAAAAAGCACACAAATAGCCACAGCCGGCGCCGCAGACATCTGAAAAGGTTCAGCTATGCATTTATAGGCATTCATTTCACAGAATTCAAACACATACAGAGTAATCATATATCCCAAAAGTAAGGAGCCTGAATCTCCCATAAATATTTTACGTTTCCCTCCAAAAACATTATATAAAAAGAAAACAAATAAGGATCCGGCCATTGCAAAAGCAGATACAGCCATGTTTATGTTTGCTGTCAAATTAAAATAAATTGCAAAAAACAAGCAATACAAAATACCTAAACCAGAAGCTAACCCATCAACTCCGTCAATCAAATTCAGAGCATTAATAATAGCCACAAATACAAAAAAAGAAAGAAGGTAACTCCACCCAATTGATAGCTCATATATCCCCAGAAAGCCATGTAAATGTGATAGACGGACATCGGAAACAACAATTAAGAAAAAGGCAGATAGTAATTCTCCTAAAAGTTTCCAGGTCGGCTTAATAGCGATCAAATCGTCAACAAACCCGACAATCAGAATTATAAATACGCCCACAATAGTAAATTGGAGCTCGCTTATAATTCCGTAACTAAATAAAAACACGGTTGAAAGGAAAGAAATAAAGATGTTAATACCTCCAATATTAGGAATAACTCCTTCGTGTGAAGTTCTCTTATTGGGCTTTACAACAAAATTTCTTTTCTTGGCAATATCGATAACCAAAGGCATAAAACAAAGGCCGATAATAAATGAAACTAATGTAGAGAAAGCCGGGAACTCGTGTATAAAGTTGTTTAAATAAAGCATCATTAAAAATTTATTGTTTAAATATCCAAACGTTCATATTGAGAATTTTTACTTAAAAATTCTGGAACAATTTTTTTCATGAGTGATACGGTTAAGAAATTTTTACACATTAAACTGTACTGAATTAGTTCATCAATTTGAACAGATACTGTATCATAGTCATATTCTTGCACCTTTGCAATCATAATCTTCGGATTATATGTTTTTGTTGTTATTTCTTTTTGGTTTAAAAGTTCTTCGTACAATTTTTCACCTGGTCGTAAACCAGTATATTCGATTTTAATATCAACTTCTGGAATAAAACCGGCTAACCGAATCATTCTTTTTGCTAAATTAACTATTTTAACAGGGCTTCCCATGTCGAAAATAAATATCTCTCCGCCTTTACCCATAGAACCTGCCTCCAAAACCAGCATACAAGCTTCGGGAATAGTCATGAAATATCTGATAATTTCAGGATGAGTCACAGTAACAGGACCTCCTTTTTCAATCTGACTTTTAAATCGGGGAATAACTGAGCCATTAGAACCTAAGACATTTCCAAATCGAGTGGTAATGAATTTGGTTGTAGTATTTCCTTCTGATGCAAGTTTTCGGGACAAAGATTGAACATAAATTTCGGCTATTCGTTTTGAAGCCCCCATTACATTGGTAGGATTCACAGCTTTATCAGTCGAAACCATTACAAAATTCTGCACTTTATATTTAACAGCCAGATCTGCCATATTTTTAGTTCCTTTTACATTCGCCTGGATACTTTCAACCGGATTATCCTCCATGAGAGGAACATGTTTATAGGCAGCTGCATGGTAAATATAATCAGGTCTAAACATCTCAATCAAATACTCCATACGCTCTTTATTTCTTACATCCCCTAAAAAAGCTGTGAAATTCTGATTCGGGAATTGCTCTTCCAATTCTAATTTCAGAGAATGCATTGGTGACTCGGCCTGGTCGAGTAAAATAATTAAATTAGGTTCAAACATAATAACCTGTCTGGCAATTTCACTTCCGATTGAACCTGCAGCTCCAGTGACTAAGACTACTTTTGATTTTAACTGTTTTGCAATCTTTTCAAAAGAAATATCTATTTTTGGTCTTTCCAACAAATCCTCAATTTGTATTGATTTGATTTGTTTAATCGTTGGCATATCATTTTGCCAGATACTCATAGGTGGAGAAGTCAGTACTGAAAGATTGTTATTGATAAATATATCCAAATCATTATTTGGATTTATTTGGTTCATTTTGTTTGGTGAAACTATTATTGCTTTTGCTTTGTTTACAACATGTTTCTTGACAGTTTCCTCATCCAAATGGTAAACAGTAACACCCATGATAAGACGGTCAGTCGCATTTTTATCATCATCAATGAACCCCACTAATTTATATTTGTTATCCCCGTCAGAGTGAAGCATTTTAGCAATACCTATTGCTGCAGATTGAGTGCCAAAAATCATCACTGGTGTAATTTGTTCAGAGTTCTGCATGAAATAATCATAGATTGATTTTACTGCTAGACGTAAAATCAAAAGCAGCATAAATGATAAAACGGCATAAATTAATAAGGTCGGGTAGTAAAACATTTTATTGGAAGTCGAAATAAAAACAATAAAATTCGTAATTGAGATGATTCCAATATTAAAAAAAACTGCCAGAAACAATTTAGATGCATCTACATAACTTGAATAGCGTATAACGCCTGAATATGTATGAAAGAGCCAAAAGAAAAATATTTGGAGCGTTATGATAATTCCTACACTTTGGTATATTGAGAGTATCCTATCGTCCAAAAAATTATTATATATTCTTGAATAAATATAAGAAGAAATATAATATGAAAGAAAACAAATAAAAATGTCGAATGATAACACCACCCAACGTGGAATATATTTAAGGTTAGTAAGGTGTGAAAAAACATCCGAACTCCACAAAAAAGTAAATCTGTCTTTCATTCGATTTTATTTATAGCCGGAATTTTTATTTAGTCTGCAAAGATAAGTTTAAAAAGCGAAAAAAATAGCGAAAAATTTCATTTATAGATCGAAAAGAATCTACTTCCCTGTAATCTGTTCATTTCCTGAAATAAAAAATCATTGCAACAAATTCTATTAATAATCACGATTAAAAAATGTGATATTTTTTTTATATAAAAATAACAAAATAAATATAAAATATTCTCCACATAAAGGAAAGGGTAACTTTCCTGTACTGTTAAATAGAAACTTTGAAAGGAAAAATAAGCATACTTCCCACTCGGTTATACATAAGAAATATTAGATCAGGCTGTCGTATACTGCTTGCTGCCAATACTATTTCTTACATTGACACCTTAATCTGTGAGGAATAATGAACAAAACTATCGATAATTGAGTAGAATCAGATGATTTTCCACTTATAAAAGATTAAATATTAACTTAATTTCCGTGAATCAACAGTATAAATTATTCACAATACAAAAAGATTCCATAGATGTTAAAACATCAATGGAATCTTTTTGTAATAAATTCAACAAACCGTTAGTGAATTCTATTCCACCATATTATGATAAACGTTTTGAACATCTTCATCATCTTCTATTTTATCGATCAATTTCATCACCTGTGCTTTTTGTTCATCGTTTAGTTCTTTCATATCATTCGGAATACGCTCAAACTCGGCACTCAAAATATCAAAAGCATTCTCTTCCAGATATTTTTGAATCGAAAAGTACGATTGAAAATCACCATACAACAGGATGCTTTCTTCGTCTTCAACCAACTCATCTACCCCAAAATCAATTAATTCTAATTCCAAATCCTCGAGTGAAACTCCTTCCTTAGGAGTAATTCTGAACACACATTTGTGATCAAACAGGAACTGCAATGAGCCGGTTATGCCTAACGATCCGCCGTTACGATTGAAATAGCTGCGAATATTAGCTACTGTTCGGGTAGGATTATCTGTGGCAGTTTCCACAACAATAGCTATTCCATTAGGGCCATATCCTTCATATACTACTTCTTTGTATGCAGACTCATCTCGCGAAATAGCTTTTTTTATAGCACGTTCGACGTTTTCCTTAGGCATATTTTCCTTCTTAGCGGTTTGAATCACCATTCGTAAACGAGGATTCGTAGCTGGATCAGGCCCTCCTTCGAGAACTGCTATTGTGATTTGTTTTCCTAATTTCGTAAAAACACGGGCCATATTGCCCCACCGTTTCATTTTTGTGGCTTTCCTATATTCGAATGCTCTTCCCATATTTAAATTTTTCTGATTATTAATTTTAATGTTTTTTCCCTGGATCTGTATTAAATGCCATGCAAGACTAATTTCGGAGCACAAAAGTATTAAAACACTTGCAAATTACCATCGTTTGTTACATTTTTTTTTGAAACAGAGAGAAGTAAAATCTACAAACTCTTTTTTAGGTACATACTAGTGAAGTGTTATTTCTTCAAAAGACACCTCAAACTCAACCCTTCGGTTTAATTGTTTTCCTACTGAGTTAAGGTTACTCGAAATCGGAAGCTTATCTCCATATCCATTTGCTATCATTCGATTCTTTGGGACACCTTTCTTTTTCAAATACTTCAGAACCGCGATAGCACGTTTCTTAGACAAAACAAGGTTTGACTCTGGATTTCCATCATTATCCGTATGACCTCGTATCTCGATTAGGTAGGTAGGATTTGCAATCATAACACCAGCAATTTGATTTAAAATGGTAAACGATCTGTCTTTTATCAAATCATTTCCGCTCTCAAATTGAATACCTTGTAATGCTTTTTTGAATAATGTTTTGATTTCCTTTTTAATCTCAGGACATCCATTATTAGATAATACGCCAGGAATTGTCGGACATTTATCCAAATAATCCGGTATTCCATCTCCATCAGTATCGAGTTGTGTATCGGGATGTTTCTTCAAATTATCTGGGATACCAACGCCGTAATTATCTACCGTGCAGCCATTTTTATCAACAAATTTAATAGCTGCTTTGGGCGTATCCGGGCACAAATCTAAATAATCAGGGACACCATCACCATCTGAGTCAAGCGGACATCCATTTTTATCCACAAGCCCTTTAGCTTCTATAGGAGTATCCGGGCATTTATCTAAATAATCTGGGACTCCATCTTTATCTGAATCAATCGGACAACCTATTGAATCAACTTGAACCCCTGAAGGCGTCTCCTTACATTTATCCAGATAATCCGGAACGCCATCACCATCAGTATCGGTCGGACATCCTTTTTTGTCAACAAATCCAATTGCGGCTTTTGGCGTATCAGGACATTTGTCTAAATAATCTGGTATACTATCCCCATCTGTATCTTTCGGACAACCATTCAGATCGATTGAACTGTAAGCTTCGGGAGGCGTATTGGCACATTTATCCAGATAGTCTGGAACACCATCTCCATCTGTATCAACCGGACAACCTTTTTTATCGACAATCACTCCAAAGGGAGTATCCGGGCACTTATCTTTTCGGTCAACAACTCCATCCCTGTCAGCATCTTTCCGATTGCCAAATTCAAAGTTTATTCCAATTGCAAAGTTCACTCCTTTCGTATTATATGGTATCGGGAGAGAAGAAGTTGGTAAACTTGAACTTATTTTATCCAAAGGAAATGGCGAGTAACTGAGAGGAATATAATCCGCAGACAAAAACCAATGAACAAACCCTGTCCTCAATCCTATTCCGGTGCCAATATTGCTCAGACGTCCATTAAAAAAAGAATACGATATGGACATATTAAACCAATCAATCGGACGCCCGTTAACCGAAGCTGTTAATTCTTCATACGGAACACTGTTCGCAAACATGGTTCGTGAAAGGAGTCCAAGACTTAACTTATTTTCATAAAATCCCCATTCACCGCCTATGTTCAACTTTGGAGAAGTATACGTTTTGTATGCTTTACCAGTTGAGATACTATCTTTTACAGAATTTTTAAATGCTGTGACTAACGAATCTTTCAACTGGTTAATATCCGAACTGTTATTTAGGGTTAAACTATCCAATCCATTAAATTTATAATCTATTTTATAACCGATATTTTTAATATTTTTATTCCACTTTATCATTCCCAAATCTGTAATTGCAGCGGTTAATGTCAAATTATTCATGGGTTTATAAGCAACGCCCAAATCGAATCCTGCTCCAAGACCGTAGGGCTTAACCCAATCACTTATTGTTGAAGGAAAATCGGAAGTAACTGACTGAAAATTATTTCCATTTATTTTAATAGGAGATGAGCTATTGATTGTACCCTGGCCTGTCAAAGTCCATTGGTTTATTCCTGCTTTCAAATTTAAACTTTCATTGTTCGTAGCAACATTGGCAGTTCCGTATAGAAATTTTAATTTTGCTCCTACTGACCACTTGTCATTAAGTATCCTTGAGTAACCCAAAGCGGCCTCCGTGTATGCAGACATATCAATCCCAAAATTCTGAAGATTATAAAGATTGTTATCTATGTTCGGAGTCCCATAAAGTAAGAATTTCATTAATTCTTTAGGTAGTTCCAAGTGGGCATCCACTTTCTCGGTTAAGGAAAAGCTCCAATACGATTT
>JAUZOM010000103.1 GCA_030706465.1 Bacteroidota bacterium | reverse complement strand
GGTCGATGTAAAACTGATCGATGATGCCGTAAAACGTATTTTACAGGTGAAATTTATGCTGGGCCTGTTTAAAGATCCCTACCTGTATTGCAACGAAGCCCGTGAGAAACGGGAAGTATATGCACCCGCCCATTTGGAGGCTGCCTATGACGTTGCCCGGAAATCCATGGTATTATTGAAAAACGACAACAACACTTTGCCGTTGATAAAAGGGCAAAAGATAGCCGTTATCGGTGAACTGGCAACCTCGGCACGTGACCTGCTGGGTTCGTGGAAAGCAGCAGGCGACTGGGATTTTATGAAATCGATTGTGGATGAATTGAAAGCATATAACGGGGAAGAAAATGTGATGTATTCCGAAGGGTGCAAGAAAACGGGTGATGACCGCAGCGGATTTCGGGCAGCTATAGAGACCGCCCGCCAGGCTGATAAGATCGTGTTGGTAATTGGTGAAAGCGCCGACTGGAGCGGCGAAGCCACAAGCCGTACCAACATCAATATCCCGGGCGTACAGACGGAATTGCTGGAACAACTCAAGACATTGGATAAACCCATCGTGGTGGTATTGATGAATGGCCGTCCGTTGGACTTGTCGAAAGAAAGCGAACTGGCAAGTTCCATGCTGGAAGCCTGGTTTCCGGGAACCATGGGAGGAAAAGCCATTACCCACGTCCTCTATGGCGAATATAACCCTTCCGGCAAACTAACTATGACTTTCCCGCGCAACCTGGGACAGGTTCCTATTTTTTATTATGAAAAGAATACAGGCCGCCCGATCTATCTAGCTGACCCGAAATATAAATCAAGGTATATCGACTGCCCAAACGATCCGCTTTATCCGTTTGGATATGGATTGAGTTATACCACCTTTACCTATTCGGATATTACCCTTTCGACCCCCGAGCTTACCGAAAAGGGCGAACTGAAAGCTACCGTTAAGGTAACCAATACCGGGAAAACAGCCGGCGAAGAAGTGGTGCAGTGTTATGTCCGTGACCTGGTAGGCAGCGTGACCCGCCCGGTAAAGGAACTGAAGGGTTTTGAGAAAATAAGTTTGAAAGCCGGCGAAAGCAAAGACGTGACCTTTACGATCACTCCCGATATGCTGGCATTCCATCGCCTGGATATGTCCTACGGGACCGAGCCGGGGGAATATAAGCTGTTTGTAGGCGGGAATTCGAGGGATGTGAAAGAGACGGGATTCAGGCTTAGATGAGGAACCCCAAACCCCTAAAGGGGCTTAAAGACTGATATTTCTTCGATTTTTGTGCTAAATTAAATGATTGATTTTATGGAATATATTTAAATATTATGCCAAAGAATGCACCAAATTGAGCGATAAGGTACTAAGATATACGAACCTAAACTAACTTAACTCCCCTTTAGGGGTTGGGGGTCAATTCAAATACTATGAATAAGAAAACGATCCTATTAAGTGTGTTAATTCTAATCTTCGGCAACAGTTTTGCGGAAAAAGTGAATTATGTATTGCCCAACAAATTAAAAGGTACAGGTTATTCGGGTCATACGGAATTGACGTGGGAGAATCGGGTTGGATTTGTCTATGATATTTACCGTTCGGATGATGGGAACAGTAACTTTAGCAAAATAGCCGAATCGAATTCTGACAACTACCTGGATTTCTTTGGGAAACAATTGCTCAACGATCAGACTTTTTATTACCGGGTTATGCCCAAAGGGTTACCGGTGGACAGCAAAAGTGCCCTGAAATTTCAAGTTTCGGTTCCGGTACGCCCTGCCACCGACAGCGACCTGCTGGATATGACCCAGCGCTACACTACCCGTTATTTTTATGATTTTGCCGATCCGGCAACCGGCCTGGCCAGGGAGCGAAGCAATGATGCCAATGGGAACATTGTCACCATTGGCGGAAGTGGGTTTGGCATTATGGCACTCATTGCCGGAGCTGAAAGAAAATATTTCAGCCGGAATGATGCCTTTAAAACGATTCATAAAATCGTAAGTTTCCTTGAAAAGACGGAGCGGTTTCATGGTGCCTGGGCGCATTGGTATGATGCCAACACGGGAAAAGTATTCAGCTTCAGCCAGTTTGACGATGGTGGAGACCTGGTAGAAACGGCCTTTATGATGGAAGGGTTGCTGACAGCGCGGGAATACTTCCGGAACGGGAATGGCGATGAACAAGCCCTGGCGAAACGTATTACCCAACTCTGGGAAACGGTGGAATGGAACTGGTACACGCAGGGTAAAAACGCGTTGTACTGGCATTGGTCGAAGAATTACGGGTTCAAACTGAACCATCGGATCACCGGATTTGATGAGACCCTGATCACGTATATCCTGGCAGCTTCCTCCCCCACCTATCCGATTGAACGCTCTGTGTATGAGAATGGGTATACCAAATCAAGCTACTATGTAAATGGTAAAAAATACTTCGGTATCAAACTCGACTTGGGAATGGAATATGGCGGTCCCCTGTTTTTTACCCATTATTCATTCTTAGGATTGAATCCAACCGGGTTGTCGGATAAATACACCAATTATTTCGAACGAAACAAGGCGCATGCATTAATTCAGGTAGCTTATGCCATCAAAAATCCGAAGAAACACGTGGGTTATGGGGAAAACTGTTGGGGATTTACCTCTTCGGACGACCCGATTGCAGGTTACACTTCCCATCAACCGGGAACCGATGAAGAAAACGGGACAATCTCACCTACAGCAGCCATATCCTCGGTCGTTTATACTCCAAAAGAATCAATCGCAGCCCTACGGTACTTTTACCACGACAAAGGGAAGATACTATTCGGAAAATACGGATTTTACGATGCTTTTAATGCCGGATTGGTGGACGGACAACAGGTGGTCCACAGTTACCTGGCTATTGACCAGGGACCGATAGCCGTCATGATAGAAAATTACCGGAGCGGGCTGCTCTGGAAATTGTTTATGAGCAACCCGGAAATCCATACCGGGCTACAGAAATTGGGATTTAAACAGTTAACAGCTAACAGTTAGCAGTTTGGAATTGTCTGAACCTAACTTTCCGCCGGCGGGCAGGAATCTAAAGAGTGCACAGAATAATAGATTAAAGGATAATAGAAATTGATTTTGTAAGATTATAGTTTCCCGACATTAAACAATAACTTATAAAAAGTCATACTATGAGAAAGAAAATTATTACTCTTCTATTTGTTGCGCTTGTCTGCGCAACCACTGTTATTGCCCAGAACCTGAATGTGGATGGCCTGGTTGTTGATAAAAAGACCGGAGATCCGTTGATTGGGGCAACTATTATGCAAAAAGGGACAAGTAATGGAACCGTTACCGATATAGATGGCAAGTTTGCATTTACAATGCCAACGGGTTCAACATTACTTATTTCGTATGTCGGTTATACGAGCCAGGAATTGGTTATAATAGAAAACATCACATTACGGATCCTGTTGGTTTCGAATACAGCAAACCTGGAAGAAGTGGTTGTGGTGGGCTACGGTACAGCCCGCAAAAGGGACCTGACAGGTTCGATTGTATCCATTACCGGTGAAAGTTTGAAAAATGCACCCAATTATAATCCGGTAGATGCTTTACAAGGGAAGGTCCCGGGATTAATGGTCACGAATAGTGGAGAAGCAGGTACCAGCCCAACAGTACGACTTCGCGGTGTGGGTACTATCAATGCGAATACCAACCCTTTGTATGTCGTTGATGGAATGTTTATCGACAATATCGACTTTATCAATCCGAATGACATTACCTCTATTGAAGTGTTGAAAGATCCGTCTTCCCTGGCTATTTTTGGAGTCCAGGGAGCTAACGGTGTGATTATTATCACGACCAAACGTGCCGATAAAGGAAAACTAAGTGTAAGTTACGATGGATATGTTGGTACACAGGTATTGCTTGATCACGACAGAGTCAAATTGACAAATGCATCTGACTTTACCCTGTTGTACAATGAGGAACTAAAAAACGCAGATCCGAATGTACCTGATTGGGTTCCCGATTTACTGGGTGGCGGTACGAACTGGCAATCACACATTTTCCGTCCTGCCATGATAACCAATCATGGTATAACGATCAGCAATTCGTCGGATAAAGCAAGTACTGTTCTTTCAATCGGTTATTTTAAACAGGATGGAATTGTAAAATATAATGATTACCAACGTTTCAATGGCAGATGGGCGGGTGACTACATTATATCCAAGAATCTTAAACTTGGAGGAAATGTGAACTTAAGTCGCTGGGATGAAACTCCTGCCTCTGCCAGTGTCATCGATGCAGTACGGGCTTTTCCTACTTATTCCCCCTATTCCCCCGTAGAAGATCATAATCCTGATAACATCGCTTCGTACTATACCCCAAACCCCAATATTCAGAAAGACGTACCTAATCCGGTAGCTGAAATGGAAGTAAAAAAAGGGAACACGAATAACTATGGTTATCGCGCTGTAGGGAATGTCTATGCCGAAATACCGTTTCTGAAAGATTTCACCTTCAAAGCAACCGGATACGGGGATATAGGCCTTAATTTAGGCAGTGTGTTTATTCCCCAATATAATATAAACAATGCAACCTCTATTTCATCTTTCAAAAATGAAATAACTTCATTCAGCCGTAGCGAAACTGAATATACGAAATATCAGGTTGATTTTATTTTAAATTACAACAAAAAGATCGCAACACATAAAATCAATATAATGGCTGGCTATACAGCCCGGGTTCAAAAAAGCCTCGGATTCAGCGCCAAGGCTGATTCCTTAGAAAGTTCGGAACACCCGCATATCATCCCGGATGATCTCAAAATGTTAGTTGAAGGCTCCAATTACGGTAAAAGCAATACAGACTGGTATGATGCGGAATCGTTTATCTCGTATCTGGGACGGGTTAATTATTCATATGCTGATAAATACCTGGCATCCATTACATTTCGTATGGATGGCTCTTCCAAGTTTTCGTCCAATCATCGCTGGGGCTATTTTCCATCAGTTGGGTTGGGCTGGGTTATTACCGATGAGGATTTTATGAGTGGATTGAAAGACGTACTCAATTATATGAAAATAAAGACATCCTGGGGGATGCTGGGGAATGATAAAATCGGAAGTTTTTTAAATTATCCCAGAATTTATCCTAAAGGTCAACAAGTAATGGTAAATGGAGTAACCTATTATTTACCTACTTATGATTATTTAGTGGATAAAAATTTACATTGGGAAGTGGTAACCGGATTGGATGCCGGATTTGAGAGCCAATTCTTCAATAACCGTTTATCATTGGAAGCAGGCTATTATACCAAAACGACAAGCGATTTATTAGCTTATGTTGCCGTTCCGGCATCTGTGGGAAGCGGATTTAAAGTAACCAATGCAGGATCACTTCGTAACAGTGGAATGGAATTTATCCTTTCGTGGCATGATGTAATCGGTAAATTTTCATACGGAGCAAGTGTAAACGGAGCAACACTGAAGAATGAAGTCCGGGCTTTAGGAAATGACAACTCGAATATTGTATCTGATGATTACCATGTTACTTCGGTAGGTCATCCGGTAGGTGCCATTTACGGGTACGTACAAGATGGAATTTTCCAGAATCAAACTGAAATAGCTAATTATTATGCAGCACCCTGGACTTCAAAACCAGGAGATATTCGTTATAAAGATTTGAATGGAGACAAGAGAATAACTGATAAAGACCGTACCTTCATTGGCAGTATCATTCCGACCTTTACATACGGATTCAGCCTGAATACAGGCTATCAGAATTTTGATCTGAGCGTTGACTTTAACGGAGTCTCTGGCAATCAAATTATTAACAAAAAAAAACTATCCAGTTTTTCACAGTTTAATTTTTACTCCACGGCATTAACCCGTTGGCATGGTGAAAACACCTCAAATTTTGAACCGATACTGGATCTTACCCGATCACAGAATATCCTACCTTCGACCAACCTGCTCGAAAGCGGCGCTTATTTACGAATCCGGTCTATTCAACTGGGATATAATTTGCCGAACAAAATTTTAAAAGGAATCGGGATTAACAAACTACGTGTTTTTATAAATTCCCAAAATCCATTTACATTCAAAAGTAATACCGGCTATACCCCCGAAATTGGAGGAGATATTCTTACTGGTAGTATTGACAATGGAAGTACGTACCCGATACCAACTACATTCACAGCAGGATTGTCAGTTAACTTTTAATTTTAAACACAATGAAAAATACAATAGTATTAGCAGCATTAGCAATCATCTTGAGTATGATGTCATGCACGGATAAATTCCTGGATTTAAGGCCAAAAGGATATGAAAATTACACAACTTATACCGATACCAGCCATTTAAATAAAAGTATTTTGGTGGAAGCCAAATTAATGCAGGCGTATGGAACATTAAGAAGTTGGGCATTTGCGTGGTCGGGGTTAGCAATGAATAATTATACAACTCCCGATGTTGAGAAAGGCAGTACTCCTACAGATGGAGGCGCTGATATCGTTTCATTCAAAACATTAAGTTTCACAGCCAGCAATGCTCCAATTAAGGATTATTATACAAGCTGTTACAGCACAATCTATTATGCCAATGAAGCAGTTGCCCTTATAGCGGCACTTTCCGACACGGTACCTCTGGCAAAAAGAAATACATACAGTGCAGAAGCCCTATTTCTGCGTTCCGTGATGTATTACAGGTTAGCTCAGGCTTACGGTGGAGTTCCATGGGTTGATAAAGTATTGGCACAAACCGATAAAACACCGGCCCGTTCTACGCGGGAGGAGATATGGAGTAATATCGAGAAAGACCTGCTATATGCTATCCCGTTTTTACCAACCCGGCAGGCACTAACTGCCAGTGGGAACCAGGGACGGGCTACTCAGAATGCCGCCCGTGCGGTTTTGGCAAAAGCCTATCTTTATGAAAAGAAATGGTCGGAAGCATTGGCCCAAACTTCAGCCATAATCGCTTCGGGAGATAATAACCGGAGCACCCCTTACGCAGATATCTTTACTGAAGCCAATGAATATGGCCCGGAATCAGTCTTTGAAGTATATTGTGACAGCAAACCTACATTAAAGATTGATCTGAGCAGTCAATTCGGACAGATTCAGGGAATTCGAGGGCTTCCAAACTTAGGTTGGGGATTCAATGCACCAAGCCTGGTTTTAATGAATGCTTATGAACCCGGTGACCCACGTAAAGCAGCATCCGTGATTGCAAACGGAGATGTATTAGAGGGCAGGACAGTAAGAGCAGATGCAGCCGGATACCAATATTTCAATAAAAAAGCGTATACACTCGCTTCGGAAAGAAGCCTTTACGGTCGTTCAACAGATCCTCAGGCATATTGGTTAAATATCCGGGTAATCCGTTATGCGGATGTGCTGTTGATGCATGCCGAAGCTGCTTGCGAACTGGGAAATACCACCGAAGCACTGGATAAATTAGAAATGGTAAGAGCTCGTGCCCGGGCAGGCAACAATGCCGTACTTCCTAAGATTACTACCACTGACCAGACAGAACTTCGGGCTAAAATACATCAGGAGCGCCGGATAGAACTGGCCATGGAATGGGAACGTTTCTACGATTTAGTGCGATGGGGCGAAGCCAAAACTGCCATTACGAATTTTGTCACCGGGAAGCATGAACTTTTTCCCATCCCACAGACAGAAATTGATCGATCGGGAGGTCTTATAACTCAAAACCCGGGCTACTAATAGATCGGCTCTAAATCTTTTCATAATGAGCATGAACTATATTGCATTAAAAAAATGGAAAATGAAAAAGTCAAATAACACAAGGAAAGACCATAGTAACCTATATCCGCTACCGGGGCTAAAGGTTTTTATTCTTGTGTTTTTGATTTTCCTGACATCCTGTAAGGGTAAAGAGGTTCCAACCATTGTGGTGATTAAAAATGATGACACCTATACACCGGCAAAAGTGGAACCTGTTTTGGATGAATGGCAACATAAAACATTCAATTATTTTTATGGCGGTGCAAGTCCGACAGGAATGATATTGGAAGGAAATGGCCGGGGTGATGGAGGCATAGTAACCACTGGCGGAAGTGGTTTTGGATTAATGGCTATCATTGTCGGATCAGAGAGGGGTTGGATAACCCGGGAACAAGCTGCAGAACGTACTCAAAAAATGCTTCGGTTTTTAGGGAAAGCGGAACGTTTTCAGGGCATGTGGTCACATTGGTATACTCCGGATGGAGCTTCATATCCTTTTGAAGATCAGGTAAAGACGGGCGATATCGTGGAAAGTGCATTTATGGCTGCCGGATTTCTCACAGCTGCCGAATACTATACCGGTAATTCAGCCATAGAAACTGAGATCCGTGATTCTGTATCATCATTCTGGAACAGTATGAACTGGCGTTTTTATGCAGGCTCGGATAAAGTATTGCATTGGCTTTGGTATTCACAAGGGAACCGGTTGGCAATGGATGTAAGAGGTTGGAATGAAGCCTGGATAGTGTATATCCTGGCATTAGGAGCCCCCGGAACGCACAATATCTCCACCGATATTTACACCCAGGGGTGGCTAAGCAACGGGACTGTTTATCATACAAACAGCTCGTATTATGGTTATAATCTCCCATTGGGTGATATGAAAGGCGGCCCTCTGTTTTTTGCTCATTATTCATTCTTAGGTTTAGATCCCCGAAAGATCGAAGACCAACAAGTAAACTATTGGAAACAAAATGTAGCGCATACCATGGTAAACCGGCATTATTGCCTTGAAGAAGCTCCTGTCTCGTATAAATATGATGAGAAAAACTGGGGACTGACAGCCTGTTATGGGGCAAAACCACCACTTTGGAATTACCTTGCCAGATCACCGTCAAGCGATGATGGAGTTATTGCACCAACAGCAGCATTAGGCTCTTTCCCGTATACGCCCTTTTATAGTATACAAGTTTTGTTACAATTGGCCGGTAATTCCTTAGCACAGGGCACCTATGGCTTTGCGGATTCTTATTGTCCAAGTACAAATACCTCTGAAAAGAGACACCTGGCAATCGACCAGGGTCCTATAGTAGTGATGATGGAAAACTACCGGTCCGGGCTTATATGGAACCTGTTGATGAAAAATGAACATGTGAAAGCAGGACTTTTATTGGCGGGTGTAAAGGATAAACCAACATTTAGCCAGGGATTTCACAGGGCTGTAATTAATACAAAAACAAATGAGTACGATATGATACGCCATCCTGACAGGGGAAAGTATGAATTAGATTTCTTCTTAAACACTGCCGGGAACACTAAATTCTCGATTACTAACAGCGATAACAAAATAATACTTGATACTATTGTAAATGCCTCTTCTGGTGAAAACTTATTTTCTTTTGACAGTAAGAGTATTTTAAACGGGAAACAATATACCATTTCTATGAATGCTCCTGACGGCAAGGAACATCAATTAGTGGTTCGATTGCGATAAATAGAATTAACCAACTTTACTAACAATTAATTTTATTATTTTATGAAAAATCTACTTCTTACATGCTTATTAGCACTCGCAGCGAGTGTTACAGCCTCAGCACAATTGGCCACATTTGTGTTGGATGATTTTGAAAATGGCCAGGTAAACTTTAGCACCTTGTTGAATGTCAACCCTCCTGCCACAATGGACTTTACCGTGGTGGACAATCCGGTAAAAGCCGGTATTAATACCAGCAATAAGGTAATGAAATGTGCACGTTTTGACGCTTCTCCTGATGTTAACCAGATTTGGGCAGGATTCTATGCAACTCTTAAAAATCCGATTCCTACCGGCTATCATCGCATAGAGATTAAGTATCTTCGGACAAATGCCACATCACAATTGCGTATCAAGTGCGAAGGTGCTATCAGTAAGGAAATGAATCCGGTTACTTCTGCATCAAAAACAAATGAATGGGAAAATATGGTATTTGATATTTATTCAAATGGCATTAAGAATATTACCGTTTTCAGCATTTTCCCCGATTATTATCAACCTGTTGACCCAACTGCCGTCACGTATATTGATGATATTACCGTGGTATATGATCCTTCAGTTATACCTCCTCCGACACCTACATTGCTTACGCTATTTGATAACAGTGCTGACAACCGTTTTTACGATACGAGTTGGATAAATCAAACTGCACCCAGCACTGTAGTTGCAGAAAATTGGGATCCCACTGCAACAACTCCCGGTGACAAATTTCCAGTGGTAACTTCACCTGTAAAAGCAGGTACAAATGCCCTTAAACTCGACTGGAAATCAATGACCGGCGGGGACTGGATGGGAATGGTTGCTTCTATTGGTTGGAAATCATTCAATCTTACTACAATGACTCACCTCCGGTTTTGGATAAATTCTCCGGTTGATTTAGCTAAAACAGCATTACCCAAGGTGTACCTCGAAGCTTTCAGCGGGACACCGAATGTTACCGGAAAACTGCAATTGGGAGACTACCTGACAAGCGATTTAATGGCAAATACATGGACAGAAGTAATCATTCCGCTTGCCGACTTGTGGGCTGCCGATCCAACTTTTACAGCTAAGGATGTCATCAAAGATGTATTCTTTTCTCAAAATGCAACTGACGGCGTGGAACATATACTCTACCTGGATGAATTCACATTTGTTACCCTAGCTACACTGTTCAACAACAGTGCCGACAACCGCTTCTACGACACCAGCTGGATAAATCAGACAGCACCAAGTACTGTTGTTACAGAAAATTGGGATCCAACGGCAACAACTCCCGGAGATAAGTTCCCGGTAGTAACTTCACCTGTGAAATCGGCTCCCAATGCACTTAAGCTTCAATGGAAATCAGTTACCGCCGGTGATTGGATGGGAATGGTAGCCGCGATTGGATGGACAGTTTTTGATCTAACGACAGCTACTTATCTCGATTTTTGGGTAAACACTCCTGTTACTTTAGCCAAAAATGTCTTACCTAAAATCTATCTGGAATCGGCTAGCGGTACGCCAAATCACAGCGGGAAAGTAGATATGGGGAATTACCTGACTTCCGATCTGGCAGCCAATACCTGGACTGAAGTAAAAATTCCTCTTGCCGATATATGGGATGCTGATGCTACATTTACAGCCAAGGACTTTGTACATGGCGTATTTTTCTCTCAAAATGCAACTGATAACGTAGAACACACGTTATATTTGGATGATTTTACGTTTATAAAACCATTTATTACCGGATTCACAACTCCAAAAGCTGAAAATAAACTGAATCCCTATTACATAAACGGGGAAGTTATAATTCCTTTATACACCGGGCATGTTCGTATATTTGATATTACGGGTAAAACGATAGTTGATGGCATTGCTTCAAATGGCAAAATACGTGCTACGATCAAACAAGGAATTTATATTGTAACCACAACTTTAGGTAACGCTAAAATTGCAGTAAGGTAGAGACATTGAACTGCAAATTATGCGAAGCTAAGCAAAAGAGATAATAATTCATTTATTCCTTATTCTTAAAATAACTTCTCAAATTCTTTCAAAAGGAAGCAAAACAGAAATTAATGAATTAGATAGATTATCCCTTCAATTATGAGTGATGTCGGTTAAACAAACTTTGCCAACATCACTCTTTCTTTTATATCAAAATTTGAAAGGCAGACAGGGAAGGAAAGACAATTAATACCCTCTGTGATTATAAAACAGTCCGGCCTGTTTTCTGATCGGAAAGTGGCTAATACCTTTGTGAAACAACTAAATAAACCTATGAGACGAAGTCGAAATTGGACTATATTATTTGTGCAAACAATATAAACCGGTACCTCGATCCGTCTGCCTCTTTGTATATAATCCACTAAAAAAGGTTCGATAGTAGTTATAACTGGAACCTATCACATCGGATAAATCCGGGGTTCGTTAATACAAAACAAAATCCGGGCGAACCTCACAAACAAGAAATAAAGTTCGGAGGAATTCCCCTGGCATATCCGCACATAAAAAATCTTCCCGTTTAAGTAAAAGTCTTACTCCGTAAATTTCGGGTTAAACAGCAGGAAACCAATGTTGATACCAAAATTCCACTTACTGGCTGCCGAACTGTAGTAGTTCATAAACATGCCGGCTGAAGCAATTTTAAAGTTATATACCAGAGAGGTTTCAGCCATAAATTGAGTTGAATGGAATGGACTTGAATAATAAGCAGAATTGTCGGCAGCCCGGTCGATGGTCTTATACGGAACAAACCAATAAGCTTCACCGCGAACATGTAAATCGTTGGTGAGCTGATAAATCGGTTTTAATCCAATAGCCGCATACTGATTGGCACAATAAGATTCATTAAAGACTGTCTTGCTATACGGTGTCGGATGGAAAGCCGGAGCTTCGATAACACTTACCGTATAATTCTGAAGCAGTTTCCGGGAGGAGAGGGCCAATTCACCATACATCCCAAGAGTAACCTTTGGCAACACCGGAATATACTGCTCATATTTTGCCCGCCATTGAATCCAGGTATCAAATAGATCATTCACATTTTTCGTAGGATCATTCCCGGACCGGAAAGTTTGTTCTCCCCCTATAAGTTGTAGCGATGTGGAATGGCTATACCCTTTGGTAGGATACATAACGTCATTCAAGGTGTAACTCTCAATCCTACTGAACAAGCTTCCAAGAGAAAATAAACTTTTATCCTCCTTAGTGGTTGAAGTTATGGTTGCCTTGTTCAGATAATAATTATCCGTTAAAAAGCCATAGCCGACACCAAACTCCAGGCGACCTTTCATGGTGAGCGGGAAGCCGGCACTTAGCTTACTATAGATTTCATTCTGTGTAAAATTAGCAGTCCGGTTATCGTAATAGAACAACTCATCACCTTCAAAATAATCGAATTTATGCAAAACAAGTCCAATTTTCGCATACCAGCTCTTCTGAGCGGGTATTTCAATCCGTGTTCCGATCCCCAACCCATTATACACTTTTCCAAACTGGGCATCCACGTAGGCAGACTGGGCATAATCGGTCAGATTCTGATACGACAGTCCGAAATAAGCCTGATTGGAAGTTGAAGAAGATACATTGCCCCCGAGCAATACCTTGAGATGATTTTGTGTTTTTACATTCAGGTGCAGGTCGAAGTTTCCGGTGGACGAATTGTAAACAGCATGCGGAGTTACCTCCAGGATTTTATCATCCGAGATTAATTTAAAATAAGCTTCTTTAAAATCCTTCAGGGTAAAAACATCATTGCTATTATGAAAAACCTGCTGGATATATATTTTTTGAAGGCTGTCCACCCCTTCCACCTCCACATGCTGGAATTTCAATTCGGGATACCGGTTTTTGAAAGTCTTTCGTTTCTCGTTTATTTTCTGAACTAAAACCCGGCGCTTAACGCGCGCTTTAATTTCTTTCATATGTTTCATTGTTGAATCATAACCTATCTGAACCAGTTCATCCACCCGTGAAAAGTCGAAAAGCTTGAAATTGGGCAAGTTGAATTTAAGCAATACCCCCTCCTTTTTTGGAAGGGAATAATCGGTCCGGTTCATAATCATATTTTCAATCTGTATGACTATATCCCGTTCTCCGGGTTTCCGGGGGTTGTTAGCCACCACACTTCCAATCATGAACTCCGGCTTAAAATCGGAACGCATAACATCCACCGGAAAATTATTGAAAATGCCACCATCGAACAACAACCGATGGTCAATGACTACCGGCTTGAACATAAAAGGGTAAGAGAGGGAAGCGCGGATAGCATCCCCCAATACGCCGTAACGGAAAACCACCGCTTCTTTGTTGTAAATATCCGATGCAACGCAACGGAATGGTATAAACAACTTGTCAAAATCACCTCCTGCAACAGCATTAGCTTGTGAACTCAACGGGACAAATGCATAATTCATCTGATGTGGAGAAACAAGATTGGTTGGAAGAACAGCTGATTTCAAATTAATGGAATCGATATTGTGAATATCAAATGATATCTCGACAAAGTTAGGCTTGGGATCGGCATTGCGGTAATAATACTTGTAATTTGATTCAATCTCACCGGTAGACCAATATTTAAACTCCTTGGATTTAAGAGTCTCAATCATTTCTTCGGGACTAAAACCCATGGCATACATACCACCCACGATGGCGCCCATCGATGTTCCGGCCACGTAGTCAATTGGGATATTGTTTTCTTCCAGTGCTTTAATAATCCCTATATGAGTAATTCCTTTGGCACCACCACCACTCAAAACCAGTCCCACTTTTTGTGCCTGCAAAACTGAAGAGAAACAAGCTATTAATCCGTAAACAAAAAAAATCTTTTTCATTAATGCAATATATTTGTTAACCGCTGCAAAATTACAACAAAAGAATATAATAACATGTTTGGTTGGAATGAATTTAATTCATTCTTAAAAAAAGGATCCATAAGATGAATGTCATTCTATGGATTAGGGCAGAACAGGCCATCCGATCTGCTGAAATCTTCGGTTAAATAGCTACCCGCTATTAATTTCACGAATTGAGAAATCAGCTTTGACTGCCGGTAGATTAATTTTAATGATTACTTTTGTAACTTAGTCCGATCAACCTAAAAAGATTAGAATCTGTTATTTTGTTAGGTAACGGGAAATGGGTTGACAAAACAATTTGCCTCCTTATATGGTTCTATTTAGTTTTACTCAATTAATTTTATAATCTATGAAAATAGGGGGAATTATTATTGTATTGGCAATTGTTTTTTCGTTAAATGGATATGTGATAGCGCGCGGATGGCAGGCACTACCCTCCGCCTCTACGCTACGACCGGTTTATCTTGCTACCACCATTGCTTTGCTTTTTGCTATGTTCGCCGGGATGTTTTTCGGCAATTCCTTGCCACAAGGTGTTGCCAAAGCAATCTCGTTTGTTGGGTTCACGTATATCGTTATTTTTATTTATCTTTTCTTCTCTTTCCTGTTCGTGGATATTCTACG
>JAUZOM010000102.1 GCA_030706465.1 Bacteroidota bacterium | reverse complement strand
TATGATTCAATCTGTTGATATTAGGGAACTTAATGACCGCATCGAAAAACAAAGTTCTTTTGTAGATGCATTAACCATGGGAATGGATAAAGTTATTGTCGGTCAAAAACATTTGGTAGAGTCGTTATTAATCGGATTACTCTCCGACGGTCACATTCTGTTAGAAGGTGTTCCCGGATTAGCTAAAACTCTGGCAATAAAGACGCTGTCAGACTTAATAAAAGGTGATTTCAGTAGAATTCAATTCACTCCCGATTTACTCCCTGCCGATGTAATAGGGACAATGATTTACAGTCAAAAGAAAGAAGAGTTCAGCATCAAAAAAGGTCCTATCTTTGCCAATTTAGTTTTGGCTGATGAAATAAACCGTGCTCCGGCAAAAGTTCAAAGTGCTTTACTGGAAGCCATGCAGGAACGTCAGGTGACAATTGGAGAAAATACCTACAAATTGGATGAACCATTCTTAGTTTTGGCTACTCAAAACCCGATAGAGCAAGAAGGAACTTATCCGCTTCCAGAAGCGCAAGTAGACCGTTTCATGCTGAAGGTGATTATCAACTATCCCAAAAAGGAGGAAGAAAAATTGATTATTCGTCAAAATTTACTGAAAGAAAAGCCAACTGTACTCCCAATTCTATCACCAAAAGATATAATTGAAGCAAGAGATGTTGTCCGGTTAGTGTACATTGATGAAAAAATCGAACGGTATATAGTTGATATTGTTTTTGCAACACGGTTCCCTCAAGACTATGGACTGGATTCATTAAAAGATATGATTTCATTCGGAGCTTCACCGCGTGCATCAATAAACCTGGCATTAGCTGCACGTGCCTATGCATTTATCAAACGAAGAGGCTATGTCATTCCTGAAGATATTCGTGCAGTGTGTTATGATGTTTTACGTCACCGTATTGGTCTTAGCTATGAAGCTGAAGCTAATAATATGACTACAGAAGAAATCATTACTGAAATATTGAATACAGTTGAAGTTCCTTGATCAATTTATAATTCAAAATTGGTAATTCATAATTTAGAAAATTGAAATTAAAAAGTTGGATTCGTGGAAACCAGTGAATTGTTAAAGAAGGTTCGGAAAATAGAGATTAAGACACGTGGATTGTCTAAGAATATTTTTGCAGGTGAATATCATTCCGCTTTTAAAGGGCGCGGAATGACTTTTGCGGAGGTACGTGAATACCAATACGGTGATGATATTCGGTCTGTAGACTGGAATGTTACTGCCCGCTTTGGGCACCCTTACATAAAAGTATTTGAAGAAGAACGTGAGTTGACAGTCGTTTTATTGATTGATGTTTCTGGAAGTAGAGAATTCGGAACAGTGTCACAACTTAAAAAAGATATCTTTACAGAGGTAGCTGCCACGCTGGCTTTTTCGACCATACAAAATAATGATAAGATTGGTGTTATCTTTTTCTCTGATAAAATTGAAAAATTTATTCCACCCAAAAAAGGAAGAAAACATGTACTCCATATTATCAGAGAATTAATTGATTTCCAGCCAGAAAGTAATAAGACAGACATTGCAGGAGCGTTACGTTATTTTACGAACGCCATCAAAAAAAGCTCTACAGCATTCATTATATCCGATTTTATAGATAAGAACTTTGAAAGAGATTTAATGATCGCAAACCGGAAGCATGATGTAGTAGCATTGCAAGTTTATGATATCCGTGAGACTGAACTTCCAAATGTAGGGTTGGTTAAATTGAAGGATGCTGAATCCGGCGAAAGAATTTGGGTAGACACTTCAGATAAACGGCTTCGTACCACATATAAACATGCGTGGGGAGAAGGACAGTTAGCTTTGCAGAAATCTTTTACAAAATCCGGAGTCGATTTGGTCACGATGAGCACTTCTGATGATTATGTTAAGATGCTAATGAAGTTGTTTAAAATGCGGGCGTGAGATAATTCACAATTTATAATTTATAATTGAAAAATTGGAAATTGATTATTTGTATGAAAAAATCTCTTTTGATGTTGTTTCTTTTGTTGGTGTTATTTGTACATTCGAATTTGTGGGCTCAACAAATCACCGTGAACGCGCGACTTGATTCAACAGTTATTTGGATTGGTAATCAGGCTCATTTAACGTTTGAAGTATCACAACAACCCAATCAAAAAGTAAGCATGCCAATCTTCTCAGATAGTATCGTTGGTGGGTTGAGTTTGGTTGAACCCGTTAAAATTGATACTACAAAATCCCAAGATGGACATATCGTAGTTACACAACATTATTTAGTTACCGCTTTTAAAGATTCACTTCTATACATTCCTCCTTTTCCTTTTGTATTTAAGGGAGATACAGTTTGGTCAAAATCACTATCACTAAAAGTTATCCAACCATTTAAAATTGATACTGCTTCCAATAAGATTGCTGACATAAAAGCCGTTTTTGAACCTAAATTTAATTGGTTAAGCTTATTATCCATAATCTTACTTGTATTGTTAATTCATGGTTTTTTAATTTTGATATTCGTTTTATATAAAAAATATTTCAAAAAGCAGCCGGCTTTAGATAGTAAAGAAATGAAACTTCTTTTGCCTCCTTATGTGGTAGCGCTGGGTCAATTGGACAAGATAAAGCAAGAAAAACCCTGGCAGCAGGGGAGATCAAAGGAATATCATACAGAATTAACAGATGTTGTACGTGAATATATTGAAAGAGTTTTCAATGTCAATAGCATGGAAATGACCTCAGAAGAAATTTTAGAACATTTACGTAATTTAAGGTTGGAACAGAAGGCTGCTTATTCGGGTTTGAGGCAGATATTGCAATTAGCCGATTTAGTTAAGTTTGCTAAATGGAATCCAACTCCTGATGAACATGAATTAAGCCTTTTAAATGCCTATTTATTTGTTAATCAGACTAAGGTTGAAGAAACAAAACCTTTGGAAGAGACAAAGCCTTTAGATGAAACAAAAAGCGAAGAAATAAATAACGAAGAATTAAAAGAGAACGATAAATGAATTAGATTCTCATTTAATAAAATTATTATAACTTAATGATGACTTTTCATAACCCTGAATATCTTTTTTTATTGTTATTGCTCATTCCTATTGTATTTTGGTACATTTGGGAGATGCATAAATCTGATGCGAGCTTACAAATCTCTTCACACCGTAATCTTGTGTTGTTTCCTAAAAGCGGAAAAATCAAATTCAGACATGTCCCATTTATATTGAGAGTCCTTGCAATAACTTCCATCATAATGGCCTTGGCACGTCCACAGGCTTCAAATAGCTGGCGGACACAAAACACGGAAGGCATTGACATTATGATGGCCTTAGATCTTTCAGGAACCATGTTGGCGGAAGACCTTAAGCCAAATCGCTTGGAAGCGGCAAAAACAGTTGCAACTGAATTTATACTTTCACGGCCAAACGATAATATCGGTTTGGTAGTTTTTGCAAGGGAAAGTTTTACACAGTGCCCGTTGACTACAGATCATGCTGTGTTGATTAATTTATTTAATGGTGTAAAATATGGTTTGATTGATGACGGTACTGCAATCGGACTGGGTTTGGCCAATGCAGTAAACCGGATTAAAGACAGCAAAGCAAAGTCTAAAGTCATCATTTTATTGACTGATGGTTCTAATAATTGTGGTGATATTGCCCCAATTACAGCGGCAGAGATAGCCAAAACATTTGGTATACGGATCTATACTATTGGCGTCGGTACAACCGGAATGGTGAATATACCAGTCCCAACTCCTATGGGAACTCAGTATCAACAGGTACAATCCGATTTTGATGCAAAATCATTAAGAGATATAGCTAATTTAACCGGAGGAAAGTATTACAATGCTACAGATAATTCTAAACTTAGACGCATTTACCAGTCAATTGACCAACTGGAAAAAACAAAAATCAGTGTACGGCAGTATAGTAAAAAAGACGAACAGTTTTATGTTTTTAGTATTTTAGCCTTTATTTTTCTGACATTAGAAATACTAACAAAAAATACCATATTAAGGAGAATCCCATAGAAATTAGGCTGTTTGATAAGAAAGAATTTTAAAGTTTTACAAACACCTTAATTTTTTCAAGTATATCTTAGATTTACAAAATAAAAACTATATGTTTAGATTTGCTCATCCCGAATATTTATATCTACTCCTGTTAATACCTGTATTGATAGGTGTATTTGTTTATACAAAAATACAAAAGCGTCGAAATATAAAAAAATTCGGAAATCCTGATTTGTTAGCAGAATTAATGCCCAATGTTTCAGTTGTTCGACCTCAAATGAAATTTTATTTGCAACTATTTGCAGTTCTTTTGCTAATCATAGTTTTGGCTCAACCGCAATTTGGGACAAAAGTTGAAAAGGAAAAACGAAAGGGAATAGAAGTAATGATTGCGCTTGATGTGTCAAACTCCATGATGGCACAGGACGTCCAACCCAGTAGGTTAGAAAATGCAAAACAGGTCTTGTCAAAACTGGTGGATGGAATGACGAATGATAAAGTCGGCTTAGTGGTTTTTGCAGGCGATGCTTATACACAATTACCGATTACAGTTGATTATGTATCAGCTAAAATGTTTTTATCGACCATTTCGCCACAATTGGTTCCCAGGCAGGGAACAGCAATTGGAAGTGCCATTGATTTAGCGATAAAATCATTTGGACCTAAAAGTCAAGTCGGACGGGCTATAATCGTAATAACGGATGGCGAAAACCATGAAGATGATGCTGTGGGTGCTGCAAAATTAGCGGCTGAAAATAATATAATGGTCGATGTGATTGGCATGGGAAAGCCTGATGGATCTCCTATCCCGGTTCCCGGAACAATGAGCTTTTGGAAAGATAAAGATGGGAACGTGGTCGTGTCGAAATTGAACGAATCTATGTGTAAGGAGATTGCAGTTGCAGGGAAAGGCATTTATGTTCATGCAGATAATAGCAACAGTGCATATAGAGTAATTACAAAAGAACTTGACACGTTGGCAAAATCGGATATCAAAGCCAGCAATTTCTCCGAGTACAATGAACAATTTCAGTCGTTTGCCTTATTGGCATTGATAATTTTAATAATTGATTTCTTTGTTTTCGACCGGAAAAATAAACGTTTGAGTAAATTTAAAATTTTTGATTTAAAGGAAAAAGTCATAAAGAAATAGCAATTTACTAATTACATTTCAACCAATGAGAAAAATAGTATATATATTGATGATGAGCATGCTGGCTATCTCTGTTTGGGCTCAAAAAGAGAGTGATGATGTGCGGAATGGGAATAGATTGTATAAATCCTCTAAATTTACAGAAGCGGAAATCGCCTATAGAAAGGGTCTATTAAAGAATTCAAAATCGTTTGAGGCCAATTATAATCTTGGAAATGCTTTGTTTCGACAGAAAAAGTACTCAGAAGCCCTGCAACAATATAACAATGCAGTTTCCCTACAACCTAAAGAAAAAGAGAAGATTGCTGCAGCTTTTCATAATACGGGAAATTCATTATTAATGGATAAGAAAATAGAAGAAAGTATTAAAGCCTATGAGATGGCTCTTAAAAATAATCCCAAGGATAATGAAACACGTTATAATTTGGCTTATGCGCAATCATTGTTGAAGAAGCAGAATCAAGACAAGAATAAAAATAAAGATAAAGACAAGAAACAGGATAAAAATAAAGATAATAAACAAGATCAGAAACAGCCGCAGGATCAAAAACCCAAAGAACAACCTCAACAACAGCAGCAACAACAAAAGCAAATGTCAAAAGAAAATGCCCAACAAATATTGGATGCATTACTGCAAGACGAAAAAAATGCTCAGGATAAGGCTAAAAAACAGCCTGTAAGAGGGACCAAAAAGGCTGAAAAGGATTGGTAGTTATTTTAAAATTGAAGATTTTGTTGATTCGAAAAAAAAAGATATGAAACGGAAAATAATATTTTTATCGCTATCGCTATTATTTCTAAACTCGCTGATTACAAGAGCTGATGAGCCTGTGCGTTTTACGGCTTCAGCACCTTCAACTGTTGTTTTAGATAAACCATTTCAATTAGTGTATTCAGTTAATGCCTCGGGCAGAGATTTACGAGTACCGGAATTTAATAACTTTGATGTTTTAGCCGGTCCTTTTGAGTCACATAGCTCGAGTTATCAAATTATAAATGGGAGAAGTACATCATCGGTATCTGTTTCATATACGTACACACTGCAAGCTCAAAAAACGGGCTCTTTTAGAATTTCATCTGCAAGTATAAATGTTGATAATAAGAAGTTTACTTCTAATGGGGTTTCAATTAAAGTACTTCCGGCAGATGCTAATCCTCCTTCCAAATCACAGGGGGGAAGAGCTGGTACTGCAAACGCAAGTGCTCGTGCTTCTATTTCAAATGATAATATATTTATGAGAACAGTGGTGTCAAAAACAAATGTTTTTGAACAGGAAGCTATTTTAGTTACTTATAAGTTATATACCTTAGTCGATGTAGTCGGATGTACTCCAAAGAAGATAATTGATTTTAATGGCTTTATGAAACAGGATATTGAACTGCCTGCAACTAAGCAATTATCTCTGGAAAACTATAATGGCCGGAATTACAGTACTGTTGAATTATATAAAGTATTACTCTATCCTCAACATTCGGGTGTTATCCAAATAGATAAATGGAATTTTGAAGCAATTATCCGGGTTCAAAATAAAGCTGCAGTCCGAAGTATATTCGATGATTTCTTTGATTCATACACCAATGTTTCAAAGATTATCACAGCACCGGCTGTGAAAATAAATGTCAATGCGTTACCATCGGGCAAGCCATCTTCTTATAGTGGTACTGTCGGGCATTTTACGATGAATTCCACGATTACGACTTTAAAAGTAAAAGCCAATGATGCTGTTACTTTAAAAATTAATATTGCTGGAAACGGCAATATGAAATTAATTAAAAATCCAACTATTAAATTTCCAAATGGATTTGAAACATACGACCCAAAGGTAACTAACAATTTTAAAACAAATGCTTCAGGAATTTCGGGAAACAAATCAATTGAATATCTGTTTATTCCTCGTCATTCAGGAGATTTTGAAATCCCTTCGGCTGAATTTACGTATTTCGACATTCAGGATAAAGCGTATAAAACTTTGAGGACTCCGGTTTATAAATTACAAGTTTTAAAAGGTGAAGGTGGCGAGAATACTACTGTTGTCGGTAATTATGTTGATAAAGAAGATGTAAAGCAATTAGGCAAGGATATCCGGTATATCCAAACTGATAAATTTGAGTTGTCGAAAGAAGATGAGCCTGTATTTGGAACGCTTCTCTCCTGGTTGCTTTATTTGATACCGTTACTTATCTCCATAATACTGTTCATTTTCTTCCGGAAGAAAGTGAAGGAAAATTCTGATATCATATTAGTAAAAAATAAGAAGGCGAATAAATTAGCCCAAAAGAGATTGAAATTAGCTCAGAGATATTTGAAAGAAGGGAATAAGGATCAATTTTATGAGGAAGTTTTAAAGGCTACCTGGACTTATTTAAGCGATAAATTATCAATACCTGTTTCTTCACTCACTAAAGAAAGCGTTGATTCTGAATTGACAAATCACAAGGTTGAAAGTAAAGTAATAAATCAATTTATTGAGATCTTGAATACTTGTGAATTTGCCAGGTTTGCACCGAATTCCGGTCAACAGGAAATGGGTAATTTGTATGCTGATACTATTGAAGCTATCAGTAACCTGGAAGAATTTTACAAAAAATAGTAAACACATTATTCAGTAACATTATATGAAACGTATCATTCTGTTTTTATCCTTAATTTTGTGTTTTGGCCAGCTTGCATTTTCTCAAATAAATGTAGTTAAACAAGCCAATGATTTATATGCAAAAGGCGATTATGCAAATGCTGCAAAGCAATATGAGAAAATATTGTCCAAAGAGGGGGTAGCTCCCGAATTATATTTTAATCTTGGGAATGCCTATTATAAATCAAATGAAATTGGCCGTTCTATATTGAACTACGAGCGCGCATTAAAATTGTCGCCTTCCTTTGATGACGCAAGATTTAATCTCGAATTGGCCCAACTCAAAGTCGTGGATAACATTGTGCCTTCACCGACATTTTTTATTGGCCGGTGGATTCAAAACTTAATTAAATTACTGACTTCTAACCTGTGGATATTGATTAGTTTTGGGGTTTTTATTCTTTGCCTGGCATTTGCTTTTCTGTTTATCTTCGGACCGACACGATTTATCCGTAAATTTTCTTTCTATTTTGCGCTGATTTTATTGGGAATAAGTTTTTGTACTCTGATTTTTGCCGGAGTTCGCAAAGATCAAATGTATAACCATAATGAGGCAGTCGTAATGTCTGGTGTTGTGAGTGTAAAGAGTTCTCCCGATAAAAGTGGAACTGACTTATTTCAATTACACGAAGGTGCAAAGGTTGGCATTAAAAGCACATTAGGTAGCTGGATTGAGATAAAAATAGCTAATGGTGGTATAGGCTGGGTGGAACAAGTGAATATCGAGAGAATTTAGTTCTTCTTTTACTGTCTGTTGATTCCTGACTTTAATTGATAGCTTCTTAAAACATAAATTTCATGAATTTAATAGACTTGTTGAAAATTTGGGACACTCATTTGTTCCTGTTAATAAATGGAATCCATGCTACATTCTTTGATAGCTTTATGTATGCCGTAAGTGAAAAACTTACCTGGGTTCCTCTTTATATTTCCGTATTATATCTGGTTATTAAACATTGGAAACGAGAAGCAATTTGGATTGTGTTGGCGCTGATTCTTTGTATCGTGATTTCCGATCAGATCGCATCCGGCTTATTGAAGGATTTGGTTAAGCGCCTTCGCCCTTCCCATGCCGCGGACTTAAAAGGAGTTGTTCATTTAGTAAAAGGGTATGCCGGTGGTAAGTATGGATTTGCCTCATCACATGCTGCTAATGCTTTTGGGTTTGCAATGCTTTCCTCATTGCTTATTAAACGGAAATTATACACTTATGCTATTTTTCTCTGGGCGGTAATTACGGCTTATTCTCGGATTTATTTAGGCGTACACTATCCGTTGGATATACTGGGTGGTGCTGCTGTCGGTGTTTTAGCCGCTTTCGGATGTTATTGGTTAATTCGTAAATACCGGCCAAGTTTAATACAACAAGACGCAAATGATGTCAGTGAAATGACGATCATAGTTCCTGTTTCTGTCTTATCCTTAAGCTTTATAGGAATAATTGTATATAGCCTGATTTGCTGACCCGACGACACATTAATTTTTTTTTTAGGATTATATATTCAGAATAAGTTCAATTCATACATGAATTGAACTTATTAGATTCTTACTTCAACCCCTTTGTCTCTCAGATAAGCCTTCAGCTCAGGTATCCCGATTTCTTTATAGTGAAAAATACTTGCAGCTAAAGCCGCATCGGCTTTCCCTTCTTCAAATACATCTACGAAATGGTCCATGGTTCCTGCACCGCCACTGGCAATTACCGGCACATTGACTGCTTCGGAAACTGCACGCGTAATATCCAGCGCAAATCCGTCTTTGGTTCCATCATTGTTCATGGAGGTTAAGAGTATTTCTCCCGCTCCAAGTGCTACAGCCCTTTTTGCCCATTCCACTGTTTTAATCTCGGTAGGTATGCGCCCTCCGTTCAGGAATACAAACCATTCACCGTCGATGAATTTGGTGTCGATAGCCAATACCACACACTGGCTGCCGAATTGATTTGCCAGATCACTTATTAGTTCTGGATTGAGGACGGCTGAAGTATTGACTGATATCTTATCAGCTCCGCAAGCCAGCAGTACCGAAACATCTTCTATGCTTGATATTCCGCCTCCAACCGTGAATGGAATGTTAATGTGTTTGGCAATACGTGTTACCAGTTCCGACAAGGTTTTTCGCTTTTCGTTGGTAGCTGTAATGTCCAGGAATACTAATTCATCGGCACCCATTTTAGCATATAAAGCACCTAATTCGACAGGATCACCTACATCGGTAATGTTCTCAAAATTAATTCCTTTTACAGTCTTCCCGTTTTTAATATCAAGGCAAGGGATAATACGTTTTGCTAACATGAATACTAATTTACTATTTTATTATTTACTTTTTACAATTAATGGTTAAGATGAATAGTTATAATAAACATTTCTGTTCTTCTTTAACTAATTAACTAATTAACTAATTAACTAATTAACCAATTAACCAATCAACCAATTAACCAATCAACCAATTACACCATTAATGCCGTTTTCTCTTCATTCCAGTTTCCAAGGCTTACCGGTTGAATTGTATTAACCAGTGACTTGTCATAAGTTCGTTCTGCCCGGATGTAATTCTGCGTGAACCCAACCATTTTATCTCCATTTTGACGGCTTTCCCAGAGTACCTGTGCTGTCTTTCCTATTTGCGATTCATAAAAGGCATGTGTTTTTTCATCAGAAAGTCCATGGAGCTTCTCACTGCGGTGTTTGCGTTCCACATTCGAAACGATATGCTCAATTTCAAGCATTTTTGTGCCTTCACGTTCCGAATAGCTGAAGACATGTAGTTGTGAAATATCCAAGGAGGTGATAAATTGATAAGCCTGTTCAAAATATTCATTCGTTTCACCCCGTACCCCTACAATCACATCCACCCCGATAAAAGCATCCGAGAGTATCCGTTTAATGGTATGTACCTTTTCGGCGAACATTTCAACGGTATACCGGCGTTTCATAAGTCTCAGCACATCATTCGAGCCCGATTGCAACGGTATATGGAAATGTGGCATAAAATGCCGGCTCTGCGCTACGAACTCTATCAATTCATCAGTCAGTAGATTTGGTTCAATGGAGGAGATGCGGAAACGTATTTCGCCCGGTAATGCATCAAGTGCTTTTACCAGGTCAAAAAATGTTTCATGGGTCGATTTTCCGAAATCCCCGGTATTTATCCCGGTCAGTACAATTTCTTTTGCTCCTTCAGCGATGGCTTGTTTTGCCGTTTCCACCGTATCTGCGATGGAAGCATTCCGGCTATGTCCGCGGGCAATAGGAATGGTGCAATAGGTACAATAATAATCACAACCATCCTGAACTTTCAGGAAGAACCTTGTCCGGTCGTCACGTGAACAGGACGGTTTGAATTCTTTTACTTTCAAAATATCCGCCCGGTGAATTTCACCATTCTTAGAATCATCCGCTTTATTATTCAGATAATCTAACAGGCTGAACTTTTCATTGGCACCCAATACCAGATCCACTCCTTCCAGGGAGGCTATTTCATCGGGTTTCAGCTGGGCATAACAGCCGGTAACTACCATAATCGCATCCGGATGCAGGCGATTCAGCCTGTTGATCGCCTGGCGGCATTTATGGTCAGCGGTATCGGTGACAGAGCACGTATTAATAATGCATACATCCGCCTGCTCTCCCGGTCGTGCTTTTACGAATCCTTCATTACTGAGTTGTTTTCCGATAGCAGAAGTTTCGGCAAAATTTAATTTACATCCCAGTGTGTGGAATACTACTTTTTTATTATTGAATAAGGAATTATCTATCATATTTTGAATTCAAATATCTTGCACAAAGGTAGTAAAAAATGAAGATATTCCGATTCCTATCCGGAAGGTCTTCCCGTTGCCGGCTTTTATGTGTTTAAATGTGTTTTTAAACAATTAAAAGCCGGCATTGACATTCCAGTTTTATTGCTACTTTTGAAAATATTTTGTCTAAAATTAATTGCAGTATCACGTTACGTACCATGGTGTTGTGTAATTAATTCATCTATATGTCATTCATTTTCAATCTTATTATTCATTTTTAATCGTTTATTTATGTCTTCAATAGCTCTTGTCGGTTTTTTGGCTTCTTTATTATCGGTACTAAATCAGTTTCCTCAAGCCATCAAAGTGTTCCGAACCCAGGATACGCACAGTATTTCACTTGTTATGTATTGCATTGTAGTAGTGGCTATCACGCTTTGGCTGGTTTACGGGATTATGCTTCATGATGGGCCGCTGATTTGGGCCAATGCTTTGTCATTGATTCCTATTGTCTATATCTTTTCTATTAAGCTAAAGAATACGATCCTGAAGAAAGACAAGCTTACCATTTAAGTTATTGGTTGCTAAGCTGATAAATAGGACTACCTGCTCCGGGAGAAATCCGGAACATACTATTTCCCCTTCTCATGAAAACTTGAATTTTTTAATTCAAGTTTTTTGTTTTTATTGTGAATCATTTATTGCATTTTATTTTGTACTCTGCAAATTACCCACTACATTTGTTCTCTCTTATTGTACATTTGACACTTTGAATACAACTTTCGGATTCAGATTAATTATTTATAATTTTTACCGTACTCTTATGAACCAATTTAAAAATTATCGGAAATCTTATCTTGTGGTTTTATCGGTATGTTTGTTGGCAACATCATTTTCCCAGACTGTTACCCCGTGGATTACCAGCGCTGATAAGTCTAAGTTACTGCAACAACAAAGCACTGTGAATTTTAGTAGCAATTCCGGAACCGCTAATGTTACTATAAATTTATATCCTGCCACGACCTATCAAACGATGGACGGCTTTGGATTTTGTATGACCGAAGGGAGTGCGGAAGTAATCAGTTCTTTATCTGTTGCACAACAAAGCTCCCTGTTAACTGAATTGTTTGATGTCTCAACCGGCCTGGGAATTTCGGTATTGCGTATCAGCATCGGAGCTTCCGATTTGAGTTCATCCGATTACAGCTATGATGAAACATCCGGTGATGCCACTATGGCCAATTTCAGTCTGTCCGGGCCTGATCTTACCTATCTCATTCCGGTCTTAAAAAAGGTATTAGCCATAAATCCAACTATAAAGATATTGGCAACACCCTGGTCTCCTCCACGATGGATGAAGTCGAACAGTTCCTGGGTGGGTGGAAGTTTAAATAGTACTGCTTATACTGCTTATGCTAATTATTTTGTCAAATACCTCAATGCCATGAAAACCCAGGGGATTACTATCTGGGCTATCACACCTCAGAACGAACCAGAAAATCCGAATAATGAACCCAGCATGTCGATGACTGCTTCGGAAGAAACAAATTTTATCAATAATAATCTGGGTCCGGCTATGGCGGGTGGTGGCTTCTCGGCGGTTAAAATCATTGCCTATGACCATAACTGCGACGATACAACTTATCCTACTTATGTGTGCAATAACAGCAGTTATGTCGATGGGGCCGCTTTTCATTTGTATGCCGGTAATATCTCCGCCCTAACGACCGTTAAGAATGCAACGGGCAAGAATGTTTATTTTACAGAACAATATACGGCTTCAACGGGCAGTTTCTCCGGCGATTTCGGCTGGCACCTGCAAAATGTGGTCTTAGGCTCGTCCAATAACTGGGCAAAAACAGTCATAGAATGGAATCTGGCAACGAATTCCAGCTTTGGACCCCACACACCGGGTGGTTGCAACACATGCCAGGGTGCCGTAACAATCAATAGCAGTACTGCGTATTTCCGGAACGTCTCGTATTATATTATCGGCCAGATTTCAAAGTTTGTACAGCCGGGTGCTGTCAGGATTCAGAGTTCCAGTTCCAGCAGCAGCCTGATGGTTAGTGCTTTCAAAAATCCCGATGGCACGATGGCTGTAGTGGCCTATAACGCTAACAGCTCGATTCAGTCTGTAAGAATTGCAGTAAACGGACAGGCCTTTGTTTATTCCGTACCGGCTTCTTCTGCGGTCACATTTATCTGGAACTCCAGTCCCAATGCAGTTTCAGAAGTTCCGGCAAACCGTATTTCTTTATCTCCGAATCCCGGCCATACAATTGTTACGTTTAAATTGTCCGGGAGCGATTCCAACTATAAATCCGTAAGTTTTATCACCCTTGATGGGAAAATAGCTTTAAACCAGCCTGTTTCAAGCGAAAGCAGTATAAATAGTGTCAACGTGTCCGGCCTGGTCAATGGCGTTTACCTGGTTAAGATGGACGGAATGAATGACTGTCTTTACGGACGCTTTATCAAACAATAACCTGAAATCAGCGGTTAGGAAGCTCCAACTTCACCCTGCGCTCTTTTGGGGAGGAGAGGGGCGGAGTATAGCTCACCCCGGAGATTTAGTTTCTTTTTCTTTTTTCTTTTGCTTTTTGCGAGAATAGAAGAGTTTATGTCGAATAAGAAGTTATTATATTCAGGAACAAAGGAATAAGAATAACCACTAAGGCACTAAGAACACTAAAAACCACTAAGAATCACTGAAATATAGGACACTAAAATAAAAACAAGCCTGTTTTTATCTCTCTCTCTAAATCACGGATTTCCAATAATGCCAGTAATAAATAAAGCATATCTATTTTTTACTTTGTGTTCTTTTTTAAAGAAAGAAATTGATGCGAATTTAATTTTTGTATTACTTGGTGTTCTCCCGATTCCCGGCATGTCCCATTCGTGTCTACTATATAACTGATTGTAATGCATTAATAGTCAATACAAACAGATTACTAAAAAAACAACAAACAGATTCACCACAAGAGACACATTAGTTCACAATAGATAAAATAGGAGAGAACGCAATAGTCAACTATCAATCGATAGTTGATGATTATAAATTCAGGAAGATAACTGAAAAAATTATTTCTATTGTGAACTAATGTGTCTATTGTGGTTTGTTATCTTTTTTGATGTTCGATCCCTGATCGCGGGGACTTAGTGGTAAATTTCTTAATTTCAATTGTATAGTAGACTAATCTGAATAAAGTATAGTTGTTAATTTTAAATTCTGATGGTTTGTGTACTAAATACCATCTGTGATTATAAAACAGTCCAACCTGGTTTATAATCGGACTGTGGAATAAAAATTTACTTCGCAAATTGATTTGGATACCTCCTCTGTTTATACTAAAGGAACTCTTTCTTCTTATCGGTCCCTATACTACCTGTATAGTTCGTCCTTAGTGTGTCCTTAGTTTAAATAGGGTTTAAATAAGGTATAAATAGGGTTTAATTACATATACAATATATATACAATATATATACAATATATATACCATATATATACCATATAAATACGATATAAATACAATATATTTAATTAAATATATTGTATTTATATGATTCATAAATTGAATTCATATTGAATTAAAAATGTGCATATATTTGTACCCTATTTAAACCCTATTTATACCCTATTTAAAGATAGACTGAACTATA
>JAUZOM010000101.1 GCA_030706465.1 Bacteroidota bacterium | reverse complement strand
GGGGAGGATGAATCGTCGGATCGTTGAATTGTTGAATAAAATGGGCTTGATTTAGTATTTCTTACTAATTCTACTTTACTAACTTAAAACAAAACAACTAATTCAAACCACAATAGACACACCAGGACACAAACACAAAACAGAAAAGGACACAATAGAGAAATATCGATCTGTACTGTAAGATTATAAACACAGGAGGACAGCTGAAAACATGAATTCTAGTGTGAACTAGTGTGTCTATCGGGATTCGTTCTTTATTTTGGTAAAGTAGAACTAATATAGAATGACTTGATTTCCAATTTTACAACCCGGTACGGGTTATCTACAGTTTTTCCCTACGGAGAAATGAGTATTAAAGGTATTTCAATTACCCTCCCCAAACGTTATAGAGCCATAAGATCAGCCTGCCCTGTACTTTTATTGAAATTAATTTTTGATAGCCGATCTGTCTTCTCCGGGGAATTCAGGCTTGTTCCCTCAACCTATCCGGTAGAACCCTAGGACCAAATTACAAGGAATAGATTTAACAAGTTATAAAGTTCTCGGAACAAACTTTTCCGATCGGCTTTTGTTTCCATACAAGTCGGTGAATTCTTTAGTTCCCCCAAAAGCGGGTTAATGGAACAGACTTTTACGCAAAAGGACCGGAAGTTACTTCCATCATTCCCGGGTATCGATTTTACCAAAAAAGAAACAAACACAGGGTGATTTTTTCGTCAATCCAGACACGAATTTCCGTATAAATATAGAGTCGGTAGGTTTTTTGCAACAATTAAAGAAAAATTTCTTTAATTGTGTCTTCACTTCCAAAATTTATAGTATTTTTGCCCCGTGAAAGAAGGTTAAGTTTATGGAGATAATAAAAACAATATAGGATCAATTAATTAAAAAAAAAATGGCAAATTTGGATTTAAGCAAGTACGGCATTTCGGGAAATTTCGAAATCGTACACAATCCTTCTTACGAAGAATTGTTTCAAGATGAAGTAAACCCTGCAAACGAAGGTTTTGAAAAAGGAGTATTAACAACTTCAGGTGCTGTATCTGTTGATACCGGTAAGTTTACAGGACGTTCTCCTAAAGACAAATTCTTTGTTAAGGATGCAATTACCGATGAACATTTATGGTGGGATGGTACTATCAACCGCCCAACGACTCCTGAAGTTTTCGAACATTGCAAAAACCTGGTTACAAAACAACTTTCGGGTGCAAAAAAACTGTATGTCGTTGATACTTTTTGCGGAACAAACGAAGATACTCGTATGAAAGTACGTTTTATCATGGAAGTTGCCTGGCAGGCTCACTTTGTAACAAACATGTTTATCCGTCCTTCTCACTACGAATTGGCGAACTACGGCGAACCTGATTTCGTAACATTGAATGGTTCCAAGACTTCGAATCCTAACTGGAAAGAACAAGGCTTGAACTCGGAAGTATTTACGTTGTTCAACCTGACTACCAAAATGCAGGTTATTGGCGGCACTTGGTATGGTGGTGAAATGAAAAAAGGTATTTTCTCCTTGATGAACTATTATTTGCCATTGAAAGGTATGGCTTCCATGCACTGTTCTGCCAACGTAGGGAAAGAGGGTGACGTGGCTATCTTCTTCGGACTTTCAGGAACCGGTAAAACAACTCTTTCCGCCGACCCAAAACGTTATTTAATTGGTGATGATGAGCACGGTTGGGATGACAACGGAGTATTCAACTACGAAGGTGGTTGCTATGCTAAAGTAATTGATTTGGAAAAAGACAAAGAACCAGATATCTGGAGAGCTATCCGCCGCGATGCTTTGCTGGAAAATGTTACGGTAGGGGCTGATGGGGTTGCTGATTTCTCATCTGCAGCTTCTAAAACAGAAAACACCCGTGTTTCTTATCCAATCTATCATATCAATAAGATTGTTTCTCCGTCACGTGCCGGTCACGCTAAGAAAATCATTTACCTGTCGGCTGATGCATTCGGTGTATTGCCTCCGGTATCTATTTTGGACGAAAAATCAGCCCAATACCACTTCCTTTCAGGCTTTACTTCAAAATTAGCCGGAACAGAACGCGGTATTACCGAACCGGTTCCTTCATTCTCTCCGGCATTTGGTGAAGCTTTCTTAACATTACACCCAACTATGTATGCTAAAACGTTGATCGGAAAGGCAAAAGAACACGGAGCAAAAGTTTATTTAGTAAACACCGGTTGGAATGGAACAGGAAAACGTATTTCGTTGAAAAACACCCGTGCCATTATCGATGCAATCATCGATGGTTCAATTGAAAAAGCTGAAACAATCAAAGTTCCTATTTTGAACCTGGTTGCTCCAAAAGCATTGAACAATGTTGATACCGAAATTCTTGACCCACGTTCAACTTATGCTAACGTAAGCGAATGGGAAACAAAAGCAAAATCACTTGCTGCTAAATACATTAAGAACTTCGAACAATACTGCGATAACGATGATGCCAAAGCATTGGTTGCATCAGGACCACAATTGTAATTAAAAGCAAGGAGTCTAAAAAACTCTTATCTATCTATAAAAAAGAGCTTTCCGATACCGGAAAGCTCTTTTTTTACCGACCCCGTCGTTATTCACGACGGGGTCGTTTGTTGATAATTCGACCGCCTTTTTACAAAGGTTGCTATGGAAATAGTGAGCGGCTCGATAAGGATATATTCAACGTTCCTCTTTAAAAAACTCCATACCTATCGCTCTATTGACTAATTTACCCTTTCTAAGCCCACAATAATCACGATACGAAGAAAATTCCCAGTCTTCCGGCTTCTTCACCAGGTGTGATGAAACCGGATTTTGATGAATATAATGGAAACATTGTTCAGCATAACTTTTGTCATCATCCTGATAAGCTGTGATAGTGGTTCCAAAGGCAGTTGTAAAAGAGGAGGGAGTAAAAGAGATATCATCTGTCAGCAGGATCGCTTTTGTTTCTTCCTGGAATAAAGCTCCTGTTCTTCCCTCTTGTTTTTGAATAGCATTGGTGTACGACCGGAGCATAATCCCGATAGATTGGTTTAAAGTTCGTGCCTTTACTGCGACCCCGTCGTTATTTGCGACGGGGTCGGTAATAGGGATTAGTTCAACCTCATTGACATATACCATCAAATGAAAATGATTCGGCATCAAATACCAAGCTACGATGTCAGCATAGGGTGAAATATAAAGGTTCATCTTTCCAAGAAAGAATAAATAGTTTCTACGGCTGTAAAAAACCTTATCCCTGTTATTCCCACGGTTGTAAATGTGGAATAATTCTCCTTTGACAAATTTCATAGCAGGTGGATTTAACCGATATAACAACCCATTCAATCACATGTTTAGTCAGGGAGTGAGAATATTTGCAGATCTTTCGACCCGCTCACTTATATAGCTTCTTATGGAAATGATGAGCGGGTCGATACTGAGAAATAAGTAGCCTTTATCGACCCCGTCTGAAATACCGACGGGGTCGTTGGGGATATTCCGCCCCGCTCACTTATAAAGGTTGCTATGGAAACATTGAGCGAATTAATTGCTCACTTCCTACTCAATTCCGCCCGGCTCACTTTATTTGCAAATAGCGGGCGAGCCATTGTTTAAGTTATATCCTCTGTGATAATAAAACAGTCCGACCTGTTTTATTATCACAGTGTTTAATGCCGTTGCAAAACAACTAAATAGGCCAATGAGACGAAGTTGAAATTGGACTCTGTTATTTGTGCAAACGGTATTATTTCGTCATGGCCTTATCGAAGCACCGGTCGAAAAACATCAACTGATATTGAATGGAATTAGCCCAATACTGCCAGTTATGCTCTCCCGGGCGCTCTATATAATCATGGTCGATATTCAGTGCCATCAATCTTCTGTGCAGTCCGGCATTGATCTGGTAGAAGAAATCGGATACCCCGCAATCAATAATCAGGTTTAGCTCATTATTTTTTAAACCGTTCACCATATTTACCACCGAGCGGTTGTCCCACTCATCCGGATGGAGTTCGATGCTCCCGATCCGTTTGGAAATATCAAATAGCTTTGGAGAGGATCGCAAATCTACTCCCCCGCTCATGCTCCCGGCGTTACCGAACAGGTCTTTATGACGTATGGCAAGATACAATGCCCCGTGTCCTCCCATGCTGAGCCCGGTAATGGCCCGTTGCGAGCGTTCGGGTATCGTGGAATAATGCGTATCAACGTAGTGTAACAAATCTTTGGTAATATACGATTCGTACTGGCAGGTTGAATCAATCGGACTGTCGAAATACCAACTGCTATAACCTCCATCGGGACAAACCAGGATCAGTTGACGTGCAGTGGCAATGGCTTTAATGACCGGAATGGTCTTGACCCACTTGGCATAATTATCGCTGTAACCATGCAATAAATACACCACCGGATAATGTCTTCTGGCGGAATAGTTTTCAGGAAGAATAATCACATTTTTCACCTCTTTCTTCATCTTGGAAGAAAAAACCGAAACCGTGTCAACTACCTGAACCCGCGAAAAAACAACTGTACAAATAAATAATGCTGCTAAAAGAAGATTTAATCGTTTCATAAATAGATTGTATATAATTTGATTGTATGAATTTTCATTTTTAAATCCCGGGAAAACATTAAACAGCAAAAGTAGTGATTTACACTGAATTCTGAATAAAAAGTTTATCAAAAAAATTTTCTAAAAAAAGAGGCCTCCTGATTTAGGGGCCTCTTTTAATTAGCAATCGGATGATAATTGTCATTTCGATCTTCTCTGTTGAAATAATTCAGCAAAATAACGGGCATCATCCGGCGAGTGTTTCTGGACGTTTGTGATATTCAGGTACTCGTTGGATACATAGGCAACTACCTGCGAAAAACACAGTTGCCCATCCGGCGTCGCCATCACCCGAAGTTTCAACCCATCACTGATGGAGGGCTTCAACTCCTTTATTCCGTTTATATTTCCGGTTTCCATCAGTCTCACTAACTTATCCCGCTCATTTACGTTGAAATAGACTTCCGTGCTTTTTACTCTTTGATGATTTCGGGTAGAAACGTAATACTCTCTCCGAAAAGCAAGCAGGAAGATTCCGGTGATAATAGTTGTCAGCCCAAGCACTATCAGTAATGGCGGATAGATACTGTTCGTTTCCCAGACAAAAACGGAGTTAACGACAAAGAAAACCAGGCCACTTAAGAATAACAGAAAAATCCGAAAAGGAGAATTCTTGGCTTTCGATACGATATTTTTATCCATGTTCTCAAGAACATGTTCGATTGATTGATTTTGTTCCATAAGGATATATTGATAGGTGTGAACAATACGGAATTGTTCACAATGAGTTAATTGTAAATTTATTGTTTAAACTGGAGGAAGTTATTCCGGTTAACCGGAATGGGGAGAGAAAAGCAGAAGATCAAATCAACAATTTACGAAGATAATACAGGTAATATCCATCTAACTGTTTATGTGCTGATTTAAGCAGGAAACCGGCATTCCCGGCAAAGAACAGCCTGCGTTCTTGTTGGGTTGAATGATTTATGCGAAAACTATCGGAGAATGGGTTTAAGAGTCGAAAACAAACATGCTGAAAAGAATGCGATAGCCGGATTTGTTCATTTCCAACACCTGTTGCCAGGAATAGATTAACTGCCGAAAATGAGCCTTGCTGCTGATCGGGAGCTGTTTTATGATGTACGGTAGGCTTTGTTTCGGGTCTACCATTTTCGTTCCCGGACAAAGTTGTAACAGCTACTCCGCTAAACAAAGCAACCGCCAATAAACTATATATCAGAAAACGTTTCATGCTGCAAAAATACAAAATTAAAACAAGCAAAACAACCCGTCCGAAAATTGGGGAGACTGTGGATTTGCAACTTAGTGGAAATAGTTTTACCTTTGCAATAAAAATACAGTTTTCGGTTGATTTTTGCATAATAATAAACAATAAATACAAAATCGTATGTTTAAAACAAATCAGTATTTCGATGGCAACGTAGTTTCTATCGGGTTGGAATCGGCAGAAGGAAATGCTACGGTAGGTGTCATGGCAGCCGGAGAATATGAATTCGGCACAGGCACCATAGAAGTTATGACAGTCATTTCGGGCCAGCTCACCATTCAACAACCTGGCGAAACGGAGTGGAAAACCTATAAAAAATTCGAAAGTTTCGTTGTTGCAAAAGACGTTAAGTTTAAGGTAAAATGTACAGAAGACACGCCGTATTTGTGCTTGTATAAATAACCTCATCCCAACCCCTCTCCTCCAGGAGGAGGGGGCTTTATGGCAGAGAACTTAAAATGTAGTATCTTTGCAGCTGAATTAAATAATTTTGAATTTGCCCGAATCGAATTCCTCCAAGACGTTTGAAGGAAACTATAAAATGCTGGTCCTCGACCTTGACGATACCTTGCTTCGCGATGACCACAGCATCTCGACCCACACAAAAGCCATGCTGGCGCAAGCCCAAAACCTTGGCGTAAAAGTTGTCTTAGCTTCCGGCCGCCCGACCCCCGCCATGATACAATATGCACGCGAACTTCAGCTTGCAGATTATGATTCTTACCTGATTTCGTTCAATGGGGCCATGGTTACTTCATTGAAAAACAATGAAATCTTATTCCAAAAAAGCCTCACCCGTGATGAAATACATAGTTTGTACGATTTTAGTGTTGAAAATAACGTACATATTATCACGTATTCCGAAAAAGGAGTGGTAAGCGAAACCGAATCGGAATATATCGATGTGGAGTTGAACCTCACCGGCATTCCACACCATAAAGTTCCCAGTTTTAAAAATGAAGTGACTACATCGGCGGTAAAATGTATTTTACTGGAAAATCCCGATTATCTCAAGCAAGTTGAGACAAAGCTAAAGGCAGAGCGTACCGATTTAAGCGTTTCCCTTTCAAAGCCTTTTTTCCTGGAGGTAATGCCACATGGGATTGACAAAGCGGCAAGCATTGACTTCCTGGCAAAGAAACTCGGGATCAAACAAAGTGAAGTGATTGCTGTAGGCAATGCAGGCAATGACCTGACCATGGTGCAATATGCCGGACTGGGGATCTGGGTTGATAATGTAACTCCCGAATTACGTCCTGAAGCCGATTTTATTGTCGCCTCCAATAACAATGATGGTGTGGCCGAAGTGGTGGAACGGTTTATTCTGAACCGATAACAGAATGGTTCGGGATAAACTGGCTGGTAATGCCTATTTATCGTTGATCTTCCAGCTGGTTCCTAATGTCATAAATTTCTTCCGGTCCGGTTGCTGATACCCGGTTGGATTACGTAATAAAATAGCCCAAGACCGTTTTATTATTATAAACGACATAACTTATGCAAAAAACAGAAAAGCTTGTTCCGCAGCGGAACAAGCTTTTCTGTATGTACGAAAGGCAATAAACTATCTGCTCAACCCTTTCAAAAAGATTTAAACCCTATAATCTCCCGCACCTCACGAATGGTTTTAACGGCGTTCTCCTGAACTTTCTCCTTTTTCATTTGGGCAACCTTCGAAACATACGCTTCGTTGCTTAAAAAAGCTTTAATTCGCTCCCTGAACGGGGATGTGAACAGGATCATATCTCCATTGCGAATCTAAAAAGTATTATTTTACCCAAAAATTTTCTGTCGTGGTACTTCAAAATGAATGCTTGACAAAAAACACCTAAATGCAAATAGATGCCAAGGGTGCATCCTTATATCATCATATTCATTGCTTCACGAACTTCACTTAAAGTTTGAATTGCAGTTTCTCTTGCCTTTTTGATACCATCTTGCAAAAAACTCCTAACATAAGATTCGTCCTGCTCCAATTGATTGCGTTTTTCTCTTATTTCTTTAAAATAACTGTTTAGCGCATCTGTTGTTATTTGCTTTAATTTACCTGAGCCAAGGTTGCCAATCCTTTTAGCAATGTCATCAGGACTTTCTCCCAAACAAAGAGATGATAACCTGAGCAAATTAGCAACCTCTGGTCTATTGACAGGATCAAATGTAATATATCTTTCTAAGTCTGTTTTTGCCGATTTTATCAATTTATATGTTTCATCTTCAGTGGCTTTTATCATTATGCTATTATTCCGACTCTTACTCATTTTCTGATTACCATCTAGTCCTAGTATCATGGGTGATTCACTTAATAGCCCTGTCGGCTCAGGGAATAAATTAGTATTAAATTTACTATTAAACCTTTTAGCAATAGTTCTAGTCAATTCTATATGTGGCAGCTGGTCTTTTCCAACAGGAACAACATTACTTTTACAAAAAAGTATATCTGCTGCCTGATGTACCGGATAGGTATACATTCCTGCATTGATGATTTCTTTTCCAGAAACAGAAATCTCTTCTTTAACCGTTGGGTTCTTATTTAATTCCGAAAGTGATACAAGAGATAAAAATGGAACCAATAATTGATTTAATTCTGGGATATGACTATGGGGGAAGATATAGGTTTTATGTTGCTTTGGATCTAAACCACAAGCTAAATAATCTAATGTAAGTTCGAATACATACTTAGAAATATCTTTGAAAACATCCCTGTCTGTTAACACTTGGTAGTCTGCAATTAAAATATATGTTTCTACACCTATATCTTGCAATTTTACGCGATTAAGAATTGAGCCAAAATAATGTCCAATATGTAAATTTCCTGTTGGTCTATCTCCCGTAAGAACTCTGTACTTAGTGGGATTTTTATATAAATCCGTTTCTAATAATTTGCTTTTCTGAACAGCTTTGTCAAACGATGAATTGCTTATTACATTTATATCTTCCTTTGTCATTGTTTAATATTTCTTTACGAATAGCTATTATGCTATTTCAGTTTGTTTTTTGCATTACGCACAATTGCTATTGTATATTTTTTCGCAGAACTAATAAGCTTCTGGTGAATAAACTATTTCCATGTTTCTTTTAAGTTACGGGCTACAAGCTGCTGGTTACCAAAGAATAAACATGGAAACGAGTAAACGATCTTTTTATTAAAATTATTTTGCCTGATAAATAACATATCAGACTAGAACTAATGACTATTATTCTATCGGAATTGTTCTTCTGATCCGTTGGTCAAGCGAGGTTAGAGTCTCTGTAGTGGCAACACCCGGGATTTCCTGAATTCTTCCGTTGAGTAATTGCATCAAATGCTCATCATTTTTAGCATAAAGCTTAATCAAAATGGTGTAGGATCCCAGTGTATATTGCGATTCCACAATTTCGGGTATTTTTTCAAGTTCAGCCACCACTTCTTTATACATCGACCCCCGTTCGAGGGTTATGCCAATATATGCACACATTTGGAATCCCAGCATTTTCGGATTCACCGTATACCCTGAACCGGTAATTACATCAATGTCGATCAGACGTTGGACACGTTGGTGGATGGCAGCACGGGAAACACCACATTCCTCAGCCACATCTTTAAATGGCATACGGGCATTCTTTGTGATTATCTGCAGAATTTTTCTGTCTAATTGATCAATTTTTTCCATGGTAATTGATTTGAGTGTATCATTTAGGCAGCAAAATTATACAAAATAAATGATAATTGAAATATTCTATTTATAATAAACAGAAAAATAAGGATAAATGATAGAATTTTGCTTATTATCCATATCGTTTTGACAAACAAAAAGCCGTAGTGAAATCACTGCGGCTTTTTAAAATAAGAAATGTAATAAATTAACGTGCAGGTTGAGCCTGTTGTGGCATTGGTTGTTGTGGAAGTGATTTTTCAATCGACAATAATTCCACCTCAAAAATCAACATAGAGAATGGTTTGATTTTACCACGGTCAGCACTGGCATAAGCCAATTCCTGAGGAATATACAATTTATATTTCGAACCGACAGGCATCATCTTCAATGCTTCTGTCCAGCCTTTGATAACCTGGTTCACCTGGAATACGATTGGTTGTTTGCGTTCAACCGAACTATCAAAAACAGTTCCATCAATCAACGTACCATGATAATTTACTTTTACCTTGCTGGTATCAGTTGGAATAGGACCGTTACCTTGTTTGATAACTTCATATTGTAACCCACTGGCGGTTGTTTTAACACCTGGTTTTTTAGCATTCTCAGCTAAGAATTTTTCACCGGCAGCTTTATTGGCTCCGTAAAGTTTTGACATTTTCTTAGATTGTAAAACTGTCATTGTCTTTTGCAGATATTCTTGTGCCAACGCAGGAGTCATTTGTATTTTTGATCCTCTTAATCCATTGATTAAACCTTGTTTAATCAGTTTGATATCAACCTTCAGGGAAGAGTCTCCCATTAAACCGGATTTCTGCTGATCCTTCAACGAAGAACCGATTTTTGTTCCTAATTCTGCCATTTCAGCATTTGCACCTTTTTCAACTTTGCCTTTCATGCCTTCGTTCAAACCTTCTAACAAAGCTTTGATTGATTTTTGTGCAGAATCTCCTTTAATATAGTAGTTTTTAATTCCATCCCCATTAGCGAGACCAAATGCATAATTTAAACTGTCAAGTTGAGTCTTTAAAACCGGCATCTTTGCTTTATTACTATTGCACGAAGAAAATGCAAATGCGGCTACCAGGGCCACCGCCATGAATATATTCAGTTTTTTCATTTTTCTGTTATTTTAATTTGTTGAACGATTTATTTAACTGGTTGAGGAGCTTGTTGTGGAGCCTGCTGAGGAGCTTGTTGTGGGGCAGATTGTCCTTGTGGTCCCTGTCCTTGTTGAGGCATGGAAGGCATTTGCTTTTTCATTTTTTCGTTTTGAATCCTCAACATGGTTTTTTGAATATATTCCTGAGCTTCTTTAGCGGTCATTCCTTTATTAAAGCCATTCAATGCGTTCACAAGACCTTGTTTAACCAGTTTTTCATCGAATGAAAGTGTTGAGTCACCCATTAAACCTTTTGCTTTTTGTTGTTTAAATGAGTTTCCGATTTCTAAACCCAATTTATACATTTCGCCTTTGTTAGCTCCCGGTTTGTACGCTTTTTCCAATGCTTTCATTAGAGCAACGATAGGTTTGCTGGAAGAATCTTTTTTCATGTAATAGTTCTTAATACCATCACCGTTTGCTAATCCAAGCGCATAATTTAAACTGTCATTCTGAGTTTTCAGTTCTGACGTTTTAGCTTCGTATTTATTGCACGAAGTAAGCACAAAAATGGCAACCAGAGCTACCAACGATAAAATACTTTGTTTTTTCATTTGATGTATATTTATAATTTTTTTATTTTTACCGATCACTGTTAACCGATCACTTATCTTATTTTACTCGCTTCGTTGTTGTGCTTTTTTTTACTGCTTTAGGGGCAACAGGTTGTTTGGTATCTGCCACCGGGGCAACTTGCTTCAACGGTTTGATACCAAGTAATTCTACTTCAAAAATCAGGGTAGAGTAACCGGGGATAGCACCGTTTCCTGCGCCTTTTTCACCATAGCCTAATTTATAAGGGACAAAGAATTTATATTTTGAACCAACCGACATCAACTGAACTCCTTCTGTCCAACCCGGAATAACCTGATTAAGCGGAAAGGTGATCGGTTCTCCGCGATCAACAGAGCTGTCAAATTTTGTACCATCAATTAAAAATCCCTGGTAATTAACTTTTACTGAATCGGTAGCTTGTGGTTTTGCGCCATTACCGGCAACCAGTACTTTGTATTGTAATCCGCTGGCAGTTGTTATAACGCTATCCTTTGTTTTATTTTCAGCCAAGAATTTCTCACCGGCTGTTTTTTTTACTTCAGCATCTTTTGCCTGCGCTTTTGTAATGTAACCTTTAAAGAATTCCATAGCAGCTTCTGGTTTCATTAAAGCCGAGTCACCTTTCATGGCTGTAGCAAACCCCTTAATCAATAAATCGGTATTCGATTTTCCTCCCGGAATTGCTTTCAGGTTACGGGCAAAATCAGTTCCTACATTTAAACCCAAAGCATAGCTCATGGAGTCAACATCATTTACTAAAACCTTTACCGGTACTTGCGAAATTGGTTTGATTTGTTTTTTATCTTTTGCTTCAGCTGATGCAAAAACCAGACTTATAGCTGCAAGAATTAATACTGTTTTTTTCATACTTGTTTTTCTAATTGTTTGATATGATAGATTATTGTTGTTTATTAATTTATGTTCTGTTGAGGATGATTTGATTATACAATATCCAATAACTCAACTTCAAAAATCAAGGCAGAATGTGGGGCAATAGCCTGACCGGCACCTTGTGCTCCATAAGCTAATTCGGAAGGAATATAGAGTTTCCATTTTGAACCTACCGGCATTAATTGCAAGGCTTCCACCCAACCGCTGATAACCTGCGTAACACCAAAAGTTGCCGGTTCCCCTCGTTTAACAGAACTATCGAAAACATTTCCGTCGATTAATGTTCCGTGATAATGCACTTTGACTGTATCGGATGCTTTGGGAGTCGCACCGGAACCTTTCGTCAGGATTTCATACTGCAATCCGCTCTCCAGGGTTACTATTCCGTCACGTTTGCTGTTTTCTTCCAGAAAAGCTTTTCCTTCCTGTTGGGCTTGAGCTCCCGCTTTGGCTTGAAGTGACTGAAAAAAATCGTTGATAACCGCCTGAGCTTCTTCGTAACTCATTTCGGGTGTGTTTTGTTCCATTACGTCTTGAATTCCCTTGGCCAATTGAGCGTAATCTAAAGTGGCAACTCCACTACTTAACAAATTGTTGCCCAAACTTAAGCCCAATGCATAACTTACTTTCTCCATTCTTACTTTGTTGTGTATTAATTATTCGTTTTACTTCAAAAAAACGCTGCAAAGATAGCTGATTTGTTGGACAATAGCGTGTTAATATTTCGAAATTATCGAGATGATACAACAATTGGCAGTTTCTGTTGCTTTCGCTTCCCGGTATTCGGATTAAACATTTCAAAATAAAGGACATAAATTCCTACATTTGCATTCTTGCCTTTATCCGTCCGGCCATCCCAGGTCAAAAAACCTTCCGTAGGTAGTAAGATATTGGTAGCCAACTGAAAAACTTTAACTCCAACAGCATTCAGAATAGTTGCATTTGCAACATACCCGTTGGCATCTGTTTTGTAATGAATAAAGCAAACATCGTCCACGCCATCATTATCGGGAGAAAAACTTTCAGGTTCTGTCCATACAAACTTTTCATCCTTCTCCTTGGAATCAAGGTCCCGGTATTGTGAGTTTTTATAACCGGGAGTTCCGTAATTTACTTCTGATGCCGCCGAATGCCAGGAATCTGGATTTTGTGTGGGGAGCTCGGGATTTATACGCTCCAAAGCCACTCCTTGTGGGTTTTTTACCAGCGAATGGTGCCACTTTACATTGTAGGTAAGCTCGTCGTACACGGTGTCCTTCGCGTTGTTAGTCAGTACCAGTGTTGAACTTTCATTGTTGAGAGGACTCCAACCGGTTGTCAATATGGCACTTCCATCCGGAGCTGCATAGTATTTACGCACTTTATCGGCATCGGAGGTGAGTGCCAGGTACGCATAAGGGAGCATATTTGTTTCATTTGGTATAGAATTCCCGGCATTTAACGTGCCGTCTGCCTTCCGGATAGCAAATACGAGCCCGGAAACATCCAATAATTTATCCGATTTGTTGTAAATCTCCAGGTATTCGGCACAGCTGTCCGGACTGTCAAACATCACTTCATTGATTACCAGGTCGCCGATTCCGATGGGTTCCGCGATTCCAATGGAACGGGCATTGATAATTAATTGATTACCGGCTAAATCCGTTAAGCCTGAAGTTTGTAACGTGTAGATCTTTCCATGTTCAAAATCGGTTCCAAAGCTCAATATTACCGACTTATTATCAGTTGCAACGGCCTGCGAAGCAGGGCTCCCGATGTCTTGATCGACATTATACGCAGCTTGGGTGAAATTCATTGCCTCCGAGAACCCAAGCTTTAACCGGTTAGGTTGCTCCAGGGAGAAGGAGGTCCATTCCGGCGACTCTTCATCAAGCGCTTTATCGCCCGTTACTACAATATCATCAAAATAATAATCGGAACCTGTTTGTGTGGTATTGGTAAACAACAATCCAAAATAGGCACTGCTTTTAACGGCATTGTTTTTTGTGGTTCCTTCCTGTACAAAATCGGTTTCAGTTGCCAGTTTGCTGTACAGGGTAAAGTTTCCCTGGCTATCACGGGTAACCTTTATCTTCAGGTCAACCGGATTCCGGTCGGTCCTTTTATCGGTTCCGTCAATGATCTTTGTTTTCTTAGTACCTTCCTGCAGATAAAGGGATACTTCGTCATTCGTACCTCCAAGCTGAACATAATAGCCGTTGCAACCCGATGTTATATCATTCCGGTCGGAAGCAATGTAAACAGCAGCAAAGTTGTAGGCCGATGGATTATAGGTAATTTTTACGGAACATTCCCAGGTAGCATTATCAAAAGCTTCGGAAGGGGTAAACAAAAAGGAAGTCGAAGTTGTTTTTGCTTGCGATTGTAACTGAAATGCGCCATTCACAAAGAAATTGGAAGTTGTGCCGGTCCATACCGGATAATCTGTAAAATTCCCATCTGAAAAGTTTTCATTAACCTGACCAAAACATAAAACTGGCACAAAAAACACAAAAAAGAGGCTTAAATTCTTCATAGTGTTGATAGTTCTGTTGAAATGAATTACTTTTGCGGACTATTTCAAAACTAACCTTAACCCCAAAAGGGAAATAAATGATCAGAAGCAGGTTGTTTGGGGTATTTCAAGTACAAATGTAGCTATTATTCATTAAAATACATTTAACCTGTTGATTGTTTTTGTACGGAATGAATTAATCTGTAACAACGAAAAGAACATTTTTTTAAATAACCTTCCTCTATTTTCCGTTTTAGGGGAAAGAGGGGGTATAAATTTACAACACAATGAGAGTAGCAATTGTAGGTGCCAGTGGTGCCGTAGGACAAGAATTTTTGCGTGTGCTCGCAGAGCGCAATTTCCCATTGACTGAACTGGGCCTTTTCGGCTCATCACGCAGTGCGGGTAGTGTGTATGACTTTAAAGGTGAAAAAATCACCGTCAAAGAGCTTAAACACGGCGACGATTTTAAACCGTTCGATATTGTGTTTACCTCTGCAGGTGCAAGTATTTCCAAAGAGTTTGCCGAAGATATTACTAAATTCGGTGCCGTCATGATCGATAACTCGTCTGCTTTCCGCATGGATAAAGATATTCCGTTGGTAGTTCCCGAGGTAAATGCTGCCGATGCCAAAGATCGTCCGCGTGGCATTATTGCCAATCCAAACTGCACG
>JAUZOM010000100.1 GCA_030706465.1 Bacteroidota bacterium | reverse complement strand
CCCCACGATTTGATTTATCAGCAATAGGAATCAATGGCTCTGTGAATTTACTTCTTAAAGGATCTTCTGTATGAATAGGTGATATTGAATCTTTTGGGTTTGCACCACTCCAACTTATATCAATGCGGGAACCATAATCGTGAACACGAAAACTTATACTTTTTCTATCACTTACATCAGTACCATCAAACAAATAAGATCTTTTTAATGTCTTGAATTCATGATCTATATTAACTATCAACATATCTCCCGCTACAACATTTTCAGTATATATTTTATAACTTTTCGATTTTTCATCCCTAGTCGAAAGACGAATGGTGCGGTTTCTTATTATATTTGCCATGACTATATTTTTCTATCTGAGTATTTATTGTTTGTAGTCTTTTATTCATTCCTGTTTCGGTGGTCATAGCTGACTCAACTTTTTTATTCTCCTTTACTTATTCTCCCACACGAGGCAATGGAGCGGGAGGGAGGAAGGATATATCCGGTACGACGTAGAAATCACTCTTGTTTATTTGTTTCGCGTTTCTTTAAAATTCTGTTCTTGTAAAAACGCAATACAATCATCGATAACGTAGTTAATATGCATACACCAATCCAAATAGCACGGCATACATAATACTTAATATCTCCCCGTGGAATTCCACTTTCGGTATCAGTCTGGTATTTAATTATATCTGTAATATTTATAATCGCAAAAGAACCAAGTGCAATAACCGAAACCAAAATTATTTGAAATAGATAGTATATTATTTTTCTCATTTACTTTCCATTTTAGGGGTTAATGGTTTTTTGTTTCCAACAAAGATTACACAATCATCCTGTCATTTAGCCGGGTAAAAATATAAACCAATCAGTTATTGTAAAAGTGCAGAAAAAGACTCCATTTTGTCCCTCAACGCTATAATTATCCGAAGATATATTCTTGCTATGATAATTACAATCCTATAGTATTAAACTTTAATGCGTTACAAACACTCAACCATTAATCCCTCGTTGCAAACGAGGGGTAGAGGAGTTAAAGAGGTTTTTAAATTTTTACACAAACTTCGTCCTTTGTCCAGTAATCCGCCAATTGTTCTGCTTGTTCCAGTACTTTGGTAACAGAAACAGTATATTCTCCTGTTTTCGGATCATCAGGCGGGTATTTGTATTTCCGTAGAATGCGTTTTACCATTACCCGCAGTTTTGCTTGTACGCTTTCTTTCAATTGCCAGTCGATGGAGGTATTGCGGCGCACGCTTTCCACTAATTCGTGGGCTATGTGTTTGAGGATATCATCACCCAGTATCGTTTCTGCATTCGGGTTGTCGGCCAATGCATCATAGAAAGCCAACTCATCTTGTCGCAGGTTTAGTTTTTCGCCGCGCTTGTCGGCTTCTTTTATTTCCTGCGCCAGTTTTATCAATTCATCAATAATCTGTGCAGCTTCTATTAATCCGTTTTGGTAGCGTTTCACCGCATCGGCAAGCATCTCCGAAAACTTCTTACCCTGTATAATGTTGATGCCCGAACGTTTCTTTATCTCATCGTTCAACAGGCGTTTCAGTAGTTCCAATGCCAGGTTCTTGCGGGGTAATCCTTTTATCTGTGCCAGAAATTCTTCGGTCAGGATTTCAATGCTGGGCTTGGCTATACCCGCTGCATCAAATATATCCACCACTTCGGTAGAGATAATGGCATCGTTGATGATTTGGCGGATAGCCGTTTCTATTTCCTCGGCAGTACGTTTTTTCTTTGTTTCGTCGAACTTGGCAAAGCGGGCCTTGATAGCCTGAAAGAATGCCAGATCATCCCGAATCTTAAAGGCTTTGGGGTGTGGAACCGATATGCCGAATGCTTTTTGCAGCTTGGTGACATGGCCTTTGAAGCGTTGTTTGCCGTTGCGACCGTTCTCATCTTTCAACCCCAGTATATAGTTGGACGCATCCAGTATAAAGTTCAGCCTTTCTTTGGGTGGCAAGCTGAAGTAACGTTTATAGTCGAAGCTTCCGAACATGTCCACTACGATATCGTAGAAATCCAGCATCTTGGCTACAGCATCCGCCTGGTCGAAGGTGAGTTGTCCCTTACCGCTGCTTTCGGTGTAGATGGCCAGTGCATTTTTCAAATCCTGCGCTATACCGATATAATCTACCACTAGTCCGCCTTCCTTATCGCCAAACACCCGGTTCACCCTTGCAATGGCTTGCATTAGGTTATGTCCGTTCATGGGTTTATCGATATAAAGCGTATGCAGGCAAGGTGCATCAAATCCCGTGAGCCACATATCGCGCACGATGACCAGTTGTAAGGGATCTTTCGGATCTTTCAACCGATCGCCAATGGCTTTGCGTTTGGATTTATTGCGGATATGTTCCTGCCAGTCCAGCGGATCGCTGGCCGAACCGGTCATAATGACTTTTATTATTCCTTTATCGTCGTCGGCATGATACCAGTGTGGGCGAAGCTTAATAATTTCATTATGCAGACTTACACAGTTTCGCCTACTCATGCCTACTATCATCCCTTTACCTGCCACTGCCGAGGTGCGGTTTTCGAAGTGAGTCACTAAGTCCAGTGCCACTTGTTTTAGTCGTTGTTCGCTGCCGACTATGGCTTCTTTACTCGCCCAGCGGGCAAAGCGTTTTTGTTTGTCGGTGAGTTCGTCATCCTCAGTCACTTCTTCCACGCGCTCATCCATCAGCTTTTGGTCGGCTTCGCTCAAGGCTATCTTTGCCAACCGACTTTCGTAGTAGATACGTACCGTAGCACCATCTTCCACGGCTTGCTGAATATCATATACATCAATGTAATCGCCGAATACGGCTTGGGTGTTACGGTCTTCTTTTTCGATGGGCGTACCCGTGAAACCGATAAAGGTAGCATTGGGTAATGCATCCCGCATGTGTTTGGCATATCCGTCGATAAAATCGTACTGGCTGCGATGTGCTTCATCCGCCATTACCACGATGTTTCGTCGGTCAGACAATTTAGGATAGGTTTCTACCGCTGTTTCGGGCATAAACTTTTGTATGGTGGTAAACACCACGCCACCCGAAGCTACGGATAGTTTTTCTTTCAGGTCATCCCTGCTTTCGGCTTGCTTAGGTTTCTGCCGGATCAGTTGTTCGCAGCTGCCGAAGGTTTCGAAGAGTTGCTGGTCTAAATCATTCCGGTCGGTGAGTACCACGATGGTGGGGTTATTCATTTCGTCGGACAATACCAACTTGCCGGTATAAAACACCATGCTCAGACTCTTGCCGCTGCCTTGCGTATGCCATACCACCCCCGCGCGTTTGTCGCCTTTTGCCTGATGCATGGCATTGGCTAACCCAAATTGTTCGGGCGGTGCGCTTAGTGCATGGTTTACTGCCGATGCTCTTACCGTATTTTCAATGGCTTTGTTCACCGCATAGTACTGGTGATAGGCCGCCATTTTCTTGATGGTTTTTTCTTTGGTCTTTTCGTACACTATGAAATGGCGCAATACATCGAGCAGCGTATTTTTATTCAGCAGCCCCAGCATCATGGGTTCCATTTCGGGTTGTGTCTGGGTATCTACTATGCTAATGCCGTCTGCCGTTTTCCACTCCATAAAACGGTTATAGTCGGAACTCAGCGTACCCGCTTTGGCAAACCAACCATCGCTGGCTATCATAAACGCATTGTAGGTAAAGAGCGACGGGATCACTTGCTTGTAGGTTTGCAGTTGGTGGTAGGCATCGGGTACCCCCGCGTTTTCATCCACTGCATTTTTTAGTTCTATTACTACCAACGGCAAGCCGTTGACGAACAAAACAATATCGGGGCGTTTGTTTACGTGGTTTTCTACTATGGTCAACTGGTTTACGGCCAGAAACTCATTATTCTGCGGACGATTATAATCCAACAACCATACTTTATCTGTTTTTGATTTACCATCACCCGTTCCGAACTTCACATCAATACCCTCGGTAAGCATACGGTGGAAGTGCTCGTTATTATCCAACGCATTCACCGACGTGGTACGCAACACTTTTTTTAAAGCTTCTTCGCGCGCTTCTGCCGGAATGGTCGGGTTGATTTTATCGATGGCATGTCGTAGCCGTTTATTCAACACCACATCCCCAAACTCCCGCTCCTTGTGCGCCCCGTCTGCCAGATCGGGACCATACAACACCGTGTATCCTAATTCTTCGTTCAGAATATCTAACGCTATTTGTTCGATTTCGGATTCGGTGATGTGTTTCATGCGTATTTATTTTTTTGCAATATTGGTAACCGTAGGGGCATGCCCTTGTGGCTGCCCGTTCTGATTCATATGGGCGACCACAAGGGTACGCCCCTACATGGTATTCGATGATGTATTTGATTCCGGATGAAATTTATCTTCTTTCCATTTTTCCGGATTCTTAATTATATAATCCGAAATGGTTAGATACGATTGTTCGTCTCTGATTATGTGTTCATAATAATTCCGTTGCCATATTTTGCCTTCGAATCGATCCCACCCCTTGTTTTTCACCCCTCGGATATATTCCACAGTGGTAATCGATTTAAATGCATCCATCATATCACCAATGGTTTTGTGTTTCAGAACATGTTTTTCATCGGCACACGTAGGGGCGTACCCTTGTGGTCGCCCATTTTCAACATCGTCATTTCGCCCATTTTCATCGTTCGTACAATCCCCATTATCCCCCACAATTTCCAAAATACAATGAAAATGATTGGGCATGATAACGTAATCGTGCAATTCAATATTCGGGAATCGTTTCGCCATTGCCAACCATTGTGCATCCACCATTTTACCCGCATCGTTCAATTTCATTGTCGGGATATTTTCCGATACAACGATTTCACCAAACCGACATATCCTATCCTGGCAACAAGTGGTTATAAAATACAATCCTTCCTTCGAATAATCATATCCTTTCAACCGTATCGACCTGCGGTGATGGATTTGTGGATTATATCCGGGATTTGTGAATTCCATATTTTGATAGATTGGTATTTGTCCAATATATTGGAACATTTCCAGTTTGATTCATTGATTGTTTGTGCATGCCCTTGTGGCTGCCCGATCTCTATTTTATGATTTCGGATTCGGGGATGTAGTTCATGCAGGTATCAGGCTAGTTCACTTTGAAGATGTCCAACAGCTAATTGAATATATTGTGGTTTATTGAACATAGCACTTTTACGGCTACTCCATTGATTTATATTTTCTGTAATTTCTTCAACGGTCGAGACCTTTTTTTCCTGTTTGATAAAATCGACTGTTGATAAAAGCTCTAATGCAAAGGAAGAATAATATCCGGCAAGAAACTTTTTTGTTTTTTCCACAATCGCTTTATATGTCTCGTTTTCGTTCAGGTAATTGGTTACTTCTTTTTCACCATCCGTCATAATGCCAAGTTCTTCAAAAGGCTTCTTATCCATGGAACTATAACCCGTAATATAACTACCATTCAGATAATACAAAACACGTTTAACCTTCCCTGAATACGGACCGTAAAAATTAGGCTGGAAGTCTAATTTAAAATACTCTTCTGCTCCAAAACGTTGAAGAAAATAAGCTACTTTTTCGGCTGCAAATTCAGATACAAACTCTCCGTCACGTACCAAATCAAACAAAACAGCCAACAACATAGCACGTGCCGGCGTAAGCTTTACCCGTTCTTTTTTCATTGCTTCCTGAATTAATGTATTGGGTTGATAAATCTGTATGTCGCAATCGAGGGCTGAAAGGTACAACTCAATCATAGCCTTCACTTTGTTCCAGTCCAGCCCGCCATTACCCGTACCCAATGGAGGAATGGCTACTGAATGAATCTGGTTATCAATAATTAGTCTGGCCAAGGCTTTTAATCCTTGTTCAATATAAATATATTCAGCAGGTTTTCTCCAGTCTGTTTTGGTCGGGAAGTTAATAATGATTTTTCTTCCACCCAGAAGCGTTGTTTCTTCCGTTACAAATAGTTTACCTATTTGTACTTCACCGTTTTTGCAAGCTTTAGCGTATTGTTTATAGTTGGTTGGAAACATGTTTTTGAATTGGAGCGCAATGCCTTTCCCCATTATACCCACTGTATTCACGGTGTTGACCAATGCCTCGGCGTTGCTATCCAATAGATTTCCTGTTTGTAACTGTATCATAATCGGTTCTTTAAAAATAGCATTCTCTTTTTATTAATATCTTATTTTGTGGAATACCCATTTCCATCAAGCGGTCTCTTGCTGCTTCGTTGTATACCACATACCCTACAATGGCCTGTGCTGGTATATCGTTCCCCACCAAGAACTCTGCTTCCATTCTTCGTTTTAAGTCCAGATCATAATCATTCCGCCAGTACTTTACTTTGACAGCATCAAAATCAACCAATTCTTCGATATCAGCTATCTGATTCGAGGCGTAAACGGTTGAAATGGTAGCAACGGCATGACCATCTGTAAAATAGTAATCTAATCCGTTTGCAATAATTTGGGCTACCGTAGTTATACAATACACAATATCTTCGGGCGTTGTAGCTGTTACCCCATTGGTGCCGTGTTGAATCACCAATAGCATTGGCATGCGACCTCCGAAATAAAACGGAATATAATCGCTTAACAACCGGCCATTGGGTAAAGCAATCTGTGTTCTACGATTAATCAAACTACCATCACCAATAGGCACATAAGCGGCATTGGCATTGGCCGAAGCGATATGCGTAATGCCGTTTGCCAGTATATGCGGGATATTCCCGATATGAGTCATGCGATACAAATATATACGATTTAAGTCAGGCATAGTGCAAAAATAGTATTTTTATGGTTCAATTGTTGTTCTTAGCTTAAATCAATTGGTTTGTTCTATTACTACCTATTAAAACTTCAATATTTTTGTGTTCCATCATACAGTTCAGTGCCAAACAACACCCTGTGTTCAAATTATTCGTTGAGACTGTTTAACACTATTTGTTCTGTTTCGGAGATGTGTTTAAACACACTATTAATAAAAAGTTATTGCTCTTAAAATTATATCAGATTAATAATAGTAGTTGCATCAGCATTATTTGCAGCCAATTCCAATGAACTTGAATTTACTACCGTTTTATCAATTATATTGTGCAGATAATTATTCATTTCTTGAAAAGGCCTTACGAACCTTGAATTACAAGCACAAATCAATAAATCATACCCTTTAGAATTACAATCTCTGATTGAATCAATCAAATATCCTGAATAATCCCCCATCGTGAAAAAATAAATCTTCTGATTGTTGTAAATAACTAAATCAAAGAAATCATTAGGATCTCCTCCTAATTTTTGTTTGTTTGTAGACTTACCACCATTATTTAATAATGTATTATACACTATATTTAAAGTCGTTGTTTTTCCTTTATCAGAATCTCCTTTTAATGTTATTATTCTCATTTGTTTTATTATTTAAGGTACAATTAAATTTATTATTTTAGCTTGCTCTAAATCAAATCGAGCCTGTAAAAGATCAAATGTTACTTCATCTCTTTTTGTAATCGGTTCAAACCTATACTTACCATCTTTTTTACCTTTAAATACACTCAGATATGACTCTCGACCAACCCCATCTTTGTGATAATGTAGGAATGGTGATAAACTAAATACTTCATCCTCCCAATTAATAAATAGTTGTTCTTTACCTAAACCCAAAACATAAGCTTGATTTACATCAAAATCATAATCATCAAATTCTTTATTCAAATAATGACCATTAAATTCTTCGCATCTACATTTAGTTGAAAAGCTCTCAAATCGTAAGATCTTACAGTCCTTTAAAAACTCTGTTAGCACCAACATCTTTTCAAATAAAGGAATTACCAATTTTAATTCCGCTTCCGCTTCATCATTAGTAGGTGTTGTATGGTGGGAAATGTCATTTCGTATATCTTGCAATTCTAATAATTTGTCCAAAAGTCCCAATTCAATGTTCTCAGACTTTAAACCGAGATTATTTGCTTTAGAATAATGAATAACAGCTTTAATATTTAGAATCTTTGTTCTTAAAGCATCAGTAATAAGCCTATCAGTATTGAAATTTTTAAAAATTGGATTCCCATTTAATTCTGTTGCAATAATTATCTGTGCAGCTTTTAAATCAATAGATTTGAATCGTATTTCGCCCCATACAATTGCATACAAAACAAAAACAATTGATTCCCATGTATCTTTTAAATGCAATAATTTTCTGACTGGATCAGATGCTCCTTCACCTTTTTCGGAAAGTCGATAATTATAGGCAATACAAGAAGGATACTGGTTGTATATAGTGTCTTTTAATTTTTCAAATTCTGCATCTTCAAAGTCTTTCCAGGCCTCCTTATATACTTCAATCTCCATTTCATATAAAATACGACTAGGCCAAAAGTCAATACCCCCAATGTTGTATGCTCCTGACTCATCCAATGATTCATTGAATCTTTGAAATTTTAAGTCATCGTATTCTATTTCTTCTTCCATCTTATATCTCTATCTCCCCCTTCATTAACTTCGGCAATAAACTATCACGCAATGCAATCAGGGTTTGGGTTTCTTGTTCGTTAGATTCTATGGTTGTGAACATTGGTGTTACGATATCATCAAATTTCTCTATAGTGGCATCTGATGGCAAGATGATTTCTATATTATTCAAAACCTGAGTTGTTAGGCTAGGTACTGCTGAACCAACATTCATTGTTGCCAGATTCATTGTTTTCAACAATAGAAACAAGAATTTTCCATATGTTTTATTCTTTATCTTAGTATAAAACATAGTATCTACCGACCAAAAAGGTTTGTTGATATAGAACAGATTACTCAATGTTCCTTTTCGTGGTATTAAGATTGATTCATGTTCATACAATGCTTTGTTAGCATATCTCATTATGCCGCCCGATCCATAAACTGGAATCAGACCATTTTCGAGATGCTTATGATCTTTTCCATATTTTATTTCTAATACTTCCTCCAATTTCCCAACTCTCCATCCTTCCGGCAATTCTTCCCCTCGCGGCACGCACATTTCCTGAAACAGCGTTTGTGCTATCCCTTCCAGTGTTTGGTTGGTTTGGCGGTTTAGTTCTATTTTATCATCTAAGGAAGATAGAATTGAAGCTATGCGTTGTTGTTCTTTAATTATAGGAAGTTGTATATCTATGTCTTCAATCATTCCTTTTGTTAGAGCATTTCTAGTTGCCCCGACTGCCGAAAATGAAAGCAATTGATTTTTGCATGAAGGATTCAATAAATAATACTTCAGAAACTCAGGTAAAAGTTTAGAATTATCGGGACGAATAATAGCAACATGCTGGTTTACTCTTGCGGGTAAAACTTCATTTGGTACCTGACAGACTCTTGCAACACTATCTCCAGTAATGTTCAATAGTACATCTCTTTCTGCAACCGTCACATTATTTAGTTGAGTTGCCTGTGCTTTATTTATAAACGCTAAACCATTGTATGAAAAAGTAAAATCCAATACATTTTGGCTTCTTATTAATGAATAGTCACCTGATTCTAAATACGCATCTTTACCGCCCCGTGGTGTCGCACCAGAGCCTATTTTCGTGGTAAGATCCCTTAATTTATATGTCTTCCACTCCTTAGAACTCATATCCAATTCCATTTAAGTTCTTACGAATGGTTTGTTGTAATTTTTCGCTTTGTGCAAATTGTTCCGCCAGTTTGTCGGTGAGCGTTTTCATTTTTTCTTCGAAGGGAATCAGGTCTATTTCTTCTTCCTCGGTGCCAACATAGCGTCCGGGCATCAATACATAGTTGTTTTGGCGCACCTCATCGATAGTGGCTGATTTGCAGAATCCCGCTATATCGGTGTATTGCATTTCCGTTGTAGAGGCGCACGGCCGTGCGCCTTTACCATTACCATTAGGCTGTACATTACCATCATCCGGTGTTGTATTATTTCCAGACCGCCATGCATGATAGGTATTTTCTATCAGTGCCAAATCGTCGTCCGTCAGTTCTTTATTTCGTCGGTTTACCATCGTACCCAGTTTACGGGCATCGATAAACAAGATTTCGTTGCTACGGTTACGGAACTTATGGTTGGTACGATTTTTAGCCAGAAACCACAAACACGCTGGTATCATGGTATTGTAAAACAGTTGTGCGGGTAGTGCCACCATACAGTCCACCAGTCCTGCTTCTATCATGCTTTTGCGTATCTCGCCTTCGCCGCCCGAGTTGCTGTTCATGCTTCCGTTGGCCAGTACTATTCCGGCTGTTCCGTTGTTGCTGAGCTTGGAGATAAAATGTTGCAACCAGGCATAGTTGGCATTGCCCACGGGTGGCAAGCCGTATTTCCAACGGGCATCGTCGCGCAGTTGCTCGCCGCTCCAGTCGCTGATATTAAAGGGCGGGTTGGCCATGATATAATCCGCTTTCAGGTCTTTGTGCTTGTCGTGCAGAAAGGTGTCGCCCAATTCGATACGGGCATCAATGCCGCGTATGGCAAGGTTCATCTTGGCCAGTCGCAGCGTCGTTGGGTTACTTTCTTGTCCGTAGATGGACAGGTCTTTGATATTTCCCTGATGTTCTTTTACAAACTTTTCGCTCTGCACAAACATCCCACCGCTTCCACAGCAGCCGTCGTACACCCGTCCCGTGTAGGGTTCGAGCATACCTACCAATAGCTTTACTATGCTGGCAGGGGTGTAAAATTGTCCACCGCTCTTGCCTTCGGCATCGGCAAACTGTCCGAGGAAATATTCGTACACGCGCCCCAGCAAATCTTTGGCTTCGTGTCCTTCCTGATTAAACCCGATGGTTCCTATCAGGTCTATCAGTTCGCCCAGGCGTTGTTTGTTCAGATCGGGGTCGGCATATATCTTGGGTAATACCCCTTTCAGGTTGGGGTTGATGCCTTCGATGGCATCCATGGCCTCGTCAATGAGTTTGCCTATTTCGGGTTGTTTGGCTTTGTCCTGTAAGAACTTCCAACGGGCAGTTTCGGGAACAAAGAAAACATTCTGTGCCAGGTATTCGTCAGGATCTTCGGCATTGGCACCTTCATATTCGCCCTTGCCTTCCAGTAAAGCATTATGCAATTCATTAAATGCATCCGAAATGTATTTCAGGAAAATCAATCCCAGCACCACATGTTTATATTCCGCCGCGTCCATGTTGCTGCGCATCTTGTCGGCAGCCGTCCACAACGTTTTTTCCAAATCCTTAATATCCATCATTTGTTCTAATTTCTTCTTTACACTTTAAAATTTTACTAATATCCCGTTTTACCCATTAATTCCTAATGTTTTGAAAAACAAACAACAAAACTACAAAAACAATCTTATACTTTCATTAGATTGTTAATATAATTATCAACAAATCTAATTTATTTGATGTCTCTCATAATCCGCTTCCTAAAACAAAACCTAAAAACCTACGGGTAAACCTAAAAACGTATGCATTACTTCTGAGAGTGCTCTTTGATAGAATCACCTATGCCAAAGAATACGCTTTTTGCCCGTCATCAGGTGGGCGACGAAAGGTTTGTGTTCGGGTTGCCGGCATCTCTCTTCAAGCTTCGGATATCCTCTACGTTATACAGTATCCGAGGGCTGATTTTATGGAAATGAACTTTGTGTTTATAGCAAAGCGTCATCAGGGCTTTTTTTTAGATATTCAGTATATCAACTGCTTCTTTCATGATGCATCCTCTTTCGCGTTCAAAATTTATCTCCTGCAACTCTCCTCATACTCCAGTATATCCCTCAGGCTATACCGGATAATCTTTCCGTCCTGGCAGTAATGAATTTTTCCTTCCTTTCGCAAGATATAGAGATTTTTAACCGATATACTCAATTTCGCAGCAGTCTCTTTTTCGGTAAACAATTGGGCAGTATCGGTGGGGTTGGTCAAGGTACATGTTTTGCCGTAAGCTCTTGGAGGAGTCGCTCAAAGCTTTCCAATTTATCCAGCAGCAATTTCGCCAGGTTTGCTGTGTGGGCATCGGTTGGTAGGTGTTTTACTTCAGACTTTTCAGGCTTTTATTCCCTACCAACGATTTCATCTGCGAGATGGCTATTTGGTTTAATTGCATGATCCGGTCTCTTTGTGGTAATTGCTGATGAATAAGAACGGCATTAATGCTTTCCAGATTCGAAAGTACGACCAATTGTTCTATAGTTGCCGTATCACGGATATTGCCTTCGAGGGTCGGGTTTTCGTTTCTCCATTGCTGAGCGGTTTTTCCAAACAAAGCGACATTCAGCAAGTCAGCCTCACTAGCGTACACCTGGCTGATTTGTTGACTGGAAAGTTCATTCGGTATCAGGTTCTCCTTGATAGCATCGGTTTGTATGTGGTAATTTATTTTGGCAAGTGTGCGTTGCAGGGTCCAGTCAAGTTTCAGGCGGTCGTTCTCGTCTGCCTTTAGGCGTTGAAATTCATTGATTAAATACATTTTAAATGCCGGGCTCAACCAGCTTCCAAATTCAAACGCTATATCTTTATGTGCAAAAGTACCTCCTCCATATCTTCCGGCTTTCGATATAAAACCAATAGCATGAGTGGCTTCAATCCATTTTCGGGGTGTTAAATTAAAACTATTCAACCCAGCCTGAGTTTTAAAGGTAACGAATTCGTTACCTTTAAAATCCGGATTATTTATTTCTTCCCATATACCAATAAATTCTACGGTGTTTCGATTGCGCATCCAACTGTAAATCATGGTATCGTCTCCGAATCCTTTCACCATATCTGTCAATGAGATATAATCAGATTGATGATATTCAATAATATTAATTTCTGCACCTTTGACGGTAATCTTTTTACTCTTCATAGCGTTCAATTTCTATTAACTGCCCAATAGTAAAAACTCTACAAAATTACAAATCTATTTTTAATCTTTGAGCCATTCTTGTCAATTATTTCACTCACAATCTCCTCTATTTCAAAACTAAATTCACAAGAATCTATTTCAATCTCAAAATTTCATTCTATATTCATTCTTATTCTGTTCTTGTAATCCCTCTCAAAACGAAATAAATTCATTAAATTATCTCCTGCAACTTTCCTCATACTCCAGTATATCCCCCAAACTATACCGGATAATCTTTCCGTCCTGGCAGTAATGAATTTTGCCTTCCTTTCGCAGGATATAGAGATTTTTAACCGAAGTGCTCAATTTCGCAGCAGTCTCTTTTTCGGTAAACAATTGGGTATAATCAAGGGGGTTGGTCAAGGTACATACCTTTGCCGTAAGCTCTTGGAGGAGGCGCTCAAAGCTTTCCATTTTCAGCAATTGCAATTCTGCAAGGTTTGCTGTATTGGCATCGGTTAGCAGGTAGGTTGTTTTTCCCATTTCCGTATCAATTCAACCCAGTTTAGGCTGACGATACAAAAATAAGGGAGGTGAAAATAACGGGTGTTACAGTTGCAGGGCAACTTGCATAAGATAATTTTCAAAGTGCACTTTATCAATAGATTACAAATGTCGTTTTCAGCACTAAAAATCATTTAAGTTGCATGTTTGTTATCTTTTAGCAGACCGGTAACTCAGTTTTTTTTTCCTAAAACAGATCCTATGAATGCTTTTCTAGTTTGCATCTATCGGTTTTGCACCGGGGATAGCTTTTCCGGAAATGAGTGGGAGCGCGACTCGTGGAAGTTGATAATGTCTTGGTCGCACTCCCACTAACGGGCATTATCTCCTGCACCCTTCCTCATATTCCAGTATATCCCTCAAACTATACCGGATATTGATGCCTACCTGGTGGTAATGGATTTTTCCTTCCTTGCGGAGGAGATAGGTGTTTTTCTGTGATATACTCAACAGCGCGGCCGCTTCCTTTTCTGTAAATAATTGGGCATAATCCAATGGGTTACTCAAGGCACATACCATAGCTTTAAGCTCTTTGTTAGAGCGCTCATAGCTTTCCAATTTCTTCAACAGCAATTCCGTCAGGTTTGCTGTGTGGGCATCGGTTTGTATCTGCCTTGGATTTAACATCTCATTCGTAAATTATTTTACAATGATTCTGTGATTACTGGTGAACTTTATGCCGGGTTTGCATCGGTATACTTGAGGTATAATGTATATATTGTTTCTTTGTGTGTATTTGTATTTTAATATAAATGCAATCAGCGCCATTATTATTCGAATATATATTACATAATCACCTCTTTATCAATTACATATATACAAATATAAGTATTAAATTATGAATAAAACTAAATTGACAATAATTAACTATGCAAAATGACGAATTTTTTTGTTAATGTTTTATGCGCTTTGATGGGCTGGTCGTGAGTGCTGTTTTACACCTCAAATGGCATAAAGCATATTTCGTAGATTTTTAGTGACCGTAATTTCAACAATTCCAATAACCCTGATATTTCACTGCCACTGATTTATAGCTGCTCTTATACCTGTTCGCCGCTAACTTTGAGATAACCCAGGGATAACCCATATATAACCCACATATAACCCAGGGATAACCCATATTTATATAAGTATGGATTATCCCTGGGTTATTGTTGGATTATCCCTGATTTTAGTATCTTTGTACCTAAAATCGGTATAGAGAAGGATGCGGGAAGGCGAGGGGTCGGCAGTAGGTAGTAGGCGTTGAATTGTTGAATCGTCTGCTCTTACACGACCAACTACACACTAAAATCAGCCAACTAATCAACCAATTAACTAATTAACCAATCAACTAATTAACTACTACTATGACTATTGTAAAAGGATTTATGCAAATGACGGGAAGCATCCAGGGTGTTTCCTTTTATACCGTGAAAGGGAGTGATAAAGTGATTATGCGCACCAAGGGAGGTGCCACCAAAAAGCAGATCGCCAAGTCACCCCGGTTTGAGAACACGCGCAAGCAGAACATGGAGTTTGGCGGGTGTTCGAAGTTCGGGTCAAAAGCCCGTCGTGCCTTCGGGGGATTGCAACGGATAGCGGATTACAACATCAACCCGGTGTTGAACGGCATGGGCAAGAACCTGATGAAGCTGGATACGGTTTCTGAGATCGGCCGGCGGAACCTGAAACTCTCGCAGAACAAGGAAATACTGGAAGGTTTTAATTTCAACCGCACCTATCCGTTCAACACGGTGGTGCGCATATCCCCGCAAGTAGAACTGGACCGGGAGCTCCTGCAGGCTACCGTGACCGTCCCACGCATCAATACGGACGTTGATTTGCTGAACATACAGAAACTTCCCTACTTCAGGTTGTTGGTGGCCATCGGTACCGTGTCGGACATGGCCTACCAGGAAGCGAAAAACCAATACAAGCCGTTGGTTCCGGACCTTCACGGGGCCAGCAATACCACCACGGGCGAATGGCAGAAGACGCAATCCATCGTGCCCGAACAGAGCCTGACGGTTCAATTGAATGACGACCTGGTGGCCGAGCTGACGGACGATGTGACCGTGCTGCTGAGCCTGGCTGTTGAATTCGGAAATATCGGGATGACGGACGAGCCCGTGGAAGTAAAGTATGCGGGTTGCGGGAGAGTACTGGCGGTGAAGTAGTTGACAGTTGATAGTTGACAAATTGATAGTTAAACCCTTAAAACAATCAACGAATCAATGAATCAATAATTCAACCCAATCACCCGTCCTTATGGATGTGTCGTTCATTAAATG
>JAUZOM010000010.1 GCA_030706465.1 Bacteroidota bacterium | reverse complement strand
CCGGTAGATAATGTATTCAGAAACGAATAATCAACATTATTTACTGTTAATCTTATTTTTGCATTAGCAACCCCAGCATGACAGATATCTATAGTAGTTCGGCCGCTCTTGCTAGCTTTTACTTTGTTAAATTGTAAATAAGAATTAGTTATTTGTAAATTTGTAATACTCTTACCTCTCGAAGCAGCAGTATTTTTTTCAATAGTTGCTCCATTCCCCAGAGCAGCATTTTCAGCTTGATATATAGCCGTTTTGGGATTTGGGGCAGGGGCAGGTCCTACGGAAGGTACACCAGTTGTTGTTTGGATAACCTTTTTTAAAGTTCCGTCTTCATTAAATTCCAAACGATCTACACATATTGATCTTAAATTCCCTCTTCCAGAAATCGCCTTATTATGGTAAAAAGCATACCACTGACCCTTATATTCTACTATAGAGCCATGGCTTGTATCACAACCTGTTGGATCTAAGTATACTCCATGATATTGCCATGGCCCCAAGGGACTAGAGCTTGTTGCATATCTCAACTGGTTGACTTTCGGATTATTATCAGCATAGGTTAAATAATAAATCCCATTTCTTTTAAATACCCATGTAGCCTCATGGAAATCTACTAAACCGGTCATATTCTGCATTTCTCCATCAATTTCTACCATATTCCCTTTTAGTTTCCCACCCTGGCAAACTCCACCACCGCCATAATAGAAATAAGCCTTGCCATCGGTGTCAACAAATACAGCAGGATCAATCATTGCCTTACCACTAAGACCTTGTATATATCCGACAGATTTAAATTCACTGGCGGGTTTCTTGCTTGTTGCAACCCCTATTTTCCAAGTATGATTCCAATCAGTTCCACTGGGATGAGGAAAGTAGAAATAGTATGTGCCATTTTTATAGGCGCAATCCGGAGCCCACATAAAACCACCTTCCGGCCTGCCCCATGATACCTGACTGGCGTTAAGGATCTCTCCTTCGTCTCTCCAATTTACCATATCGGCTGTTGAATATGCATGATATTTGTCCATTAAGTCACACCCTTTAGGCGGATCCATATCACGGGAAGGATAAACATAAAGTCGCCCATCCGACCATACATGGGCAGACGGATCTGCCGTATACATACTGGTTATGAAAGGGTTTCCACTGGTAGAAGGTTTTTTCTTACCAGGGCCTTGTTCCGTAACCTTCTCACTAGCATTTACGTTTGAATAACTTACAACTAGTATAAAGCTAACTGCCGAGAAAAATACATTAAGGTTTTTCATTCTGTTACTTTTTACTTTTTAATGGTTTATTCGAATCAAATCTATATCCAATTACCTAGTGGCATTCGTTTTTTAACTACCGATGCGTTCCATCCATCAACAGTAAATTATATTTTTTGTCACTATTGCCGGTATAAAAAACATCGATAGCCACATGTTCAACTCAAAGATCAACTGTAAGAAAAAGTTATCTGGATAAAAGCCAGTTTTACTATTTTTCAATTTACATCCACGTTTAAAGCGAATAAGGCGTAACTATTCATCATGGATTACTGATCTCTTCCAAGCCCCATAGTCATACAGGGCTCCGTAACTCCAATTATCTCTCTTTACACCAGGAAAGTTAAGAAAGTCCATTGTTTGTATTATGTATCGATAAAGGAAACCTGCTGGTTAGAAGATAATATTGGACCAAATTCTACCCGGAGTTCTTGGCCAATTTGGAGGAAGATCGAATTTGAGTTCACCCAACGCACTGAGTTCCGGATAAGAATAGATACGCATTGTACCCTCCCCACCAACGAAAGCATATTGATTATCTCCCGATTATCTCCCCTTTCTTGAATTACTTTACCGGTGGAATTATGGGGAACCGGCCCTCAATTTTTATAAATATCCCATTCCCCTTAAAATCAACATAACCTTTTAAATTGACTGTTATTAATTTCTTAACTGCACAGGCTTATTGTTCTTAAAATCATCGTACAAGGGTTGTAAAACCTTTATATTATCATTGCCATTTTCAGCGACAGTAATTGCAAATACTTTAATCTTGTTGTTTACCGGAAGAGTCAGACTTTTGGCCCCTTTAGGCAGATTGATTACGTATTTGTACATATAGCAATACTGATAAGCATCATTCTTCGTCGGATATCCAATATGACGGTGAGAAGCAAACCAGGCAATATTATCCATCTTTGAAAATGGACTATCAATACCTGTAACAGTCAACTGGTCAAGTGCAAATTCACGGTTATAAAACTGCCCGATATAACCAGTCCAATTTTGAATCTTAAGGTTATTGCTTTGCCCATCAATTATGAAATTTCCACTGGTGTCTTGTGCTGAAGAAGCTAACAGATACAATTTGGTATAATTGCCAGCCGGAAGATTTAACTTCTGACCTTTGCAGCTCACCACATTGTCTTGTTCGTCAGCCGTATTCCCCATTTTAAATTTAATATCTTCACTGATTATTTCACCGGGGATTAATTCTGCAGGCAGAGCAGCACCATCTGCAAACATTCCGTCAGACCGGTTATTATCGAAACTCATGACATCCTGGTTATATGGTAAATCAACAGGTAGCTGGACAGGCTTCTTCAACGAATTAGAAGCTGGGGCAAACTTTACGGCAAAACTGCGAATGGTATAATGGGTGATATCAAAATTCAACTTACCGTTTGCAAAATCGGCTTTGCCTATTTTTTGTTCCTGGCCATTGACTTCGTATGCATCGGCAATTTTGCCCGGAAAATTTATACTAATATTTTTGGCATCCTTACCCAACAGCTCATTAACACGAACAATATAATAATCTCCCCCTTCCATCTTTTTAAAAGCCATTAATCCCACCTGCGGCGAACTAATGCTGAGTAATGAAACATTTTTACCTAATTTTCCATTATGCTTTGGAACTTCAAAGGCTAATAATGGCTGATTCAAAAATTCCCCCTGCCATGGTGTAAGTCCTGTGCTCCAATTACCTTTATGTCCATATATGGCATATTTAAAATCATGAATACCCCAATCCTGAGAATTTTGTTCGTTATGGCCATGTACATTCTTTGTATCCGGCGTATATAGCAGAGTTAAACGTAGTGTATTATCGTCAGGCTTGTCTGATCCAAATTTGCAATCTTCCAGAATGGATATTCCATAAGTGCCTGACTTGTCGGTAAGGTCAAACCATTCTTTTGATGGCACTTCAAATTTATTTTCATTATTATTGTCTCTTTGAATAGTTCCAACGCCCAGATTGTAAGTAGCCAACTCATTGCTTGCGGTAAGCGGAAAGGAAGCTTTTAAGCTTACTCCGGTTGATTGCCAATCTGCTTTATTTGTCACTTCTATGCGTTTGCCGGCTTCTCCGGTTGAAAGGCTCACAATCTGGTCAATTTCCGAGTTCAAACCTTTGCGTTTAACCTCAAGGGCAACACGTACAGGGCCTTGTTCGATAATCCTAAAGGATGGATCCTGATTTAAATATCCAATGGGAGGATTTTTCCGATCTTTCCAATACATATTCCAAGCCGGATAGATCAATGGTTGTTCGTTTAAAAATTCAAGACCCGCTGGTTTTGATAACAGTTTTTTAGAGGATTTCTTGTCTAAAATACTTGCGATGTCCCCATTAGTTGTAAAGGTTATTTTGTAAAATTCATTTTCTATAGATCTGTTAGTCACTGCCAATAAAGAAGCCTGATCTGATTTTTCTGTAGTTGGGCGAACATCAAAAACAGCAAGGCCAACAGAAGGAACTTTTGCCAAGAATATAAATTTCAACTTATTTACTTCTTTTTCAATGATTTGAGTAGGCAGTGCATTACCTTTCTGATCGAATACTTTAATATTAACTGGCAATAGAGTATATTCTAATTCTGCGGTTACAAGATCCTCACGGTTTATCGCAACAGGGTTATAGACAACTATTGTCCTTCCATTAGTTTGAGTGTTTAATCCGCTTGAAATTGCACTTACCGAGTTTTTTAATACTTCGGAAAAACCATTGGCTGCAATAAATTCATCGTTCCAAGCATATTCGTAGGCTTTTGGAATGGCTGTACCCGGGAGAATATCATGAAATTGGCTTCCCAATACAAGCTCCCATGCATTATTCAGCTTTTCGGCAGGATACGAGGCTCCTCCCAGCCAATCGGCAATTGATGCAACCTGTTCTGCTGTCTGGGCGAGAAGTTCATTTTTGCGATTGATCCGTTTCATGTAAGCTTCCGAAGTCATAGAACCGGCGCTATGCTCTATCAGTAATAAATCGCCCGAGTATACAGGAAGTTTTTTGCGTAATTCGGGAGTTATGTCTTTATACATTTGATCGGACGAAGTTAAGACAACCTTGAACTTACTGACGGTATTATGAAGACTGCCAGATACATTTTTCACATCGATTTCCCTTGGCGCTCCTCCTTTGTCGCCAACGCCATAGTAACGGTAATCAAATGATATACCATATTGTTTAGTATTGTTTTCGAGCCTTTCATTCCATGTACTGTCCCGATCGAGCCTGGGGACCACCTTGCCCACATAACTTGTAGCATTTAATGCTGCAATAATTCCTTTTCCGTCAGGGCCATTCCATACTCCCACATTAAAAGGAATACCTACTGCGGAATGCCAACCAAGTTTCTGTGTAGAAAAACCTAATAATCCACAATGATTCCAAATAGAAGGCATATTTGCCAAAAAACCAAAACAATCGGGCAACAAATAATCCTTGCTTTCAGTGCCAAACTCTTTTCTAAAATAATTATTTCCATAAAGTACCTGACGGATAATTGATTCCGATGAAGAAATATTTACTTCACCTTCGTCTACAGAAGAACCTGAAATACACCACCTTCCCTGTTGAACATATTGCTTTACCTTTTTATATAATTCAGGATAATATTCCTTCATCATCCGATACCTTCGGGAACCGGTAAAATTAAATACGTAGTCGGGATACTTTTCAAATAAATAAAAGTTCTCTTCCATAATGTTTTTAATATACTCATTAATGGTAGTGGGATAATCCCAATTCCATTCGGTATCTAAATGAGCATAGCCAATGGTATATAAAACTTTGTCCCTTGAAATATCATACTTTTCTCGTTTTTCTGTGGGTTGGGCCTTGAGTGCCATTGAAAAAAGTAGCGCAACGGAAATCAAATAAATTTGTTTTTTCATCATACTTATACATACGTTTATACTATAATTTAATTCAGGGTCTTATAACCATTTTTTTTACGAAATCATTTGCCTTCACTTCATCACGAGATAGAGCCTTGCCATTGAGCAAAACATTTTGAAAAAGCACGTCATTAATGGCATGGCCTTCATCGATTCCAACCAGTGAAACAGTGAGAGGAGAACCTGATGCATAGATATTTTTAAATACGACTCCCCGGATATGTCCCCGCTCAGAATCACTCGACCACACAGCTTTGCCTATCCATAAGGATATACATTTATGTGCTTCTTCAATTCGAATATTCTCGAAGTGTACATTGCTTATCCTGGCAGAATTGCACTGAAAAATCCTCAGCGACCATTCCCTCCCCCGGTCATGAATGATATCACAATCAGTGAACAAAACATTGTTAACATCTTCACTAACCTCTGCTCCAATGCTAAGCGCATGTGCAAACTGATTCCAAAGTACGCATCCCCTAGCAACAATGTTACTGGACATCCCCTGCCCTTTATCAGTCTTGACAACAATTAAGTCGTCGGAAGTACGGATAAAACAGTTTTCTACCGTTACATCACGACTATTACAGATATCTATTCCGTCAGAATTACTTCTATAACCAAAAAGTTTGATGTTATTGACCACAACATGATCGGATCGGCGGATCGGGACTGTCCACATACTGGCATCACGCAGGATGATCCCTTCCAATTTTATATTACGGCCATGGATAAAAATCATGTTTCTGGAATGGGTCCTACAGTTAGTTCCATCGATAATTCCTCGACCACATACCTTAATGTTTTGTCCTAGTAACTCTATAGAAGGTGGATATTCACCGTGACTATTATTTTTTTCTTCTGTTCTGATTACGGCATGAAGTATAGCGCCTCCTGCGATATAAAGCGTTTTGTTGTCACCCACCACCAAATGACTGATCTCATGAATGCCAGGACCGAAATATATTATATTGGGATCATCAGGACGGGGAGCGTCAATATCAAAAGGGTTAGCAAAAATATGCAGCGATCGCACACATTTTCCATTGATTTCCACAGTCAAATTCCCGGGTGAAGTAATGGTAAACGTAAGTGAATTTCTTCTGATAACATATTTAATTCCTAACGATGATGGCAATATCTTCGCAGTATTTACAGTCCCAGGGATAGTTACCGTAACATTAACCTTACCCAGCATGTCAAAAAATGCGAAAGCGGCCGTATCATAGTAATTTGCGGAAATTTCTCTTTGCCCCTGATTGGCACGCGCAACCTTTGTCAGGTAAACAGGTATATTAATTCCATTAACAGAAACATGATAATCCCCAGAAAGTGTCTCTCCAGCAGGTGCAGGATATACAGTAACCTTACCTTTAACATGAATATCAATTCCATAGGTGGATATACTCCAGAGAATTAATACCATTATTAAATTGTAACGATTCATAATCATTTATTATTAATTTTATTTTGTCCTAACAAATTTTAATATAAACATTATTACCAATCACTTAAATTAAAAAAAATTATTATGAATTTTTAAAATGCCAAATTTCTCTTTACAACGACTATTTATAAGACAGTTTTGCTTATACAAAAAATAAGAAGATCAACTTAATAACATGTCCCAATATCCTACTATTTCTTAGGAATAAATTCATAATTGCGCAAATTCCAATAAACTATCATTCAATTTTAACCACCTTATAAGTTCTTTGCTTCTGATGTTTTGTAATTATAAGGAGGTACACTCCCTGATTCAGCTTTCCTACCTGATTCAGGCTTAGAATATTATTACCGGCTTCCAAGGCCGAATTTTGTTTTAACAGTAATTTCCCACTCATATCAAAGAGAGTTAATAAAACTTCATCCTGTTTATCGGAAGGGATATCAATTCTGAGATAGTTTGAGAATGGATTGGGAGAAATCCGTAAGGCAAGGTCCTCGTTTATATTTCTTACTTCGGTAGTAATCGGCAACAGATTAGAAGTATCGGACGGAAAGCTTGTTTTATTTTCAAATCCCTTGATATCGTATTTATACATATTCCCTTTGGCATCTGACAACCAGACATATTCGTACCCAACGCTCACATTGGTATAGCCATTCGCAACCCACTGCCATGAACCTTCGCCTGAAGAATTAATTCGATAAACATCATTAGTTGCATTCACTCCCCAGACCTCGCAGCCACCCGCATCAATCTTGGTAATTTTGTAAGGATTGGGAATTGTATCCCATTTTGTTTTACTCTGAGTTGACATTCGTACTATACTATCTGATGATGTAAATCCCCACAAAAATTCATCGTCGGCAGTTATGGAAGACACATTACCAGGAACAGAAGTCCATGGATTTTTTGCACTTAAGTCGCGATAAAACACATTTCCTTTATCGTCTAACCCCCAAGCGGTGGTCATATTCAAATCCAGATCTTTCATGGGTTGTGTTCCGGTAACATCAAGCCAGGCAGTGGCATTATTTGTGTCCCATCCGGAGGGTAATTCGCATTTCATCACTTTATTATCGGTAGTTAACGCCCAAGCATTATACCGGCTTAAAGCCAGTTTTCTTACTTTGGTCAATGGATTTCTGATGACCTTCCAGCTAACTGGAACTCCATCGGCTTCATGACAGGATATTTTACCAGAAGCATCATATCCCCAGATATCGTAAAAACCTACAGAAAAATCATTAAAGGCAGTCCCTGGAGTTCCCACACTTTGCAGAGCACTTAGTTTATGTAAAGGCCGGTAAATATCCAGGTCAATTGCCAAATTGGCATCATAAATATTTTTATCCAGATCTTTGTACCAGTTCACACGATAAGCACCACCAGAATTTCCTGGTGAGCGGTCGTAAAATTCATCACATGCTTCAGCTTCCAAAATAATAGAACTTGAATTACGATCAGCAAATTCCCTAACCAATGATAAATATTGATTGGGATATGCATATTCCGGATGATCACTGCGATAAAACGTCGAACCCTCCCTCCAATCGAACCAGGATTCCAAAACAATCCACTCTGCTTTTTGAGTCAACCCTCGTTCGAATATGGGACGTATCAGAGGACTACCATTGCTGTTCAGAGAAGAAAAATGATAATCAACCGTACTGGAAGAATGAGTTCCTTCATTGGTTGCAGGATTCCAATCAGCAAGCCACACGTTACGTAAAGGATACCTTCCACCATTAAATCCAAAAGCATAATTTTTCCCATTCAATGTTGCCATGGACGTTACTTCCTTTCCCCAGGAAAACCAAGACTGCAATCCTTCTGCTACTGCTGAAACACGAGGGTCGCGTTTCAGAAATGTCTGATCTAAAATAAATGAAGGTGTAAGATTAAAAGTGCTGATCATCTTTTGTTTTATAAACTGAAGGAATTCTAATATTTTTGTATCACCAACAGTGTAATCGTAATTTGCATCAGCCGACCACAATTGAATCGGTACTACACCAGGGGAACGTTCGAACAGCATATCGCGGGGAATCATTTGATAAAACTTCTTGAACGTATAATTCCAAAGAAATTCCTGACATTCAGGGTCACCCCAGCTCATAGTTTTGCCCAGATATTGTTTACAGGCTAAAGGGAAAACAGCATTATCCAGAAAATACGCGATTTTCAGATTACCCTTGGCATAAGGATTGCGATTGATAGCATCTACTAACCGTTTTAACTGCTTACATCCAAATCCACCTATTCCTGGCATATAAAGACGGTCCTCTATATTATGAATCGAATCTACTTCCCCCCGTCCGTGCGAAAAGATAAAGCTCACTTTAGCTTCTACCTGTTCAGAGACATACATATCCAAAGCTTGATCCGAAACATCCGGGGTATAGACATAAACCTGTTGCTTGTTCCAGGAAAGCACTTGTTTGCGGGTATAAGGTTGATTGTTGTTATCTGTCCAAATTGCATCATCACCTTTGTCCCCACCTTTTGCCAGATAGTTGCTGGCCCCCCACGCTCCACCAATTGGGGCTACAAGCATGCTGTCGTTACGATTTATAGAATAAGCAATATCATGGCTCAACACCGCATTCGAAGTATTATTATCTTTTCTGATGAAGATCATGTCGCAGTTTACACTTCCGGTTTCAAAAACAAGCTTTACATCGTAGTAACCTGCTGCCAATTGTTTATGCCCCAGGTGAACGAGTTCAAAAGTATCAAGAGGATTTGATGGTACCAGAACTTTTTCCTGAATAACCTGGCCATTCAATTCCAGATGAATCGTCTGGTTTTTCCCTTTAGCCACGGAACGGGTTGTAAAGCGATAAGTCCCGGAAGATAGCCAAACCTTTTTAAATTTAATCCATTCTCCAGCTGCCGTATTACCTACATACCAGTTATTGGTGGATATCTGGGCACTTCCTGCATAAGACAAACAAAGTAAAAGAATACTTATTTGCAGTTTTATTAAATGAAGCATAGACTTGATCATACACAAAACTATTAATTACCTGGAGCTGCTACAGTTGATTCAAGATTGAATAACTCAAAACAGCGCCTGGTAGTGCAGACGCTGACAGGATAAGGCACTGATATTAAATTACCCTGCCAGCGTCACTTGAAAACATTATTTAGTTAGCGGTCCATCCAGCAATAAATCATGATTCTTCTTCGTGGTGGAGCGCTCCTCTTCAGAACCTTCCGATTTGAGTCCCATGGCAGCGTAAAGATTTTTCCAAAAAGTAACAGTTTCCTTACTGGTAATTTTATAATCGATGACAGAAAGTGCAAATGTCGATTTCTTGACAGGATAAGTCACCATGGCCACACCCTGTGGTTTCTTCAGATGTTCGTATAGCACTACCTGGGCACATTTTCTGTTTTCTCCTGTCTGGTTAAATAATGACCAATCGATGTTTGTGGCTTCAAATACAATAGAACCCTTCTTTACCAAATCGCCAGTCAAACCTTGTTTCAGAATGTTCCGGTCACCATCCATTTCAGAAAAATAAAGATCCGGCAAATTGAAATACTTTCCTATCTGATCGTTCTTATTACTTTGCAATGAAGTTGACTGCCGGTTAGTAAGTTCGAAACTTGCAGGTATTAGAGCATTCAAAGCAGCAGAAGGTTTACCGTCTGAGATCATCACCCAGATCAAACCTCCTTCGTTCTGAACGCGACTAATGCTTTTCGAAGCTTTTTTCAACATATCTTCAGAAAGGTTTTCGCCATCGATAATGATACATTTAGCTGTTTTGCTTTCCATTGTCAGGCTGATTCCGAATTTGCCAAGTTGTTTTGCCAATACACTTTCCTGCTTTCCCACAAAATAAGCTTGTTGGAATACAACAGAAGGAAAATCCGTTCTTTTTGTTATTGTCTGCATTTGATAATTATCCCAAGGACACGGCTGTGGTTCGGCTTTGGAGAGCGCTGCCTGCAAAGCCTCAAACATTGGTAATGGTTTATATACCGGCAAGGAAGGATCAAGCCCCGGATTAAATGTTGTAACATATGGAGGGATTCGTTCTACCTGATAGCCAGGTTTACCTTCTATATAAGGGCCAAAAAATATACCGTCGTTGGAATCGGGAAGGCGGGAATAGTCATTATACCCGAGATTCATATGTTCGAGGCCAAACCAGCTTACCTCCGAAGGGGAATAATAAGCCAGAAAAGGTTTAGCCATTTTAACTGCATTTTGGTATACATCAATCGCCAATGCTTCGCTGCGACCATAATATGATTCGTATGCCTTTTCTCCGGCAAATTGATATAAGTCCTTGGGCTTACCATAATACGTTGCCCCGGACTCCCCTATAATTAAAGGTTTATTAAGATCTTTAGGCAACAAATCAAGTTTTAAGCCATGGCCAAAATGTTTGCTCCAAACCGCAAGATGTCCGTTCATATCCTGGTCACCATCATCGGTAATAAATTGCCTTGTTGGGTCTAATGCAGCAGGTCGTTGGGCAATTTTTATAATCTTTTCATCCCATAAGGCAGCAACATCCGGGGTGGGCTTATTATATGCCCTAATAGCAAATAATTCGTTCCCAGCACTCCACCCAATAACCGACGGGTGATTGCGGTCCCTCATAACCAAAGCGTCAATATGTTGGGCTGTTCGTTCCCAGGTAATTTCTTCCCCGAAATTTAACGAAAGAGAACTGCCAAAAAGAGCTCCTTCATCCAGAACCATCAACCCCATTTCGTCAGCCAATTCATAATAGAATTCAGGCCAGGGCTGAGCATGAAGCCTAACAGTATTGCCGCCAAAATCCTTAATCATTTTAAACCAGGCCCACGCAAACCTGCGCGAGCAAATATAGGCTCCAAAAGGATGTTGGATATCAGCAAAACATTGTATCTTTTTACCATTCAGGTAAAAATCCTTTCCCTGGATGGTAAACTGGCGCCAGCCGAAACGTTGGCTCTTGCAATCTAATACCTGCTTTTTGCCATTCACCTGAAGAAGGATAGTATATAAATTAGGTTCAGTAGGACTCCATAGCTTTAACCTTCCCTGGACTTTAGATTTTAAGATGATCCTTTTCCTTTCACCGGGTTTGAGTATAACCTGGCCAGAATTAACAGCAATGAGATCATTAGCACCAAGTTGCCATTTTATTTCCGGTGCGCCTAAAACATCCTTAGACGCCCGATTTACCCACTCTTTAACGGCACCAGAAACCGTCAATTTTTGTTCTTTCGAAGTCTGGTTCTCCAATTCTACATCAAACTCCAACTCGTCCTTATCCACCCAAGGTTTTACAAACACATCGGTTACCCTTACCGGAGGCAGTGCCTGCAAAAATACATCCTGCCAGATGCCAACCAAATTATCTGTATTGGATCCGGGTGGATAAGTGGAACGGAAATATTTATATTGAGAACTGGTTTTATCGAACAACTTGCGATGGCGTATCCCAACCCTCAATTCATTCACCTGGCCCAGCTTCGCAACGTCGGTAATATCTATATCGACAGGCATGTAGTCGCCAAAGTGTTCTTCTGTTTTTTCCCCATTCACGAAAACGACAAAATCACCCATCACGGCTTCGAAATGCAATACGATTCTTTTTCCATTCCAGGAGGAAGGTATCTGAAAAGAACGCCGTAACCATGCCATTCTCACATCTGCCCAACTCTGCGGATAACTTGGATAATAAACCGATGAAGGCGAATAAGGTCTGTCGGTACCTTTTCCAACTTTGCTACCCCCGCCCCATTCATTCACATTCCAGGGAGAAGGAATTTTAATTTTGGTCCGTTCCCATTTCCCCTCTATCGGAGGCATTAGTTCCGGAGCATTACCTGTATTGGACTTCCAGTCTTTCGGGATATTCACAGGCTGAAAATCCCATTTCCCGTTTAAACAAATTTCCTCCCGGTAAGGGGCTTCCTGTGGTTTAACAATACCTTCAGCAGGAGAAAAGTCGCGCCTAAACTTTACGCCTTGTGCATTCAATACATGATCAAATAGCAATATACATGCTATTATCGTTAACAACCTTTTTACTTGGGTAATGATTTTGTTCATTTTAAAAATTATTATCTAGTTTAAAATATGAGAAAACAGCAACTTTCCCCTCACCATCTTGGTTTATTAACCCTGAAGGCATGGCAACGTCCATCTGGGAAGAAACATCTCATTGATATAAGGATTGTTGTCCTTGTCTTTGCGGGCAATCCGATCAATATGGTTGACAGACCAATAAAAACGGAACATACTACCGTGAGTGGATTCGACCTTTTGAAATATTTTATCATTTGCAGGAAGGTCGCTTTTCGAAATTAGTTGTTTTTCTCCATTTTTGATAGCTACAACTTCCAGGTTTGAACCAGAGGTAATACAAAGCATATATGTGTGATTACCATAAAAAGACAATCCTTTCCACTGTGCCCCATTATTAACGACACAGGTTTCCATGCTATAATTACCTGTTTGAGGGCTGATATCCACAAATACAGCCTTTGAATCGGAGCCGGAAAGTCTAAGCATTTTAGTCGAGATTAAAAATTCAGGTTTTGGCATTTTCAATTCCCTTATTTCTATCGGTCTATCCTTGTCCAACCCATAAGTTTTCCAGGTAATATACAGGTTACCATCAGTATCTTTTAAAACAAATGCATCAATGGCCTCTTTGCCCCATTCGACAATGATTCCATGATCAGTAAAACCTTTGTGAATATCTTTGGGGGTAGCTACACCAATGCACGAAAAATTATCGGTCTTTCTTTTTGCAGTATAATACATGTAGAAAGTACCCTTATTATAAGATAATTCAGGTGCCCAGAAGTTACCCGATGCCCATTCCGGAATTTCGTTAAATATAGAGCCGATCTGTTTCCAATTGACCAAATCTGTCGACTCATACAACGGGTAATTAGGAGCAAAATCGTTGGATGTTCCAGCAGCATAATATTTATCTCCGAACCTGACGGCAGTAGGATCAAGGAAATCGCCAGGGACAGCAGGGTTGCGGTATGTCTCAACCGGGCCAATAACCTGCGCAGATGAAGGAATACCCATAAGAAGCAAACAAAAAATCACAATAATAAACCGAACATATATATTCTTCATCTTTTAGGTATCTTAATACTTAAAGGTTTTTCTTTCTTCAACATTTTAGAAGCCTCTCCGGTTAACCACAGATAATAATCACTAGGCATTCCATCCATATCAATAAATTTTGCTTTATCGCTTAGAGGAGGTGTATTGCTGCACTTAAAAATAGCTGTGCCTTCATTTATTTCATCAAACATGGCGACATAAATCATTTCGGCACCAGCCAGCATAGCAGTAGAAAGTTGTTGCCAATAAAACCGTCCACCCTGACGGGGGATTGAACCTGAGGGTTTCACATCATCGGGGAATTCGTAACGACTGAGGTTATGCCAACTAAAACCCGGACATACGCTAGGAACATAATCCACTTTGTTTTTCTTGCACCATTTGATATCACCCATAATGATGTCGCGAAAACGATCCATATCGTTATGTAAAAGTGGGGAAAAACGTTGCACCGACCATGGTAATACAATGTCAGCCTGCCTGATGATATCGTGTAAAAAGGGATCGTTAATGCAATCGGAATTCAAATCTCGCCAGAAAGTGGGCACACCTAACATTACCGAGCAACCACCATAAACAGGATCATTCTTCAAAAAATCGATCAAACGCTGCAAACCTATATTTCTAATGTTATAGGCTCTATCAGGAAAACCAACACCCCAAATGGCCACCACGGGTTTACCATTGTGATGAAGATAGGTTTTTGTACCAGGCTGATTTGTCACTTTCAGCTCATCAACCAGGTATTTCCAGTCATCTATAAGTGCCGAACAATCTTCACCGGAAGCTTTCAATCCGGAAAGATCGTACATCACAGCAATAGCTCTGTTATATTTTGAAGCTGCTGCCAGAGCATTTTGTAAAACAGCTGCATTTTTTTTACGGGAATCATCATTTCTTGCCACGCTGAAAAACCTTTGCATAAAAACACCATCAATTCCGTACTCTTTCATCCATTTAAAGTGCAAATCGATGGTGCTTTTATCGTTTGAACTGAAAAGACGAGCTTTGCTGCCATCAGCCAGTTTAAAAGGAGTTTCATACGTTTTTGAGTATTCGCTTACATCAGGCCACACGTCGATACCACAACGCTCTTCACTTGAAAAATAATGAGAAAATCCCGAATTCGTTCCATCGCCTTCTGCACGAAACCAGCCTTGATAACCGCACATTGCCAAACCCTTGTAAGTTGGATAGTTTGTTGAAGAAGCATGTTTGGACTGGGCAAATATTGTAACATTCAGAAAAAAAACAGACAGTATCCCCAGGTAAAAAATCTTTCTTCTCATAATAATTTTTAGTATTTATATATCAGTAAATTTTTCCATAAAAATATATTTGCATAAATAACAAATGGATTAATATCCAATTAATATTAATATAATAGGAGAAAATTTTGGAAGGAACATTGTGATTATTGTTGTCTTGCCAATATAATATGAACGGCACTTAGTGATTTTCAACGGCATATCGGACTACCAGCTTGTTATGCCACCATCAGGACAGACGATAATAAAATTGTACTGATCGACCTATTTTTTAAATTAGAGAGCATTAGATATCCATCTTACTGGTTACAAGCAGCCTCTTATAACAGGTACAATTTCAAAGTTAAAAAAACGCCGTGGAAACCATCCACGGCGGATAAAAAATAAACACTACGAAATATAGTCTTGTACAGATCCGATTAATTATTGAACAATTAATTATTGAACAATTAATTTTCTATATTTAATTAACTGAGGATCAGAATCATCAATAATCTTTACAATATACGTTACACTTGGATAAAGTGTACCTTGATAATTCAAACTATCGGATAGGGTATAACCCAGGTCTGTATATCCATCTCTATATCCAGGAGAATTTGATGTGTTCCAAGTTGATGCAGTAAAATTATTAACAGCGATGGTATCAGTTGTACCGGTAAAAGTTTTTACGAGTGTAGAGGCCTTAGAAATACCATTAACAGCTTTGGCAGCTACTGAAAACGAAAACTTGTAAGTGCCATTTAATTTCAGTGTGTCAACAGTTACCATACCTTCTATGTCAGTACCTTTTGCTAAAGAAGAATCTGCTTTGGTTACTACATTAGGAGCATAAAACTGTATAGAGATAGGAAGAACTTCTTGTACCTTATCCTCTGTTTTCGAACAACCAGCAAAAAAAATCAGGTTCAAAACAATTACTATGGATAAGCCCATAAAAATATTTTTTTTCATATTTATCAATTTTAAATTCAAAGTTCGGAAACTTATATGATTATTAAAGATTTTGCCAATAACGAATCATAAAAACGACTTTTAATATCTTAGGTATCTTACTGATCGTCTGTACACAGTTCCTGCAGGCATAGCAGCAGCATTTAACCCTGTTCCACCAATGTTAGCTGTAGTACCTATTATAAGATACTGGCAGTTATGATTTGCATCAATGCCAGTATTCCAAAAATGAGCAGTAGAACCGGTAAAAGTAGGAGCAGCAGTACCGATTTGAGTGGAATAACCACTTGGTAATGCAGCAAAACCGAAATAATCAGTACCATTATATGCGGTTGTGGACCAACCTGTTGTTGCTTTTAATGCTGTTGCCTCCTTGTTGGTGAAGCCATAATTTCTGATATTAGTTGTGAGAATCTGGTCATCGGCAACTGTAGGTAGGTGCCAACCTGCTGGTGCAGAATTATTAGCATCCGCAATAGTATATAAACGTCCATACGTTTTATAGTTTGTTACTGAGTCATTCTGATAAATGAGAGAACTATCGGTCCGGAAACGGAAATTCTCAGCCATCCAAATTTGGTTGCCAATTTTAATCAGCTTATATTGCTGGTTGTCACGAGTATCGGTAAAAACGCCCAACAAATTTACTGTCACATTAGTGGAGGCAGAATCAATGCCGTTGCTTACAGTCCAACGTAATGTATAAGTCTGACGATACTTACCAAAAAATCTGGTTGTAGGACTAGCGGCGTTTTGAAAGCTTCCCAGTTTTGAGTTAGCAGAAACTATTTGCCATTTGCCGGTTAAACCTTTTTCCAGAGGTAAAGCATTAAGCGTTACAAAAGTGTCAACATCCGCAGTAAAAATCGTATCCCCGGAACCAAGTTGAGTCGGCAGGCTGACAATATCGTTGCCATCTTTACAATTTGTAAAGACGATAACAAAAATAATAAGATATAAAATATGTGAAAATTTAATTTTCATAGCTATGTTATTAATGATTAATTATCCGAGATTTTACGCACACTAGTTTACCTTAAATTCCTTTCTAAGAGTGCTTAAATATAAGGTTGAGTCACTCAAAGAAGGTTCAAGCTGAGAATCTTCAATCCAGTTATTCCACGAGTCAATAACAACAATACGAGTAGAATCAACATTCAATTTAGCAACGTTGCACATCTTCTTGAAAAAACTTGCTGTGTCAGCTCTTCCAAAAAAAGGATTTGTTGAAGTAGCATTATTTATCCTGGGATCGTAAGCCGGCATAAGTGATGGCTGGTAGTTGATGTTGTAATTTTTATAATAATCCTTGCAATATTTAAAATAAGTGTTAGCCCATGGACAATACTGCCAATATATACTCCAGCCCAGGGAATTGCTAAGAGACCTTAATGGCCTGTCTAACCATACGGCATCAACCCCATTCTGAAATCTACTGATAAAACGTGCAGGGGGAGTTCCAATACTGGTACTATTATTTGGCTGGGAGGCAACAATGTAAAGCTTAACACCATAAGTTAGTTCCACCGTATCTCTCATTCGTTTATAAAGAGCTGCATTATCATTAGCATATAATTGATGTGCATTATGAATATAAACCAGGTACTTATCTCCTACCTTCATGTAATTTGAATATTTAAAAAACCTGCCAATACTTATAAAATCTTTTAAGAAACCCTTGAGTTGGGTCTGTTTAGTTTCCAATGCTGTAGTCGTAGAAATTCCACCCAAGGTAGCTGTACTCAATTCATAACTTATAGCAAATTTCATATCATTGGCATTTGGCGCAAGCAGAAAGGATTTGATTAACGAAGTATCTGATTTGTTATTGTTAACGTCCATTAAACTCCTGAAGGAAAAAATAAAGAAATCGAGCTTTCCTGCATTAGCTTGAAGGATATGCTGCTGCATCACATTTGTCGGTACACCTTTCCAAATAGCAGTACCAGTACCCGTATTATCACTAAAATAAGGCAAAGCAACAGGTACTTTTGTAACTCGGGTATTCCAGCTTGTAAAATTATAATAAAACGCACCTACAACATAATCCTTAGTCACGGGAACCTCAGGTATCACAGTAGTTCCAACTAAATCGGGATTCTGATCTGAAAGTTTCAACGAATTATCCTTGGCACAAGAGGTAAAAAGTATTGTTATCAAACATATACTAAAACCCATTATCCTTTTTTTATTCATATTTTTCAAAGTTTTATTAAATTTAATTATACTTTTCATAAATCTTATATTATCAAGGTAGATCAAACTCTTTTACAAGAGTATAACCCGGTATAGTATTCGGATAGCTTTCTATGTAAGGGCCGTATAACTTTTTAAAATACATCGATGGAGTAGGCAATGTGCTATTTTCATTACCCCAATTCCGGTAGGCATAATTTTTAGAAAACCTCAGGAGTGCAAACTGATTGTTTGTGCCACCCAGCATTTTCACAGCCTCATTATACGCAGCAAGATTGGTACTTACACTACTGCTGGCCCCAGTAATCGGATATATCCAGCGCTCTGGAATATTTTCAAAAGAAGAATTGGGTGACCAGATTACATCAATTCCCGACATCAGTGGAGCTAAATCCAAGGATTTGGTCCGCCTTTGCAACACCCAGGCATCAAAAGCCTGATCAATATAATAATTTACCCAACGTTGGTCCCAAATCTGTGTAAAATTATCATTAATGTTCCAACTCATAGTAGCAGGGAAATAGGGATAGGGTAAACCAGTTCCAATAGTATTCCATTTTATGCCATCTCTATTTTTAAAATCAGCAGCATCCTTTGAATCAATGCCCCAGAAAGCCATGGATGCATCAATGCCAGCATTATAATAATCAGCGGCAGTTTTTGACCCGCCCAAACCTAACAAGGCAGCTTCAGCTTTTATAAAACAAATTTCAGCATAGGTCATGATTACAAATGCATGATTTTTATCGAGAAGACTAATTTTAGGCTGATCATAATAAGCACTGCCAGCAGAAAGAACAGGCAAAGAACCCCAGTAAAGACTTCTGTCGAAGATAGGTTTGCCAAAATGGGGAGCATAGTAGTTTAGCACCCAACGATGTTTTCCCGTGGGATCCATTGTGCCATCACTCCCTATCGTATCGTTGGTAACAGTATATGGAGCACCACCATTGGGAATATTAGCCACATAAGATGCAGAATCAAAAAAAGCATTCATGCGAGGATCCTTATAACTTCGGAAATACTGGAGCATAAAATCATTCATCTTAGGAGATACACTTGGCATAGATGCGTTCTTATTATAAAAAACAGTTGCTGAAGGCTTTAAGAATGATTGCCAATAATTGCTTTCGCTTCCACTTGAAGTACCAAAGGCAAAGGCTGCCTTATCGGACGAATTAAACAGATTATTTTCGTTTGCCATCAGTTCTTTAATCATTGCATTGGCGGTATCTGGCATAAAACTACGGCAATCCAACGCAAGTTTTAAACGCAGAGAGTTCGCGAATCTTTGCCATTTAGCGTTGTCGCCTCCAAAAATAGGTTCGTTGACCTTACCAAATGCATCAGCAGTGTTTGACAGCTTAATAGAATTTGCTGCAGTACGAAGTTTACTCAGAATGTCGTAATAAATAGAATCTTCTGAATCGAATTTGATATTTGATAGTCCATATTGCAAATCACCCGGTTTAGTTCCGGCAAGCATTGCCTGGCTCCTCGGCACAGGACCGAAAGCCTGCACCATAATGGAATAAATATAACATTCCCAAATTGTTACGACTTGCATACGATTATTAAAAAGTGAATTATTATCGTATTTCAAATGCAACTGCTTGAGGTTTGAAAGCATATTCAAATAAAATTGAGACCAATATGAGGTTATTCCATAGCCTCCTGTAGCAGTAGTTATCCAATGAGAATATTGCCATAAGCAACTAGAATTAGCGCTTTGCAAAAAGTTGACAGTATTTAGCTCCGATGCAAGAAAAACCGGATCGGGATTAGTTAGGTCGAGCTGATTGGGATTTTTGTTAATTTCACTTAAATCCTTTACACATGCACTCGCCAGACATGCAAGTATCACTATATATAATATTTTCTTCATCTTCATTACTTATTTAAAATGAAATTCTTACGTCAAACCCATAATTACAATAAGGGAAAGCGCCACCGGCATCAATACCAATGTTTGATCCGCCGTTAGAGGCAGCTTCAGGATCTATACCATTTGGCGTATTCTTAAAAATAGTCCAGAGGTTACTGGCATTAAGAGATATTCTTGCACTTCTTATAATACCCTTAAATGCAGTTTTAGGAAGATTATAGCCTACGGAGACTTGTTTTATCTTAACATAACTGGCATCAAATATAAACATTTCCTGGGGACCAGATTGCCAGTAATTATAAGGTGCTGTCCAGGAAATATTTTTACCCCCCTTTACATAATGACCACTTCCATCGATTATGTAGCCAAGCTTTTGGTCTTTCAGCGCATAATAACCATCAATGAGTATCCCTTTGGGAGAACTATTCTCATCATAAACGCCATTACCTCCCTGGGCATTGGTTTCTATACCCTGACGTTCGTTGTTGTCTTCACCCAAAATATAAGCAGATAATAACCAATAATCTCTGCCTCCAACAGTTTGGTTGGTAGTACCATTGATGTTAGCTCTGTAATAAGTATTTGAGTAAAGTATTCCCCCCCAACGCATGGTAACCAAAACCGAAAAATCGAAATTCTTATAACTGAACTGAGAACCGATGGACCCAATCCACTTAGGTCGCGAATTACCTAACACTTGATCGTCAACAATTACATAGTTACCTCCAGGTTGAACCATTGCATCGCCCTCAGCATCTCTTCCAATAGCACTACCTCTGATTACTCCGAAAGGCTGCCCAACTTCAGCATTAACTGATACCGCATTGGAATATAATTGAAATCTATTAACTCCATTCAGTAACTTAATTACTTTGTTGTTATTTTGAGACCAATTGCCAAAAATGCTCCAGTTAAATTTATTACCTTCAAGAAGTTTGGCTTTTCCTGAAAGTTCTATACCCTTGTTATCTATTTCACCAGCATTAACAACTTCTTTGGAATAACCAGCTTCAACCGGAGTGTAGCTGGTAAAAATCTGATTCTTTGTACTCTTATCATATAAAGTACCTGATAGGCTCAACCTTCCATTTAAAAAGGTAAGATCCGTCCCTACTTCCGTGGAGGTAGTCATTTCAGGTTTCAAATTTGGATTTTTCATCGTATTATCCCAATTTAAATAAGGAATACCGTTGATTAATCCCCCATAATTAAATTGAGTTTTGAGACTATAAATATCCGGATCGTTACCCACTTGTGCCCATGATGCCCTGATTTTTCCAAAAGAAATAATTTTATCAATTTTTAATGCCTCAGAGAATACAAAACTTCCGCTAATAGAAGGATAGAAAAATGAATTGTTACTGGCCGGAAGCGAAGAGGACCAGTCATTACGTCCAGTCAGATCCATATACAAGTAATTCTTATAACCCAAAGACAAAGAACCATAAGCACCAACAGTTTTCTTTTTTCTTATATTTTCATTGATGTTGACATAATTGCCTGAGTTTGCCAGTGAGTTGTCATCTGGTACAATAAGATTATTTTGGTTTACATAACGATACAATTCATCATATCGATACTGTTGAAATCCAGCCAACGCATTAATCGCAAGATTCTTAATGGTGGTATTATACATAAATAACCCATCATAAGTCCAATTGTAGGTATTGTCGTTAATAACCGTTAATTGACCATCTTTATCTGTGTTAGCATACATTTGTTTAAACTGATTGGTCTCCAGAAAAGAAAGATCAGGAGCAATCTTTCCCCGGAATGAGAAATTCTTTGCAAGATTTATAGTAGCTGTTACCGTTCCATATATTCTGTTTTTCTTTTTTGAATTGGAATTTTCATAAAGAACCCAATAGGGATTATCGTAGCTGGTATTTCCGTCAGTACCATATTCGTATCCATTGGCCGGATTTTTCCAGGGAAGCAAATCACTTACATTCAAATTTCGTTGCATACCAATGAAACTGGAGAACACACTGGAACCGTCCATGTTCATGGTTAACGCATTTTGATTATTATCGTATAAATAGTTAAGAGAAGTCTCTAGTGATATGAGTTTTGAAAAATTCTGCTTTGCATACAGACTGAGTGTATGAGTCTTTCTTAGGTTTACATTAGGCATGATATCATCGGCATTACGAAATGTGTATGAAACTCTTAATCCTGAGTTTGCATCACTCTTCTCTAAAACAACATTATAATTAGAGGTAAGAGCAGCCTTAAAAAAATCTTTTACATTATCAGGATGAGGGACATAGGATACCAGCTTCCCTGCAAAATTTACTAATGGTTGTCCAACCATGGGAGATCCCCAGGATCTACCGTCCTGTCCTAAATTTATGGCATCATAAGTAGAATTAAAAGCAGCACCATTCTGAGTAGCTATACCGGCATTCCCCTGACCGTATACATTCTGATAATCAGGATATTCAATAATTTTACTCCATGCATAGTTTACATCTGCCGTTAATCCAAGATATTTGCTACCAGGAGCAGCTTTTTTGGTTGTAATGATAATAGCACCATTAGCTGCCCTGGATCCATATAAGGCTGCAGCATTAGCTCCAGGAAGAACTTCCATGCTAGCAACGTCTGAAGGGTTTATATCCATAGCTCCATTGCCATAGTCAACATTCCCACTCATAACGGTAGAGTTATTGATGGGTACGCCATCCACTACAAAAAGAGGTTCGCTTGACCCGCTAATGGAATTATCACCTCTTATGGAAATGTGGGATGAGCCGGTTGGTGACCCACTTGAAGAAATAAATATACCTGCGGCTTTCCCATCTAAGGCATTTACAATATTGGTTTCACGAGCTTCGGTCATTCCGTCTACATTTACTGACTGACGGGCCACACCTAAACTTTTTGACTCTCTGGAAATGTTAAGAGCTGTTACAACCACTTCCTTCAGCTCGTTAACAGTTTCGCTCATTTTAACGTTAATTTCCCTTTGTTGTCCCACCGTAATAGTTTGTTCCTTAAATCCCATAAAGGAAAATTTAAGAACTGCTTGTTCGTCCGGGATTTTAATGGAATAATGTCCGTCAACATCCGTAACACCTCCCAAAGTTGTTCCAACTACTTTCACATAAACCCCGACCAAAGGTTCGCCATTATTGTCGGTAATCGTTCCCGTAACAACTGTACCCTGTAACTTATTTGAAAAAGAAAGGTTTGGCTGCCCTTCCATTTCGGTACCAGAAAACTCATTCGATATAAAAAAAGTTCTTCCCTTATTTGAATAGGCATGCACCTGACAAGCACCCCATAAAAACAAGGAAAAAAATACACATAAAATTTTTCTCATAAGTCATTGTTTTTAAATTAACAGATTTATTGATTTAATGGTACAATAATACTTTTCGACCTTTAATAAATGATTAATTTTCTCTTAAAAAAGAATTAATGTTAAATTTAAATTGGTATAACCGAAAGAAATTGTCTGTATTTTTCCATTATGATCTGTAGCAGGAAGTCTATAAAAATTCGACTTTTAATAATTCAAATCCATTAAGAGAAAATTTTCATATAGAATTTGCAAAGCAACATTGCGAATATGCTCGTTGAAGGCGTTGTAAGGATAGGCAAAAGTTAAGGGAGGCCGACCTGTTTTTTTGCCGATTTTTTGATATGCCCTAATTATTTCATCAGAAAGTGCGGTATCATTGACATTTTTTTAATTGATATGAGCCCGGCCATGATTACCAATTTCATGACCATTTTTTGCCATTTCTTTTAGCTTGGTCCAAGTGATACCCGCCCCAGACTCCAGCTTTTTAAGCTACTACTTGTTTGTCTGTTTCAGGTACTAAAGACGGGATAACAAAGAGTGTACCCCGGAACCCGTCTTTCTCGAGCATTGGCAAGGCATTAATTAACACAACCAACAATAAATAAATGGATAAACCCTGATGAAACAGCAATTTTCATAATCCTCTCAATTTGAATAACCTTTTTTAATGATACTAAATATTATTATTTTTCAGGTATTGGCGAATCCTCAGGGCGTTTTCCAAGCATCATCTCTTTGCCATACTGTGTAAGTTTCAGATACCAGTCACTATTGTGCCCTTCATTATTATTAAATCGTCCCCATGCATCAGTAAACACAGATTGTGGTACAAGCTGACTAACAATTCCAGGCCCTTTCCAAAGCAGCCGGACCTTTCCTACAGTCGAAGCAGGAGAATAGTCGAGCCGCAATAGCAATTTTTCTCCACGATCAACCATTACCTTAGCGCTGTCAGTATGGCTTAATCCAAATTCTTTCACATCCAAAACTCTCTTGTCGTTAATAAATAATCTAGCTCTATCTCCAGCCACACCTTCAACGGTAAAAGTATATTCCCCGGGAGTAGGAGGTTTAATCTGGCCTATCCATCTAATACCGAAACCATTGACTACTTTCCCTTTAAATTGGGGAATTGAAGCAAGGTCAAAATCTATGTCTGCATACGAAGTATTAAACGGCCTACCCTGGAACTTGTTATTTTTGAAAAATTGAACTGCAAGTCCTGGACGAGAAGGCGTAGGGGGAGCATCGTCGCTCATGGGCATAATTGCAGTTCCTTCATCATATTCGTCGAACATACCAATAAAAAGCCTGTCAACTTTAGCTTTGGCAGCATCGCACAAACAATTCCAGTAAAATTTACCACCTTCCCGTGGTGTATAGGCTTCTGTAGAACCTGTAGGTATATGCATAAGATTCGACCAGGAAAATCCAGGCTTCACGTGAGGATAATAGATAACCCCCAATTTGGCAAAATCAGCAACATCGTCAGCATAACTTCTCGACATCCAGGATAGAACAGCATCGTATTTTTTAAAATGATCCTGCCAACCGACATCCATTTTACGCCAATTACCGGGAATACCCCCAATTAAGTAAACTCCATACTTGGGATCATTTTTAAAAAAATCAACTACAGCGTTGGAGGTTTTGAGCGTAAAATTCCGGTCGGGAAATGGAAGCCCCCAAATGAATACAACTGGCTTGCCGTTTTCATAGGCATAGTTAGGATCTTTGAGAATGCCGAAAGTGTCAACCATCCACTTCCAATCCTTTTTCAACGTTTCCAGTATTTTAGCATCAGCATATCCACTTACATCATATTCAATCGCCCAGATTCTACCCTCGCGATTGGCAGCTTCACGAACATTGGCAAGTACCCACTCGCTCCCTCCAGATATGGAACAAAATTTATCGCTGACAAAACGCTGCAGAAAAGCCCCGTCAATATCATGCTCACGCATCCAACGGAAATGAAGATCCGCAACTTCGGGCCAAGCAGATGAAAACAAGTATCCCGGTTTCCCGCTGAGTGTTTTGATATCGGCAGCTTTCTCAAGCACCTGTTTGGGATATTGCGAGATGTCAGGCCACATATCAACATTATAGTTACCATTCTGAATATCACCCCAATGTACCCATCCACGAGCCTCGGGATCATTAGGAGTACGAAACCATCCTTGATAACCTACCATGACCTTGCCCTTTAGTGTAGTATTATCGGCCGGTTTTACAGTAGGTCCATTGTAAGTACCTATCCATGGGGAAGAAAGGATATATTGAAACTGCTGATTATTAAATGGTTGATTTTGCAGAGTCACCCCAAGTATCACGAAACGATCGCCTTTTGCGCGTTCAAGTCCAATGCGAATAATTGGTTGATTTCCAGATTGTTTTTCGGGTGATATATCGTCAAGAAGAAACATTGCTGTAACAGTCTGGTCAGTTTTCCCCGGTGCACCGCGAAATATGCGTTCAGGCGACTTGTTTTTCCTATCTTTCCCATTATACTGAACCTTAATACGTCCATAACAATCATCAAAATAGGTTACAGCCAAATATAGTTTACTGCCTTTAGAAAATGAATAGGGACTGGCAGGACGAAATGTCAGGTAAGAATTCCTTTCAGAGATAACCCAAGCTCTTTCGTTACCTTTTTCAGTACGAACCGTCATCTGATCGAGCGGCATACCATTTGTTTGCATGGCCAGCATTTTAACTTGTCCTGTATCGGCAATTGCCTTCCAGATGAATAAATCTTGTACCAAAAGTACTAAAAATGCCCAAAATGAAATTTTGCTAATGGATGATTGTAAAAAGTTGAAGGATTTTCTGAAACAAACTATTTGTAATATTTTCATTCTTTTATATTTTTTAATTATGATGATATAAAACCTGCTTGTAGATTTTATCCTTAAATCGAATAACGAATATGCCCGTTATTTGATTTTGTTTATATTAATTCTCACATTCATTTTTTCAATACTCATTAAAAATTCATATTGTTGGTTATCTGCGGAAGAATTTCTGATTATAATTTTATTCAGCTAATTCTACTTACCCTTTTATCAGTCTGTTCCAAAGAAATAATTGCTTAGCTAGAGCAGATCAAGTGGATTGCAGAAACTCCCAGGGTGGATAAAAGTAACCTTTATCGATTTGAGATTTTTCTACTTTGTATAGCAAATAATAAACAGGAATAAATTTTAGTTTTTATAATCCGAATATTCAGTGAAAACATCGATAAGTAGTGTCCTTATTTTTGTGGCATCGGTTGAGAATCTGTCCTAAATGGACTTAAGGTAAACTATCAGTATTGAAGAAATTAATCTTCAGCGGCATAGGCATCTATGTGTAACCCATTGAAGAACGAATTAATCCCAGTGGCACACCAGGTTGACGCTCGTGCAAGGCCTCTCCAAAGAAGAAAAGGATAGCACTGAATCCATTAATGTTTTGCTTGGTCGGCTCCATCCATTTACCCCCAACTTCTTCTGCAGGCATATCGGCTTTAGCTTGTTCAACTTTAAAAAGTCTGATACCGTTATACAGTTCATCGACTGAATTCATAAACCGCTCCCGTCCATCAGTACCGGAAACGGTAAAATCCATATTAGACTGTCCAGTGCCCAACCAAACATCTCCAACCAATACATCAGAAATAGTGATTTCATTTGTGCCACGAACCTTTAGAATTTTGGGAGTGAGGTAAACTTTTTGAGAAGAAAGGAGCACCATCCATTTTCCATCGATTCCGGTAGTAGTTGTTTTAGTCTCGAAGTTGAAAGTAACTGAAACTTTTTCACCAGGAGTAGCCTTGCCCCAAACAGGGATAGGTCGCTCGCGTTGCAACACCATGTGATTGCTAAAAAGTGCATTAAGAGTTACCTCTGCATTGGCAGAAAGAAAGATAAGCATACTAACACACAAAAGCATATATGATTTACTCAGACTGGTAATTATAACACTGTCTTTTAATATTAACAAAATAAAATGGTTAAATATTTTGCTCATTTTTATTTTTTTAAACTTTCTATTAGTTTAATACATCTATGTTTACGACTGCATAAAGGATTTTTTATTCTGAATAAAACGAATTTCAGCTCTGGACTAGGGTTTTTCTAAAATCTTAACCTTTCTGTCTCTAACCTTGATGTGATGCAAACGACCACCCCAAGGAATGTTGTTCATCTCTATGTCTTGATTAAAACCTGTACCCGCTATTGCCTGGCCGTCATCAGACAGATTAACCGTCGATTCCAGCCCAATAATGCAAAGCAAGGCACCCCAGGTATAATGTGAATCGGAACGTGCAAGTTTAGTATGCTGCTCTCCGGTTGTACTTAGGTAATTCTCGCCACAAACTCCATCCGTCTCCCAATTTTTCATAAAAAGTTTGACACTTTTTTCCGCATAATCAGCCTGAACCTGAGGGGTCGCATAACACTTTACACCCTGAAAAACGAGATAGTTCACCGGCCCCCAGATGGTTCCATGCCAATAGCCTTGCTGGGGGAAAAGAGGATCAGTCCTAGAAACGGTTGGCAGTATCCATTCCCCCCAGAATTGCTTTGGATCTGTCATTACGGACAGTACTCGCTTCGCCCGTTGCGTATCAGGGGCACCGCAAATCAACGGATAAAAATTCATGGGCGTTATGCGAGTCAGGAATGCCCCCGGCTTACCATCATCGCTATCCCAAAGCCGACTGCAGTATATTCCCAAATCTTCGTTCCACAGTTTCACGTTGATCCGTTGGATCATTTCTTTTTCTTCCTGCTGATATTTCTTCGCATCGGCAACATGCCCAATCGCATTTGCAATTAAAGCCAAATAATGGGCATCCATGGCCCAAAGGGAATTGAGGTCGATGGCGTAAGCATTCATAGTCTTGCCAACCATTTTGGTTCCTTCAAATTGGGGTGTGTCATCCCAACCCGTTTCGTACTTGGCTAAATTAATATTTCCCATGCTGCTTCCCCATTCCAGCAATCCGTCGTGTTTGGCGTTACGAGCCACCATCCACCAGGCATGCCATTTGGCCAGTTTAGGGTAAACCTCTTGCAGGAAAGCAACATCAGGCTGTAATAGATGCATTTTCCATACGCAAAGGGATCCAACGGGGGGCTGTGAGCGATCAGTGCTGATTGTTTGCCCACCTGACACCCAATGGCCAAAATTTGGCACCAAACCTTCCTCTGTCTGGCACGAAAGAATTGCACGTACAGTCTCGCGCCCCATCTGTGGATCATCCAAGCTGGCAAGAAGTCCATTAAAAAAACTGTCCCAACAAAAATATGGGTTCGCATTCGGACCACGTATCCAACCTCGCGAAACAGAAATAGCTACCATATGATTATCATTGCTGTATATTCGGGAGTTGTTGAGATTATCGGCAATCGCACCAATAAAATCCCCAGCTGTTCCCATAGCTTTGGGACGCTCTGCTTCATAGACCTGCTCCGCTTTGTTTAACGTTTTGTCTATCCCGTCAAAATCAGGAAGCTCACCAAAACCTGCTACAAAATAAACCGGAACCTCAGGTGTCACCGATACGACAAATTGAGATCCTCCAATATTCAAACTTTTGCCATCCCTAGTAACCCGCTCTGTAGTTTCTATAAAAACCGGTGCTGGTGAGGTTCTTACCTGCCATGTAATCTTTTTGCCATCAGCTAGCCTGGCCTCTCCTTTCACTCCCTTATTTTGCACCGGAAGTTCGGAAAACTGACTGAAAAGTCCCGGCCAGCCACTACTCAACTTGAAGGTGACTTTCACGGGATGATCGGAAATCAACCGCCCCACCACGGCATCTTTTACTCTTCCCCAATCAAATCGAATCCCTTTATCGATAAACTTGTGGATGGAATTATCTGGTGCAGCCATTCCCGGATTTGGGTTGATGGATGGGGTCATTACAAAGGCGGCTAAATCGTCCTTAATAAACGTAATGCTTGCCGCAGATCCGTAATCGAAATTTCCAATACGAGTCCCTTCAGAACCTGAAATAACCTGTGCTGCTCCCAGCAAAGGGGAACAAAGAAATGCTCCACAAATTATTGACCTGACATGTTTTGGAATACTCATTCCTAAATATTTAAATTGGTTATAATTCACAAACGAATTTCTCATGAAAAAGATCTTTTTCATCCTCACAGCCAGCTGAGGAACATGAAAAACGATTTTATAAATTCTTTTAACTCATACTTCCGATTATGATGACATAACTTTTCCTCCTCTTTCTCTTAAAAATATGAAATCACATATAAGGATCCTCCATCGCTAAATACAGCCTAAAGCTTTACGACGCTAACCTGGTAGAATTGCCGGATATCGTTTGATGAAGCCCCTATCTGAATTTCGTATTTTCCATAATCCACAACATATTCCTTCTTTTCAACACCCCAGTAACGGAATCTTTCGACTGGAATTTTGAATTTGGCCATAACCGTTGCCCCTTTGTCCACATGGATCCGCTTAAAGGCAACAAGACTTCGAATAGGCTGAGGAACTGGCGAATTCATATGTCGAACATATATTTGAACCACTTCATCCCCATTCCGACTTCCAGTGTTTTTTATTGGAAAAGTAAGCTGAATTTCTCCATTTAACTTAAACTTAGTGGACTTCAATCTGACAGTTTGATATTGAAATGTGGTATAGCTTAAGCCATAACCAAAGGGAAAAAGTACTTTGCCTTTAAACATCCGATAATCATTAAAATCGGGCAAATCACTGGTTTTCTCGTAGAAGGTAACAGGCAATCTCCCAGCAGGGTTATAGTTTTCGAAAAGGACATCAGTTACAGCCGTTCCGCCCTCACCTCCAGGATACCACGCCTGCAGAATTGCGTCGAGATTAGCCGCTTCCCATGGCATAGCAAGGGCACTCCCAGTGCAGTTGACGAAAATAACCGGTTTACCGATATTGTGCAACGTCCGGAGTATTCGCTCCTGAACATAGGGCAACTCAATCCGGGTGCGGTCGCCATGGTTAAAACCAGGACAGACAAGGCTCGACTCCTCTCCTTCAAGCCCCGCATTCAATCCGCCGACATATATTATCACGTCAGCCGACTTTGCAGCCTCAATCGCTTTTTGATCAACTTTCAATGCCGCTGGCATTTTAAAGTGGGTGATTGCCCCTGCCACCGTAAAGCTTTTGTCACAAGGGGATGGAGCCGATTCATCAGCCCTAAGAGGGATGGTAAATAGAGCGTAAAACAAAACTACAACGAGAATGAAGACTTTGATAAACTTCGTTTTTAAGAGATTTGGGTTATAGGGTTGATGAAAAATGAACTTTCTTTTCATAAAAGTCAGATGTTTTTACTAGGCCTATTATTTTTAATCTAATTCCTTATTTTTATTACTGTTAATTCTCCTTTATATTTTATTCTATAGTCGGGCTTTTCCACAGTATTTATACCCACTCCACTGTTTCCCTTTACAAAAACAATGTTAAACGTCCTTTTCTTTAGCATACCCGGGAAATTGCCTTTACGTTTACCAATAGTCAATGTTTGCGAAGCCTCATCCCAGGTAAACAGAATGCGGGTATATTGTCCGTTTTTATAATTGAATGTTTCACCGTCATCTTCATACAGTTCAAATGAGCCATTTGCTCCTTTATAAATACGTAAGTCCAGAGAAGTTGTCGATTTTTCGCCGGTATATTGCATAACAGGACCCATTGGAATAATCGAACCAACACGAACGTAAAGTGGAATGCGGTTAAGAGGGGCAAGGGCTACAATTTTTTGTCCGCCCTTTTGTTCCTCTCCTGTCCAAAAATCAACCCATTTGTTTTTATCAGGCAGATAAACCTCGCGATTAACGACACCCAAAGATGTGACAGGACTAACAAGAAACGCAGGGCCGTACATAAACTCGTCGGTTATGTTTAACACCGAAGTGTCTTCAGCAAAATCGAACGCCAACAATCTCATCGGAGTATAATCTTTTTGAGTTACCTCAGCGGTAAGAGAATAGATATAAGGCATAAGGCGATAACGAAGATTAGCAAAGTCGTTGCAAATATCTTGCACTTTAGGCCCAAAAGCCCAAAGTTCGTTCGAACCCTTGGTATCACCAGGGTATCTTCGGCCATGTGTACGAAAAATTGGACAGAATGTGCCATACTGCCACCAGCGAACGAATGTTTCCCTGTAAACTGAGTCGGCAGGATTTCCTCCCGAATAACCTCCGATATCGGTAGTCCAGTATGGAATTCCTGATGCTACAAAATTTAACCCTGCGGTTACCTGTGTCTTTAATTCGGCAAATGTAGAACCAATATCGCCCGACCACACAGCTGTACCATTGCGCTGCTGACCAGCCCATGCACACCTGGTAATTATATATGGCCTGCAATTAGGGTTAACAGCCAGAAGTCCGTTGTAGAATGTAGTGGAATGCACCAGAGGAAATAAATTTCGAACAGCCAGCGCCGGACCGGCAAACGTGGTTGTTGACAAAAAGGATGTAACGTTATCAGGCTCTGGACCATCTAAAAACCAACCGTCGATACCAAGAGGAACCAGATTTTCTGCAACCTGGTTCCAATATATTTCAGAAGCCTTAGGGTTAAAAGCATCGTACACAATGCCATCAAGGGCTTTTGCCCCATCCAGCAAAAAGTTATCTTTATGAAATGCTTCATAATTTTTAATTCCCGGCTTAAATGAAGGCCATACTGTGACTACCACTTTTGTATGGTAGTCGTTATGAAGTTTTTGTATCATTCCTTTTACATCGGGAAACAATCCTTCATCGAAACGGTGAGACCCAGTTCCGTATTTCGACCAATAGAAATAATCTATAAAAATAGAACTCATCGGGATTTTCTCCTTACGCATTCTGTCAGTAACAGATAACACCTGCTCTTGGGTTGCATACTTATTCCTGCTCTGATGAAGTCCCAATGCCCAGGAAGGTATCATAGGCGCTTCACCAGTTAATCGTCGGTAATCTTGGACAATGTTGTCCAACTTTGCACCTACAAATACATAAAAACTAACCGTACTACCGACATCAGACAAAAAGGACATGCCCTTTTCACTGTCTCTAAAAATAGTACGAGAGGGATTATCCCAAAAAAGCCCCCAGCCATTTGTTGAAAGTACTACGGGTACTGCCGCCTGAGTATTTACCTGCACTAATTCTCGCTGCTTTCCACGTAAGTTTAGCAGGTTATCCCTGTACTGGCCAAGTCCATACAGTGCATCAGAGGACGTGAGTTGAAACCTGTCCGCCACCCTTATATTGTCGCCGGAAACAGCACTTCTTGCACCTTCGGGAGATTCCTGTAAAATCTTTTTCCCGGAAGCATCGTAAATAGAGATTTGACTACTGGTTTTTGCTATTTGAACCGAGAATTGTTTTGTAGCCAATTCTATTATATTCCCTTTTTCATGAACGTCAAATTCAATTTTATCCGGATTGCGTAAAACGGCAAAACTCTTTGCCTCCGCAATACTCTTGAGTGTACCAAATTGAATATGCAAGACCTGATCAAGGAAAGGTTGTATCTTTAGCATTCCGCCAGGGGTTGTGATCAAAAGAGCTCTATCGCGCTTTTCCCAAGAGAGAACCTGTAACTTGTCGCCAGCAACAGCAGGAACTGTCCCTACTCGCGAAGGGTTTGCCACATCTGCAAACCGTGTTGCAATAAAAACAGGGCCTATGCATCCGGCATTATTTTCGGTTTCACTACCTCCGATAGCAAGCCTTATTCTATTGAATGACAAATCGCCTTTAAACACAGCATTGGCGCCTTCAATATCCGGGTCAGAAGCAGTGCCGGGATTTATAAAAAGATAGGCAATGTCCTGTCCTTTGCGAAAATCGATACGTATTACAACCTGCAAAGCGCTTTTTGCATTGGCGGATGTCATTGCATTTGTTCCCAACCTAATGTTATCGTCCCCATTAGGCGTTCCTGCAAACAGTTTTTCTTTTCCGTCCTGAAAACAAGACAGCCCGAAGTATCGGTTCCCTCTTTCTTTTTTAATCAAAAAACTAAGCCATACAGTACTTTCGTCCCCTCCAAGTGGTTGCTCGAGACTGCGAAAAACAGCGACATCTTCATGGTTGGTCAATAGTTGTATCTTTTTTGATGCAACCTGCACTCCGCTGACTTCTAATCCTGGTTCCTGAATGGTTGCCCCGCTTTTCGAGCCATTCCAAACATCTTTCCATTTCGCACCATTTCCCAAGCCAACAAGCGAAGCACCCGTTTCGTAACCTTGACCAACAAGGATTTCTTTTGCAATAGTTTTAATGTTAACCTGTGCATTACCTATAATTACTGTGAATTCCAGGACAAACGATAACAAAACAAATATTTTTACTTTTTTTATCATCTCTTTAATTCTAAATCCGACATTTACCAATAAATAATCCAACGTCCTTTACTACGGCCATAAGCACAAACACACATCAAATAATCATTCCGGCAATTGTACGATGGGATACCCAAGCGCACAATTGCCGGAGACAAACTAACCCTTTAGATTTTTTTTGAGCGTCATCTAACTAACCAGATCTACTGACATTAATGCCCAATGTTAAGTCCTCCAGAAACAGATCCTTTTTCCCATTCCCTGATAGTAGACCAACGAATGTGTTCGCCAGTTCCTGAAGTAAGGATAGCTGTTTGCAGAAAAGGAGAAGAATTCCATTTATTAATATTCATAACCACACAAAGACGTATCTGGGATCCTGTTTTTAAATCCGATAAAGGAATATTTTGCTCTCCGTTTTTAAGTTCAACAGTTTTTGAGTCTATAACCTTGCCACCGGCATCTCCAACTTCAACCCTGACTTTGATGCTGCTTTCGGAAGGAATAATTGTCCAGGTTTGTAATATTGAAGGAGACGAGGTAATTGAGCACCAATTGGTCGTTAGCTGTCCATTTCGCAATGCATCTATACCCTTGCCGGCAAGTTCGCGTATTGCATTTGGTCCCATGCAACTGCGTGTAATTAACACTTTATCAAGGGCAAATTTGCCGTGATTAAACCGCATAGAACTTCCAATCATATCCAGGGGCCCGGCATAAGCTTTTTGGGATGCCGATTTGTCCAACCGGCCATCAATATAAAGTGATCCCTGTTCTTTTCTGGCATCATAGGTATAAGCAATATGCATCCATTTCCCGGTTTGTATCTTTTCTGTGCCTTGAATATCCCTGTCCTGAAATGAAAGTAAAAGTTTTTCATTAAAAACACCTGCTGCTAAGGATGTACCGGTGTTGTCCACATCGGCACCCATGGGAGCCTGCCCGCCAAAGAACATGGCCTGCCCCTTTTCGAGCTTTTCAACATTAACCCAGCCAGACAGTGTAAATGACTTACGATAAAGATCAGCTCCACCGGCTTTAATGAATGTTGTTTTATCGTCGGTTTTGAAAACCTTGCCATTTTTTCCAGAGATGTATTGAGGCGTGCCCTGAACAGGTAATACAGAACCGCTGATCTCATCCTTAACACCTGAAGTATTGGCAGCATCGAAAGTCAGGTAATACTGAGGATCCTGTAAAGCCATTCCTACCCCGCCAGGAACCACCATTTGTTGCTCAGCAGCATCACCAATTTTAACACGAAATGTACCGGAATGAGGAAAAGAATAATTAAACAATAATTTCTTGTGCTCACCAGGATAGAGTTCCAAATGCCGGTTAGCGACAATTTTATTTTCCACTTTGATTGCTATTTCTCCCTTATAAGTGTCACTTCCCAAATTATTTACATCGGCTGAGTAATTTAAAACGCCATCATCATCAATACTAGTCCTTACATTTTCCAAATTAAGTTTGGCAGTGGCCTTGGAAACTGTAATAGGACTGGAAATGGCATTTTGCCCAACAATAACAGTAATATTCTGTTTACCAGCCTTATAAATTACAGGGTGGAATATATAAGTTTTTGTTTCACCAGGTTCAATTTCAAATCGTCTGGTACCCAACAAGGATTCTCCATAAAGTTTAATTTCAGCAATATCGAGAATATTACCTTCATTTTTAATAGTCACTCTTGCAGGGAAAACCTCACCCCCACGAACTTTTTCAGGTATTGTTAAATCATACTTAAAATCAGCCTGGTATTTCTTATCGACTTCAAATTCTCCAGAAATTCCATTTTCGGGGTTAGTGAAACCAATCTTTTGTTTGTGTTCCCTATTCCCTGAGGGAGGTTCAGGAGAAACTCCCCCTACGTGCACACGAAACTTTCCTGGTTCCAAAACACGGATCATTTCGGCATTAAGTAATGATAAATCATAAGGTTTTAGTTCAAACGAAACAGTCTTTTTTTCTCCCTTCTTTAAAGAAACCCGCTGTATTCCTTTAAGTTCAATTACCGGAGTGATCACTGAGGTATAAACCTCTGTGACATACAATTGTGCAACCTCATCTCCATCACGGTCTCCAGTGTTTTCAACATCTACGGATACCCTTACAAAACCCGGATCATCATTTTTGGGAACAACTACAAGATTAGAATATTTAAATGTGGTATAACTTAAGCCATAGCCAAAACGATAGAGAGGTGTAAATGGCATGTCATAATAATCATAATTACGTCCTGAGGGAAGATAATTGTAGTACAAAGGCAATTGTCCAACATGACGGGGAAAGGTGATGGGTAAACGTCCGGAAGGATTGCGATCGCCAAAAATCAAATCAGCAGTTGCATTTCCCCCTTCTTCTCCAGGATACCAGGTTTCCAGTATGGCTGGAATATGTTCAGCTTCCCAGGCAAGCGTAAATGGTTTCCCATTTACTAATACAAGAATAACGGGTTTGCCGATTGCCTGAATTCTTTTAATGAGCTGACGTTGCATGCCGGGAATTTCCAAAGTTGCACCGTCAATATTTTCTCCGGTCGTAGCCTTTTCTTTATCCTTGCTATTGTCGAACTCTCTTGTCGAATAATCGCCAACCACCAATACCACAACGTCTGCTTTTTTAGCAGTTGCAACAGCCTCGGCAAATCCAAGCGTATCAAAGGATTGTACTCTACAACCTTTTGCATAGAACACCTGAGTTTGGGGGCTTACATGAGACCTGATACCTTGTAACACAGTAACGAGTTGACCAGGTAAAGGTTTAGGAGAATAATCTCCCATTTGAGCAACATCGGCATTAGGTCCTATAACAGCTATACTTTTAATATTTCTACTTAAAGGAAGAAGTTTGTTATCATTCTTTAAAAGAACCGACCCTTGTACAGAAACCTCACGAGCCAATGCTCGATGTTCAGGAGTATCATAAACAGGTAATTTATCCCAAACCATTTTGTCAGAACCGGGATTTTCGAACAAGCCCAGCTTAAATTTAGCTCTTAAAACAGGCCTCAAATTTGCATCAAGATCGCTTTCTTTTAATATACCCTTTTGGACTGCGGAAGAAAGTGCTTTTACATATGCAGAACCGCATTCTATATCAACCCCTGCAAAAATGGCCATCCGGCAGGCTTCTTCCAAACTGGTTACTACATTTTGCTTATTTAAAAAATTTTCCGGTCCACTGCAATCCGAAACAACATAACCATCGAATCCCCATTCTTCACGCAATATCTTCTGAAGTAATTCATCAGAACCATTATCAGGTACGGCATTCCAAGTACTATATGCAGCCATTACCCCCCCTATATGAGCTTCTTTCACGGCAGCCCGGAAAGGGACCAGATGTACATTGCGCATAACACGGTCGGAAAGTCCAACATCATGGCTATCACGTCCTCCAAGAGGCTCACCATGGCCGGCAAAATGCTTCGGAACAGCAATCATGCCCTCACCCTGAAAACCATTAATCCAGGCAACGCCCATGCGACTATCCAAATATGGATCTTCCCCATATGTTTCCTCTACTCTGCCCCAACGTGCATCTCGGGCTACATCGAGTACAGGAGACCAACTGCACCGGAGATTTGCTGCCTTTGCTTCAATTGCAGTTGTTTTTCCAACCTGTTTGATTAAATCCGTATTAAATGTTGTAGACATACTTATGGGATGAGGAAAAACAGTAGCCCCTGTTGAATATGACTGTGAATGCAACCCTTCCGTTTTTAACATGGCAGGTACTTTTAACCTGGGAATTCCTTTAGATCCCCAACTATCGCTTAATTGGGTGATTTTTTCCTCTAAGGTCAATCGGGGAAGAAGATCGTTAATACGTTCTTCTATCGGTACAGAGGGGTTAAGATATTTAGGGGTAGTTTTATCGACCACAGAATGCCGACTTAATTTCAATTTTTTTACTCCCCCATTTTCAACCCTCTGCAGAGTACTTTTATATTGATACTCATCTCCACAGTTACAGCTTTCTTCATTGATATTACTGCTTAAAATATCTCGAATAGTATTGGCCTTTGTCGTCGAAGTGTTTTTTAATCCCGTAGGTTGTTGTGCATAAGAGATTTGCGAACAGTGTAAAACGATTGAGATGAAAAAAAATATTGACTTTATTATAAAATAAGACCCTTGTTTAGTCATTTTCATTTATTTTAAAATTAAGGTTTTATAAAATCTCATTTTTTAGGAATATTCGATTGAAATAAAATCTAATTATTTTTAGACTATTAATTGGCAACATAATATACCGGACTATTTACATGATTTTTTAAAAATTGACACTATGCATAACATAGTATTATATATTTCATGGTTCTGTTGAAACAGAACTACCTCTGCAATCCACTGTTAATGGAAGAGGAATAGAAATCTTTGTTTGTCCCTTTTTATGATCATAAATCATATTTTGTCCCGAGAATTTCCAGGGAAAAACTAATTCAAAATCCTAGAGTTTTTGCGTTGGATCTTCAACAGTTATCTTAATTTTTCCATTACTTTTCTTTTCCAGCATCATAATTCCGGGATATAGACTACCTACTTTCATTGTTTCCGTGATAATGGGGTAACCAATTGCAGGTGCCGGAAAAACCCCGGAATCAAAATTGAACTTTTTCCAATTAATCCAGCCAAGTCCCCTGCACTGGTCATGGTTTTTCCATACCAACCAAACCAGATTTCCAGTTTGTATTTCGGGCATAAGTTCCCCTTCCTTCGGATTAATGGGAAAGGCCTGTACATTGGGCACGCCGTCATCGTTTATGTCGCACCACCTAATATTCATGTCATCAGGGCCATCGTAAATGCCGTTACCGTTCATGTCAACCAGTTAAGTTTATCTTCGGCAAATCCAATCATATCCTTCGGAGAAACAAGTACCGCACAGCCAATGATTCCATGTTTGGGATTCTCCGGTTGCCAGTAAGCCATCACCACGGTTTTTTTTATTCTGATAGAGCTGACCTCCTTTAAGTTTAGCGATCCCTATACCCATGGTCAATTCGGAAGTATCACAGGACTTCACCCAAACATCTATCCCACTGCCAGTTGGTTCAGTCTTTTCCAAAACCGGACCATATAAACGGAAAGCCATTCGATCGTTTTCCCAAGCAACATCATCCTTACGCTGAGGTGTATATTGGGCATGAGCAATGGGTTTTATAACAGATGGGGCCCTTGAAACATCTTTCTTTTTTTGGGTAAAAAGCCAATCCCAGACATCAGGGTTGTTGTATGTTCTGCCCCAGGCATCATGACCTACACCGGGATATTCCGTATATTTGGGGTGCCCGCCGGCATTTGTAATACATTTAACCATATCACGCGAACGTTGGGTCATTACAGTCTTATCTTCATCACCATGAAAAATCCAAAGAGGAATATTCACAAGTTTCTTTGCCAGAGCCGTATCGCCACCTCCACAAACCGGAATGGCTGCCGCAAATTTGTCAGGCATACGCTGTATGAGTTCCCAGGTAGCAAAGCCTCCCATAGAAAGTCCAGTAACATAAACTCGTGTTGGATCTACAGGATATTCAGCAATAATTTTATTGAGCAGGTCCATTGTCATCTGCATAGGCCAGGTTGGTTTATCCTTCATGCTATGGGAAGGAGCTCCGAAAGAAGTCAGGACCCATACCGACTCACCATCGGTACCATCAGCCGGTTTTTGTGGACACTGCGGGGCAATGACAAAGCAGGGATTTTTTTCCCAAAAAGGCAGGCTTTTTAAGCGCAAGAGTTGAAGACGGTTGTCAAATCCTCTTTCACCAGCACCATGCATTAAAAGAACCAAAGGATATTTTTTCCCTGGTTCTACTTTAGGCTGGTGAAACCTGTAAGGCAATACCTGTTCATCTTTTTCTGATACCTTAAATTCAAAACTGGTATATATTTTCTCCACATCTTTCATGGGTGAAGATGTATAGTCGGGATGAAGAAGCTTTTTTATAACACTTTTTTTAATAGTATCACCATTAAAATTTTTCACATTCATAGGCCAATGATCCGTGCGAAAAGAAGAGGCTGGCAATCCAGCTTTGTTATAAAGGGTTACTATGGGAAATTGTGCCCAGGCATAGCGCACTGCAACAGGCACAGATATCTGATTATTCCATACTACTACACTATTCCCATCAATCACTGCCTGAGCATTTACAAACTTATAATTACTACCTGCGATGGTGAAGCCAACAATTGGTTTTCCATCTTTTGACTCCAAACCTCCAGCAGTATTTTTGAAGAAGATGCGTATTTTATTCTCTTCAATTTTATAACCATCATAGAGTGGGGCATCGGCTGGGATATCCATTCCATAAGCCAGTTTTAAAGCTGATGCCGCAGCTCTTTCGCCCAGCTTCCTTTTTGTTTTCGGATGTAATTCTCCATCACCTGTATCTATGGTTATTGTTACTGCTGTATTTTTTAAGTCAAGCGCCTTGAGCTGTGCTTCCCTTAATCTGGCCCATAAAGATTCGGTTGGATAAGTTGATGGTTGATTGACATTGTGCAACTGAACCACAATAAATGGGAAATCACCACTTTCCCATTCCTGACGCCAGTCATTGATCATCATGGGCAACAACCTTGCGTATTGATCAGCATCCGAAGCGTTAAATTCGCCTTGATACCAAAGTACTCCCTTCATGCCCAAACCGACTAATGGGGCAATCATTGAATTGTACAAGCCACCAGGACGGTCGCGATATAAAGGAGTAGTAGGTGCCGGTTTTCCTGGAGCTGCAATATCTTTTTCTTTAGCTTCAGCACATTTACTCTGCCAATCTGCAAGTTGCCTCTCATTATATTTCCTTAAATTTTCAGGATTATCAAGGGTTTCAAGACGATCATCACTCTCTTGTCTGGTTTGTGGATCAGTTCTAAGGACATCTAAGGGCATCCACGATTGAATACGCGATCCGCTCCAGGCATCAACAATTAGGCCCAGGGGACATTTAAGTTTATTATAGAGATTGATACCAAAAAAGTAAAGGGCTGCAGAAAAATCACTGACGGTTTGCGGACTGCATTCTACCCACTGGCCTTTTAAATCGTCCTGAGGAGTATAGGCAGAACCAACATTTTTAACAGTAAAAAGACGAATTTTTGGAAAATTAGCTGCGGCCATTTCAGCATCCGCATTTTCCATCGACTTAAGCGGCCAAACCATATTCGACTGTCCTGCCCCTATCCAAACATCACCAATCAATACATTCTTAATGAGGATTTTATTCTTGCCTTTTACAACAACTTCCACCAATTCTCCCGTTTTTAAAACAGGTAGTTTTACCCTCCACTTCCCATCGGTTCCGGCAGTGATACGAACAGACTTTTCGCCTACAGAAATTTTAATTTTTTCACCAGGATCTGCTTTACCCCAGATAACAGGTGCATCGTGCTGTAAAACCATATTATCGCTAAAAATCTGTGGCAGCTGAACGTTAGCCCAACCACGCGAACCTAGACTTATAGATAGAATTAATGATAAAAGAAAAAAACGGAAAAATTTTCCCGGTAGTAATAAAAAAGTATTCATTTCTAATTTTTCATTATTTATGTTCAATATTTTTTGGCGTTAGGTGGCAGCAATTCATTGATTTCGGGAGAGCCGCCTACAGAGCATGCTACTAAAAAGATTGAGAACTGAAGTAAGAATAATAAAATATTCTTATTTCAGTATGTTATGAAT
>JAUZOM010000001.1 GCA_030706465.1 Bacteroidota bacterium | reverse complement strand
TGCCTTCCGGAATTTATCTATATAGATTAAGCTATCGAAACAAAGAGTTCTGTGGAAAAATTGAAGTATCAAAATAGGTCTAAACTTCCTCAAATAAATATTCCTGTTAGTTACTGTTGCTTAAATTAATTCGGAACCAGAGAACACTTTGTTCAAGGGAATTAGCCATTTTTTTATAGAGAGCAAATTAGGTCTTAGAAATTATAGCGTAAACTTCCTCTGCCGTTTCTTCGAATTAACGTAAGTTCGACCTAATTGTCTAATTGTCATATGTCTTTGTTGCTTATAAACAGGGGAATAAAGTTTTAAGACTTTCTGCTAATTTTCAGCGATGGTACATTCCCGTATGGGCTCGGCATTTATTATTCTTTCTGCCATACGGTTTATTGTCTTACCGAGAACAAAGGACGTTCGATATAGGATCAAAAATGAGTCAGGTTGGTTTCAACTAAATTACCCTGACTCATTTTTAATCCTTATATCGAACGTCCTTAAATAATAACCCTCAATGGTTGTTATTCTACCTTCACGAAGATGGGAATTATTCGCTGATTCATATTTATATCAACGACTGTCAACGTTAATTTATGGTACGCCTGTGTTATTTTCATTGAAGATCCATCGTTAAAATAGTAGTCCTCAAGCCACGGTGTTGTAACAGCATTGTCTGGTACAGCAACTTTAGCTATGAATGTGTAACTCTTGGGTGTTTTGGGAATATTGCCTTCCGGATTTGTGAAGTTTATATACTTATCAAACAACCAGTCCGCATAAGCCAAATCAGCCGTTTTAAGGGCAACATTATCACTGAGCACAACACTAATGGTGATAGTATCTCCCTTGGTGGCTGTCACAGTCGGGAGCGTTATCTTTTCCATGTTTGTTTGTGGCACAACTCCCCAGAGAAGAAGAGAGGAAATGCTATCACTTATTACCTTTGTTTGCCCGTTGGCCGTTAGCGTGAGAGCTTTACAGTCGGGAACCTGATGATCTAATCCATTACTAATATCTTCAGCCGTTTGGCACGATACCAGTCCAAGTGCAATGACAATAGTGGCGATACTTATTATTCGTTTCATATTTTTTCTGTATTACTTTTTTCAATCAATTATGAATTGAAAATTATGAATTATTAATTGAATTCTATTCCCAACCCGGATTTTGAACAATAGTTTTTCCGGCACTTCGATATTTCAATATCTCGGTGCGAGGGATCGGATACCAGTACATTTTGGGTTCGAACACACGTGTATCCGCATCAAAAACAGTATAAACGTAATTTCCGGAATCATCTCTTGTTATACGCATTCCTTTTACAGTTTGATTCAATACAGTTTCAGCATCTTTCCAACGGCGTAAATCCCAAAAGCGATGTTCTTCAAAAGCTAATTCAAGCCTGCGTTCCAGTTTGATATAGGCGCGCATTTGAGATTGGTCTTGCAGCAATGTCTTATCTGCAGCATCCAACGGTTTTAAGTTTGCTCTGTTTCTAATTAAATTAAGAGTACTAACGATTGTTGTAAAATTTGCCCCGGTATTGTCATATTCGTTCAATGCTTCAGCATAATTCAGTAAGATTTCAGCATACCGCATGTTAACCCAAGCCCGGTAACTGGTATTCCCTTTACTTAAATTGAGTGATTGGTCTATGAATTTACTCATATAGTAACCTGTTTTGGTAGCAGTTGGAGTTGAAAACAAACCATCTTTACCACCGACATAAGTAGCCACAATCGTATCCTTTGGATTGCTTAAATTAATCAATCTACTGGTATTGTAGAAAACCGTATAGCGAAACCTGTCTTCTCTTTTTTTCGTACTATTTAAACTGTACGGATCACTGGAATTATAATTTGCATACCGGTTTTTAAAGGTGGTAGCTCCCATACCAAAAGCTTCAACCAAATCTTCGGTTGGATTCATAAGACCAGATCCCTGGTAACTAACCGGATAATTATAGGCTTCTATATCATTGCGGTTAATCGCTTGATTTGCAAATATAATCTCATTATTATAAAGCGATGTAAAAATTGAGCTCAATGAATTCAAGCTGTATTTTTTTGAGTCAATTATTACTTTTGATGCATCAACAGCTCGTTTCCATTTTGCTAAATCATTGGTCGGGTTATTAAGCGGACTGGCAGCATATAGGAACAACCTTGATTTTAGAGCTAAGGCGGTCCAACTTATTGGACGACCGCTGTAACTTACATCCGGATAGGTTGCCGGCATATAGCTGGCTGCAGAATCACAGTCGTTTGCGATAGAATCGACGACTTGGCTGTAAGGAAGTTGCTTTCCTGCAAACAATTCAGTCTCATTAAACGGATCCAAAACTTTACTTACATAAAATATATTTCCATAACGCTTAAGTAATTCAAAATGGAAATAGGCTCTTAAAAACAGTGCTTGTCCTTTATAATAATTACGAGTATTTACAGATTTAGGACCCGTAGGAGTACTAATACTTTCAACGACAGGAATGCTATTTGTTTTTGTAATAATACCGTCAGATGCTAATTCTTTTAAGAAGATATTGCATTTGCGGATCCCCCGATACATATTACCCCATTGATCATCGGGATTCGTACTGGAATTAATTGCATTGTTATTGAACAATTGAATTGAAGAACCCGCATTAGAACATACAGCTTCATCGCAGGCAGCAGCTAACATGGCACCATTAAACCGTGTATATCCATCCGGAATATTATTATATATGTTGTTTAAAAATCCGGGGGCGTAATGAACATCTGAGAATATTTCCTGATAGTTCAATGTGGTGTCAACATTGGCATCTTTGGTAAGATAATCGGAGCACGATTGTGTCATAAAAGCAGCTCCGATAGTCATTAATATAAGAATACGTTTTTTCATATTTTTCATTCTATTTAAAATTTCAGGCTTGTACCAATATTGATTACTCTGGTCTCAGGATAAAGTGTTACGCCTGCATTGGGTATTTCAGCACTCAGATTATATTTTCCCAAACTATCAAAGGAAAAAAGATTGTATGCATTTACAAAAAACCTTACTTCACTGATATTAGCCTTACTAAGCATTTTTTTCGGTAAACTATATCCTACTTCCAAGGTTTGAATTCTCAAGAAATCTACGTTCTTCAACCAAAGTGACGAAGGTTGGTAATTGTTAGGATTTAATAGAGTGGTCAGTCGTGGATAGGTTGGATTTGAGCTAACTCCCCAGGAATTTTCGGCAACTTCGGCTGTTATATTATTGTTATCCTGCATTCCCCAAAAAACATTGTTATTCATAAACAAGCTACGGTTAGCAATACCTGTAAATAACACATTGAAATCGAATCCTTTGTAGCCGCAACCTAATGTGAGCCCGAAATTCCATTCAGGAACCGATGGCTTGCCTAACGGCACATAATCCTGACTATCAATAATACCATCATGGTTTTGATCAACATATTTCACATCACCCGGATGTACGGTTCCATAAGAGGACTTTGCCCAACCATCAATATCCGCCTGGTCTTTAAAAAAACTACCGGGAGCTACCTGCAAACCCCATTGTTGCATTACGGCTTGTCCGGTCCTATATTCCCACGAGTTCAATCCGGCAACTTCCTGTTTTGCTGTAATTTTATTTTTAGCAAATGACACATTTCCCTGAATTGTATAAGAGAAATCGCCAATCCTGTTATTGTGTTTCAAGGTAATCTCAAAACCCTGGCTGCGTACCGAACCATCATTTACGTAAGGTAAATCCTGGCCAATAAAACTTGGAAGAACGTTCGAAGGATCAGTAATAATTTGAGTGCGATTGTTGTTAAAAAAGTCAATATCTACGTCCAATTTTTTCAATAGCCCTATTTCTAATCCGATATTACCATTCAGGGATTCTTCCCAGGTGATAGCCGGATTGGCAATCCGACCTTCATAAGATCCATCGGTCGATGCTTTATTAAAAGAATAGCCGCTGCCACCGTAAAACTTTTCTTCAAATGGAAAACGGTATCCAACTCCAATGTTCGAATTGCCTACTTTCCCATACGATCCTCTCAATTTCAGAAAGTTTAACGTTTCGTTGCTTTTTAGGAAATCCTCATTCGAAATGACCCAGGCGCCCGAAATAGTAGGGAAGAAACCAAACCGCTTTCCTTTTGCAAAATCTTCAGAACCATTATAAGCAAAACCAAATTCACCGGTGTACCTGTTATCAAAAGTATAAGTTGCCCTTCCAAATGCACCTTGATTACGATAATCAGGATTGTCGCCATCTGTCGACATACTTGATTGCATATATTTTAGATCGGCAGCAAAGTGATTTTCGCCTAAAATCCGATCGTATGATAATCCGCCCATATAATTCATCATCAAGCCAAAACTGCTATCCCAACCCGAATACTTCAAATCAATGCTTGAATTTTGTCCAAACTGTGTATAAGTATTATCCACATTTTGTTGAAACACAGCGTAATTTTGACTTTTGGATCTGCCATATAGTTTTGAAGCATCAAACCCAAACAAGGCATTGGCAGAAAGTCCTTTAAGTATATCATCTAACTTTAAATCCGCTGTAACAGTTCCTTGTACATACCGTGCGAACCTATCCTGAAAGCCCGATTTTGCAATCATTCCATATGGATTATATTTATATACAGACGAACCAGCAATTGAATTATCTTCATTGAAAATTGGCATAGTTGGCGGCAATTTGGAGAGTGCAGATATAATAGAACCTGCTCCTGAAGTTGGGGTGTGGCGGTTCTCGACCCGTCCACCCAGATTTACACCAATTTTCAAATCCTTAGATAAATTTACATCTACCGCTGATCTGAAATTATAGCGCGAGAAATCATTTTGTGTCGAATATCCGGGGTTCACATCCGTGAAATTATACAATCCTTTTTGATCTACTATTCCTAACATCACAAAGTATTGAGCAATTTCTGTACCTCCCCGAAATGATAAATTGTAGGACTGCTGAGGTGCCGTGCTGTTTAAAAATGAGTCGTACCAATTTGTATTGGGATATAAATAAGGATTACTTCCATTGTAATTGGCCGGATTATTTTGCGGGTTATTCAGGAACAATGAACTAAATTCGGAGTCAGATAACTTGTTGTAATCATTCCTCAAAGCTAAATTACGATATTTCACGTAGTCCTGGGAACCGAGATATTGTGGTAAACGTGTAGGTGATTGCATTCCGTATTGAGCCGTTAATGAAATCACCGATTTTCCCACAAAACCTTTCTTAGTTGTAACTAAAATGACACCATTTGCTCCACGCATACCATACATGGCTGTTGCTGCAGCATCTTTTAGAACAGTGAACGACTCAATTTCCTGTGGATCTAACTGGGAAAAATCACGTTCCACATTGTCCACTAATACCAGTGGTGCCACACCACTACCAAACGATTGAATGCCACGGATATAAATACTAGGTTGATCCCAACCCGGTTCAGCACCAACTGTACGTAAGACGGTGAGTCCCGATCCGAGTCCTTGAATAGCATTTCCCAAGGTTGAAACGGGTGCCTTTGATAAATCCTCTGCAGAAATTGTAGAAATAGCAGAGGTGAGTGTTGATTTTGTCCGAACTCCGTAAGCAACCTGATATTCTTGTTCTGGGATCTGTTTTTCAAGCTGAATCTTAACGTCGGTCCGATTTTTAATTTCATAGCGTAAAGATTTATATCCTATTTTGCTAAATAACAGAACTTTTCCAGGCAAAGAAGAAATAGAAAAATCGCCCGTTTGCTCCGAAGATACCTGTGTAAATTCATCCAAGACGGATACTACAACGTTACCAATTGGGTTACCTGATTTATCGGTAATTCTACCCTTGATGATAGTATTATCTTGAGCATAAGTAAAAATTGAGAACAGGAAAAATAACGATAAGAGTATTATTTCCGGTTTTTTCTTTGTTGTCATCATAATAGATTTATTTTCGATGTGACTTAATACATTTAATAACCAGGGTTTTGTACGAATAATGGATTTTTGTACATTTCTGCTATCGGAATTTCGTACAAATTGTTATGAGGTTGATAAATACGTGTAAAGTAAGTATCTTCGTTATAAGTAACACTACTTCCGGATTTCGTAATGGTAACACGGTACATCGGGCCACCAAACCATTTCGCGGCTAATTCACCATCTTCACCCGTACTCCATCGGCGGGCATCCCACCAGCGGTGTTCTTCAAAGCTTAGTTCAATAGCCCGTTCACGTTGGAGGCGTTTTCGCATGGACGATTTGTCTGGAGTAAGGCTAACAGGAATGTCGATAACTCCGGAACGACTTCTAACTGCATTAACAGCATCACGAACGCGTTGTGTGGGTCCTTCCACTTCATTCATTGCCTCGGCATAATTCAAATACATTTCGGCTAAACGGAAAAATATCCAGTTATGATAAGATGTTGTTGTAGTGTTCTTTTTTATTTCTTCCGGCAGATACTTCCGTACAAAATAACCGGTTAAGAATGCTCCTGGATCAAATTGAGCTGTAGTTGTTGACATATCAACTGTTGTCCCCTGCCAAGTGCTTCCCTGATAAATAATAGTTTTATAAAACCGGGGATCACGGTTTATGTAAGGGTTTGTCGGATCGTATCCTGAACCGGGCTCATCAATGTATTTCCCATTCGACATTTCGAAAAGTTTAACAAAATTGTTGGTTGGCTGTACTGCACCTGAACCTCCGAAAGTTGTACCACTTGGTGCCCAAACACTTATTTGTGCATCCCCAAATCCAACCGGAGCTTCGTGTTTATAGAATATTATTTCGTTATTGCCTTGCTCTCTACGTTTAAAAAATAAATTTTGATAATCATCTGCTTTATTGGCCGCACCGGTCTGGTAAAGCGCATAAACAGGATTTCCATCTGCATCTTTCAGATCAATGACTGCTTGAGCTGCTTCTGCGGCTTTCAGCCACCATGTTTTTCCATCTTTATCATACCAATCGTCGGTTGTTCCACCTATTCCCCAGATACCGGTTGCCTTACTAAAAAGCGGACTGGCTGCATATAACAAAACGCGTGCTTTCAAAGCCATTGCCGCTCCTTTAGTAGCCCGTCCATATTCATTTGTATTCAATGTAACCGGCAAAGAATTTATGGCATTACTTAAATCATCCATTATGAAAGCGAAACATTCACGGTAGGTGTTCCTGGGAAGCATCAAGTTATCTCCAGGGGCAAATAAACCGTTTTTCTCAGTTAAAATAGGCATCCCTCCAAAACGTTTCAACATTTCATTAAAATAAAATGCGCGTAAGAAATAGACCTCACCTAACATCTTTTGTTTTGTTAAGCCATCTGGGAACGGTATTCTGTTTGCATTTTTCAAAAACAAATTGGCTTTTCGTATAGCTGTATAATAAAAACTGATATTCGCATCAACATCATCATAATTACCCATATTGAATGGTTTGGTTCCAAAATATCCGGCATTGGATTCTGATTCATCGGAAGCCGATGACATAGGAACCGGCAAATAAGATCCTATTGCGTTAAATCGCTGTGTCAATCCACTGTAAATGTCGGCCTGGAATGCCTGGGCATTGACAAAATTGGTGAATACTTTATCTTCATTGAGGTTTACATCCGGTGCAACATCCAGGAATTTATCACAGGCCGTTAATCCCAACACCAGGAATAGGAAAATATATTTAATTTTCTTCATAACATGTTTCATTTAAAAGTTAACATTCAATCCAACATTGAAAGCCCGGGTTGGTGGCATTAATCCGCCGCGTATATCCCGGTTATCCGGATCAAGGTAGGGCTCTTTCGCCCACATAAAGGTATTAATTGATGACAGATAAACCCTTACACTTGACATTTTTATTTTGTGAATTAATGAAGTTGGTAAACTGTATCCTATTTCAACATTTTTAATGCGGAGATAATCACCCGACCCGGCTTCGTATGTCGAGTAGTAGCGTTCATTATTGACCCATGATTTTCCATAAAAACGAGTAAATTGGGCGCTATTTGCAATTTCGGGAGCCCAATAATAATCATGTTTTTGGAACACATTGTCATTGTTGGAAAAAGCCCACATGATTTCCCACTGCTTCATAAATAGCGCATTGGCTGAGCCTTGGAACAAAATGGAAAAATCGAATGACTTCCAGGTACCACCTAAGGTAACACCATATTGAATTTGAGGAACAGTACCATAGCCCTGACGATAGGCATCTGCTTGATTGATGACCCCATCATGGTTAAAATCGAGGAACTTTAAATCACCGGGTATAATTTCTATATTTCCGGATATTCCATTATTAACTCCTAATTGTGTCGGGCTGTTTTTAATTTCCTGATAACTGCTGAAATAGCCGGTATTGGTCCACATTTTAGGCGTTCCGATAGGATATCCTTCTTCCTTTTGATAGGGTAATAAACCCAGCGGATCTGCTTTTTTCAACACTTTGTTTACATTGTAGGTGAAATTCCCTTTTACATAATAACTAAAGTCTTTGTTCACTTTTAAATTATGTTTTAACTCAATTTCGAATCCCTGATTCTCAGTTTCTCCGATATTAGCCACAGCGAAACTTGCACCAACATATTGAGGCATTACCGCAGAAATATCAGTTAATATATTATTTCTGTACTCGTAGAAGTAATCGAAAGTAATTCCAAATAAGCCTTTAAAAAATTCAGAATCAAAACCAATATTTTCTTTTCGCGATACTTCCCACTGTACCTTTGGATTGGCAATAATTCCTTGTTGAATTCCGGAATAGCCATTGTCGCCGGTACCAAACGTGTATCCACCTGTATTTGTGAACTGTTGCAAATTTATAAACCGTTGAGGTACATTGTTTATGTTTAATTTATCATTACCAACCCAACCCAGGGATCCTCTGATTTTTAAATTTGTAATAATCCTTGAAAGGGAAGTGTTAGCAATAAAATCTTCATTGCTGACCAACCAGCCGGCTGAAAAAGCAGGGAAAAGTCCATACCGGTTTTGTTTTGGAAAATTCTCAGATCCATTATAGCCTACGTTAAATTCTCCAAAGTATCGTTTGTCATAATCATATGTAACACGGCCGACTAATCCCTGGTCACGATAAGGAACTTCATCGTTATTGACTAATTCATTTCTGTCTGCTAAAAGTAACCCTGTAACAGAACTTTTACCGAATGTGCGGTTATAATTCAGCCCAGCTTCCATATAGAACTTGTACCAGCTATAATTCTTTTGAACTCCACTATACGACAGGGGCCTATCCTGAGTAGTACCAAATGGCTGATAAGTATCTGTACTTTGATCATATAAATATTGTGCGGTAGATCTTGACCACGAGCGTCCATTTTCACCTTGCGTATCGAAGGATGTTTGTGCTTTGACTGAAAGCCCTTTCGTTATAAAATCAAGTTTATAATTTAAACTTAAACTGGACTCAAGTGTGCTTTTTACATCTTTGTAAATGCCCGCTCCTAACAGATTTGCAACAAGATTGCTTCCGGCGGCATAGGATCCGTCCGGGTTATAAACTGGATAATTTCTACCTGATGTGGCAAACGCACCCCGATAAATATTCCAACTACTCCAGATGGTGCTGGTTGGCGAATTTAGGTCTTCAACGCGTGAACCTAAATTTAATGAGGCCGTTAAATCTTTTGAAACATCGACATCCAGGTTACTACGAAAATTAAATCGTGAATAGTCTGTCGTGTTATCATTTTTGTAAAAACCGTTTTGATTAATAAATCCACCGGATACAAAATATCTTACCGTCTTAGTTCCCCCGGAGATATTAACATTGTATTGTTGTTGCGACGAGGCAGGTTTCATAATGGTATTGACCCAATTTACATCGGGATGCGTCCATGGTGAAGCACCGGTGCGATATAATAATAAATCGTATGCCAGCGTTCCGCCTTTTGTCAGTGGCGTCTGGGTCTTATAGCCGCCCCAGTTAGCTAAGTATTGAAGACTGGTTGCATCATACGCTCCAAGAGGTTGAGGTATATTGATTGGTTGGGTAATGGCATCCTGAAAAGTTATAGAAATTTTTGGTTTTCCCAACTCACCTCTCTTTGTTGTTATTATAATAACGCCATTTGCCCCCTTTACTCCAAAAACGGCTGTTGCGGATGCATCTTTCAGGATATTGATGGATTCTATTTCATTCGGATCTATTTTTGCAAATTCTGCCCGCACAATACCATCTACAACAATCAGTGGAGAGGCATCATTCCAGGTTGCCATACCTCGAATATATATATTGGCCACATCACTGCCAATTTCACCGGAAGATTGGACAACCTGAACACCGGCTAATTTTCCGGCTAATGACTGAGAGATATTGGAAGCCGGTGAGCTTACAAGTGTTTTATTATTAATGGACGATATAGATCCAACAACTGATTCTTTCTTCTGAGAACCATATCCCACCACTACAACTTCATTTAATTGTTTCTCCGAATCGCTTAACTGAACATTTACAACTGAACGATTTTTAACCGGTTCTTGCAATTCACCATATCCGACATAAGTAAACAGGATAACATCCGATGCTAGATTAACTCCGTCCAATGAATAATTACCATTGAAATCGGTAATAGTTCCTTTAGTACTCCCTTTAATCTTCACATTTACACCAATCAACTCTTCTCCGGTCTTTAAATCTGTGACTTTCCCTGTTACCTTATGAGTCTGTTGTGCTTGTATTGGCACCATTACAAGTAGGGCCATGAAAGCCAGAAATATTATTTTCTTCATAAATATCTTCATTTGAGTTATCAATAGGATTCTTTCTTAAACTTGAAAACGTACGTTTTCAAAGTCTGCAATTCATTTCGGATAATCCAATAATTATCGTCGGTAACCAACTTGGGAATATAAATAGGCTTCCCGGCAGGTGCCGGTATTAATTCTATAAAATCAACTGGTGCTGGAGCAAAAAGAAGAGCATATTTTTTTTCACCTACAAATGTTTTGAGCCTTATTTCCATTTCAGTTTTTGATAATTGCAAAATGGTGAAACGGGATTGTATATGATATTGAGCCCACTGTTTTTGTACACTCTTGAGTGTGTCAATTACTGTAATTGTGTCTTTAGGAGCAATAGCAACCCTTTTATGAGCCAATACCACCTTGTCACTATCAGTTGTTAGAGTCGCTATTAATTCCCATTTATCGGTAGTAAAGTTAATCCATTTGCCATCCAGCATACTCCAGGTGCCATAGAAGGAAGTTGGACCATTTCCGCTATTGTATGATTTGAATGATTGATGATAGCAACGATAAGCACCGTTTCCATCAATCAACAATTTGCAGGTGCCTTGTTCCGGGGTCAAAGTCATCGGGACACCATCTTCTGTAACTGAAACCTGTTTCCATAATCCAACCGCCAAACTGGGTTCGTAAGTGTCTTTTTGGCAAGATGAGAGAATATATAATGGTAAAAGCAGGATCAAAAGCTTATATACTGTTTTCATGTATGTATTTTTTGATTATTTGATGTCGATGTTGGTTACACGTTCAAATTGGAGTGTAGTTTTGCTGATTCCACCGGTCTGGTTAAAGTCAAGACGTTGAAGTGTAAGCTGGTTCACCTCAGCAACAGGACTCCAGGAGGCCGGTAAATCAATGGCAATATTGAACGATCCGCCGGTATAACTCCAACCGGATCTGTTGATGATTTTTTTAGCTTTGATAGCAGCAGCTGAAGAATCGCAAAGGATGCAGATCTGATTTGCATTGATTTGCATTAAAAGGCGGGTACTATCTTTTGCGGCAGGAATGCCATTTATTGTTTGGGACGTCTGATGCCAGGTTCCTACAAGCTTTGTAGACAGGTCATCCGCGGCATCTTTTTGACACGAGGTTCCTAAAAATAGGAAAAGGAAAGTGAAGCAGGCTAAGAAAATGCCATGAAAGAAGTTTCTTTCGTGTATTCTTTTCATAATTATTGATTATTAAGACAAGAAATAAGGTGATTACTATCTTGATATGTAGAATTTAAAACAGGATCTAAATCCTACTATTAGAAATACAACAAATTTTAAAATAAGGAGGAGAGCTATTCTCCCCCTTATTATAAAATCAACAATCTATTTTTATTTTACTAAAACCTTAGAATTTGAAACATTACCATCAGCTGTAGTCGTCTTAACTAAATATACACCACCTTGGCTAACAGGTAATACTGTCTTTGATCCGGTTGCTGTAGCTTTGTTTAAAGACTTGCCTAACATATTGTAAACTTCAACAGAAGCTGCATTCCCTTCCACAACCACGTTGTGATTTGCAGAATAAACTTTGAGGTTATTTTGGTTAGGATTGTTAACTGCATTCGGAGCAGTAACTGTGGTCCGTGGATCCGGATTCGTGTCAATTGATACAGCATCAATATAGAATGTGCCGGCAGGTGAATTTATATAAGCATCATTTGCATCCTTTCGAACATCACAACGTACTGTAAATTCCTGTATATAACCTAATGAAGTTACATCCAATACCATATCCATCCAGTTACCGGCATCTGAATTAAAGTATTTTTGAAAATCGCCACTATCTAATTGATTGCCTGCAAAATCTTTTGCATTCAGTTGAATAATATAAGGATCTTGTGCTGGATCCATGGTTGGAATATTGACCATCACGTGCAGATAGTATTGTTTTCCGTCGTTAACCTTAAATACACCAGGTAATAAAGTGCGAAATCCTTGCCACCATGCAGCATTGGCACTCTTGTCAAATTTAACAACTTGTGCCGAGTTCAGTACGGCAGTTTGAGTAGTGAAAGGGTTAGCTACGATAGAATAAGCATTTTCTGTGTTTTGTGTATCTATTGATTTTACCCACTTGTTGTAAGAAGCAGTGTTTCCATAGAACAAGGACATTTCAGTATCCGGCAAAATATTAAGACCGCGTGGCAGATTACTGTTGTTTAACACTATTTCATCAAAATAATAGTTGGTTGTAGGTTCTGCATCTGCGCCCCAGTTTGTATCCATTAAAACACAAAACATGGAAAGTGGCTCATTATTATCCATAAACCATTTCAGGTCAACAACAACATCTTCCCATTTTCCGGCTGTGGTTAGATTCGAATCAAACCTTTTTGTTCCTTTATCAGGATCATCCCAAGTTTTTTCATTATTGATGTTTACACTGAAACCTTTATTCAGATTTTCGCGAAAATGATAGATATGCAAGTAGCGATTATCTGCAGTAATGGTAATAGGTGCTGTTAAGGTGAAATCTAAAAAATCCGGCCACCAGCTATGACCTTTAAGCGAAGTCAGATGTAATGCTTTATCTGTTGCATTCAACCCTGTTTTATCCGGGTTTGTTGCAACTTCGGTAAATGCAGGTGCATCGGCTGTTCCATAATTCACATAATTATTTGCCGCATCGCCCATACCCCAAGAGACAAAATCAATGCGGGAAAATAGACTGGGAGTAGTATCCCCGGTAAAAAGTTTTGTCTCAGTTTGTGCTGAGATGAAACCAAAGCAATAAATTGCCATTGCGAGTAAAATTAGTTTTTTCATAAGAGTGTTTTTAATTAGTAATTAGTAAATAAATATTAATTGAATAGTCATGCAAAACTACTTATATTGCATTTTTGAAACTTTAATTATTGTATCAGAAGCTATCCGAGTTGTATCAAAGGCTGCTTTTTAAGATAAAACTTTAATAAACCTCTATTTTCCTTGAAATTGTTTTGTTTCCTATTTTTGTGCTAACAATATAAAAACCACTTTTTAAATAGACCGGTTGAATTCCACAGAAAGATACTTTGCCGTAATTCTTTATCAGTTGTCCGATTGTGTTATAAATTGAGATATTGATAGGCTGGTCATTCGTAAAATTTGTATGTATTACCCCGTTCGAATAGTACATATCTCCCAGGTTCTTTTCTACTTCGTTCACGGCAGCCGGAGCTTGGTTAATTGGGACCACAAAGGTTGTTACCGATTCAGATAAAGCATCGTAAGTAAATGAATTCCCTGTAATATTGAAAAGAGTTACTGAATTTTTAATTCCTAATGATTCCTGTACACGGGTCCGTATTTGTTGCACTTTCCCAAGGTTAGAGAATTTTGAAAGATCAAATGAGTATTTCTGAGTATAAGTAGCCTGATTGCTGATTACAATCACAAGTTCAGTCGCATCAGGACTGATTGCCGTTAAAACATTATCCGCAGAGTTATTAATTAAAGTGTAACCTGCTTTCAAATACCGGCTGTACTGTGCACGAATATAAAAGGCTATACCTTTACTAATTGGATTTAGATTGTTGCTATATGTACTAACAATTAATGCCCATGGATTGTTTGTGGCACCTCCATCTCCACCTATTTGCCAATCGTTCCAGGCTGAACATTTCAAATCGCGCATATCGGTAATAATACGATCGGACATAACCATTATATTATGTTCGTTCGTTCCGCTGATGCCGATTGGTCCTGACTCCGATTGCCAGAGTTTTTTTCCATTTCCTTTGGCAAATAATGCCAGTTCGGCTCTTTTGCTGCCCCCGTAGGTATGAACACTGATAAGTGCCATTTTTGCTAAAATATCACCAGCATTTTTATACGCCATCACGCTATTATAACCATTGTCTATTTGATTGGCATCATTCGCTGTAATCTGACAGTACGACAACATGTTTTTAGCCGAAAGTTTCGTATAAAGCGCCCGGATCATGACCATCTGGTCATTATCCGAAAAATAGCATCCTTCCTGATTCCCGTAGGCTTTCCACCACGCACCATCCGGCTCGTTAAATGGTTCCAGGTAATTAAAGCTTATTCCTAAATTATCGTGATAGTATTTTGCGACTTCTGTCAGGTAATCGGCAAATTCATCAAACATATCCGATCTTAAATTAGTTACATTTCCCTCTACACTTCCTGCGGAACAACCGCTGCGCGTCATCCAGTAAGGGGGGGAATTTGAGAATCCGACAAGCTGTATGTCATTGACTCCTGTTTTGGCAACACGCGATGCGATTAATTGTTGCAAAATCTTACGCTGATTGGCATCCTGCGTCCAGTCGTAGGGTGCAGCAAGCGAAGCCTTATACCCGGGCATGGCACCACCATCAGTCCGCATATGGTTATGAGTCGGGTCATCACCGCCACCAATGTTAAATCGAAAGATATTCATATTTAAACCATTGACCGGATCAGTAATCCAGTCGCAAATAGTTTTAATTTTTGAATCGGAAAATCCACCCATAATATTGGCCCACCAACAGAGTGATGCACCCCAACCTTCAATTATCTGGCTTTGTATGGCGGGATCGATTGTTACCGGAGTCCTGGAAATAGAAGCAGGATTGTCTGAAAGCATAATTTGATCGAAATAATAATTTCCCGGATCATCAGCTATTTTAATGGCAAAAGTTTTTAAACTGGTTCCGGTAGGAATATTTAATACATAATCAATCCAGGCACCGGTAGTACTGTTCGAAAGCCAGGCATCCGGACTTTGTGTTCCGCCTGCGGGGGTATACGTGAGTGCGATTCTCGAAGTGGTGTTTTTGTAAACCAACACATGAAGATATTGGTTTGTAGAAGTAATTATTATCGGGGAGACCAGGTTTACTTCCAATCCGGTCCAGTAAGGGTCGCCGGATTGCTTCGTAATTTTATAACAATTCAATGTACTGTTAACTGCATCGGTTTGAGGATTTGCGATCGACCAGGTGCTGGCAGATGTTCCGGCATTCGAATAATTCAGCCAGGAAGACACCGTTGATGGAACTGTGCCCAACTCAAAATCCAGAAGGATATTATCCACGGCAAATAGGCTCGTCGAGAATAAAAGAGAAAGTAAAGCGAAAGTAATTTTTTTCATTAACTTTATATTAGTATTAAATTTCATTTCAAAAGTGTAGAATTGAGTCCCCTTTTGAGCTGCGGTTAGTGGTTGCAAATATATTGCATTGCCTCTCGTTGAGTATTTAGTATATTACCAAATGCTGTCAATATTGTAACAGAATCCGAATAGAAACTAATAGATATTTAATTCATCTGCGTTATTTATAAGTATTGTTTTTTGCTAGGAATATTAGGTTCAGACGTAACAACTTGGCAGTAAATAAAGTTTGCCTTAAATCCGCAACTGATATTTTTATTGCTAATTGCGGATATTTGTGCTTGATCATTCTAATATAAGTAGTAGGAACAATATATTGTCCTGTTTTATTTCTTGAAAAATACGACTAAAACAGCTTTTATAAATAAGAAAATAAGGGTTTTAGTATGGGAAAGTTATGTTTTCCACGGAGTGTTACTATCTAAAAATAAAGGCTTTAAATCAAAAACCTTATTTTTGTTTTTGACCCCTTAGTAGAAATATTAAGCAAAAAGGTCTAACCCTTATTCCCTTTAAATTAAAATAATACGACATTATTTAGTTTCTGTTACTTACATGTTTTTTTAGGGCAATTCCCAGGTGCATTTTTTGGGATCACTATCCATAGTTAAAATAAGTTTTCCTCCATTTTTAATTGCTTCAAATGGAATCCTTGGCTCTTTTAATTTTACACCGTTTAAGCTTGCTGATTTAATGTAACAATTCTTAGGAGAGTTGTTAACAGCTTCAATGACAAACTTTTTTCCTGCGTAATAATCAGCATCTAATGAAATAGTAATTCGATCAAAAATAGGACTGGTAAGCTCCAATTCTGAATTTGCGGTTACTCCACCGTTCATTTCGAATAATCCCATAGCCGACATGACATACCAGGAGCTCATTTGTCCTTCATCTTCATCACCATCCCAACCATGATAGGGGGTATCACCATAATACGAGTTTAATATCTCGCGTGTGTATTTCTCGCACAACGTCGGTTTATTTAAATAGTTGAAGATAAAAGCAGAACTCATATTTACCTCATTCCCCTGGTTCACATAGAATTCAGCCGATTGCCCCATTGTACAATCAAAAGCATAAGCAGCAAAATTATGTTTCCGCGACTTTTCAAAACCTTCAACCAACCGGTTATAAGCGGTGTCTTTGCCTATCAAGGACAGCAACCCGGTTATATCATGCGGTACATACCAGGAATATTGCCACGAATTACCTTCAATAAAACCTTTGTTGGAAAATACATCAAAATCAGGATCCCATTTACCTGTACTGTCCCGGCGGCAAACGTATTTTGTGACAGGATTATAGATGTTTTTATAATTCATCGACCTTTTCTCCAAGGCTGCAGCAACATCATTGTGTTTTAAAGCTTTGGCCATTTGTGCTACACAATAATCATCGTAGGCATAATCCTGCGTTTTAGAAATAACATCGACTTCCGAGGGCATGTAACCATATTTAACATACCAGTTGAGGTTTTTTTGTCCGTAGGTTCCACCACAAGGATGGGTACCGCCATTTTCGGTTACCATTTTATGTACAGCTTTATAAATGCTTTCACCATCTTTTCGGATTCCTTTTTGATAAGCTGCAACCATCAGGGCTATTTCGTGCGAGCCTTCCATAATGCCGGAATATTCAATACCGGTTGGGCCTTTACTGGTCCAACCGGTATGTTCAAACATCTCTAACTGGGTAGTCACCCAGTTATCAATAATTTTGGGGGTAACAATCGACCATAATCCATTTAAATTCCAATAAGAATTCCAGAAAGCATCACCACCATACATCGACTGACCGGGCTTCAATTGTTGGATGTTTTCACAGGCATCCCTGTACTTCCCATCCACATCATTCCAGGTTTGTTTGCCGGCATAGGCGCGATACATATTGGTATAAAACTTCCTTTTATCTTTTTCACTTCCTCCTTCAATTTTCACTTTGCTCAATAAATCATTCCATACCTGTCGTGAGTGCTTTACACAGGCATTGAAATCCCAGTCAAATGGAGCAATCAGTTCTTCTTGCATGTTTTTTCGTGCTCCATCGATACTGACCAATGAGATGGCCGATTGGACCTTCACTTCATCGCCTTCATTTGTTTTATAGGTTACATAAGCTCCAACATGGCCTTTCCCGCCAATTGCATCAACATCCTTTTTAATGACATCATTATTCCATCCATTAAAGTGTTCGAACGGTTTACTGAATCTGATAACGAAAAACAGTTTCCAGTCGTTCCAACCACTCCATGCACCGGACTTACAATCGGCATACCCTTCTATTTCCGTATTGCTGATTTTTGTAATCTTAGCATCCTGAACTGTGAATCCGTAATCCCATTCGGTTGGGAATTGTAAGTCAATTAAAACCCGGGATTCATTACATTCCGGGAATATATATTTTTGAAAGCTGCAACGGGTGGTGGCTGTTAAAGCAACTTTTACGTTATGATCATATAATTCGACTTCGTAATATCCGGGTGAGGCTTTTTCAGTCTCTTTAAGAATGCGTGAATGATACCCTGAATTTGCTCCCCTGAATGGCGAATCCGGGCTGGGATTGGATAATGCTAAATCCGCAGTGGTTGGCATCATCATAAGCCCTCCCATGGTCCAGGCATGAATATGACTGAATCCCGATACGCTGTTGTTTGAATACTCGTAACCTCCCATCCAGTTGTTGCCCTGATTATCCGGTCCGATCTGAACCATACCAAAAGGCATTTGAGCATACGGACCTAACATCCAACGGGAATTGGATGTTCCGATAAAACAATCAACGTAATCAACAGGCTCTTTTTTCGAACAGAACAGCAGATTCGTGAATAACGAATTCATTAATAAAATTAGTAATATAAGGTTGACCTTCATGTTGTCTTGTTTAAATATAAAATAGAGAGTGTTAATAAAATGTTTTTTGAAAAATTAGAGGTGTCGGATTTTCTCTTTATAATTCTATAAAATGTGATTAGGTTAAATTCTTCTGGTCCAACATGCTGCTTTTTAATGCTGGAATAATGATCATTTCTAATACACTGACTTGTTAACCTGAAATACACCGGGTAATAAAGTACGCACATCCTGTCTCCAGGCAACACTTGCTCTCTTGTCAAATTCCAATACCTTAGAAGAATTTAAAACAGCAGTTTGAGCAGGAAATGGATTTGAAACAACTGCGCTTTTATTTTCTGCGTTTTGTACATCTAATGTTTGTATCCATTTGGCAGACGAAGCAGGATTCCCATAGAAAAAGGACATTTCCTTATCGGGTAAGATTTTAATGCCTCGTGGCATATTGCTATCGTTCAGGACCATATCATCAAAGTAATAGTCGGTTACAAATTCTGCATGACTGTTCCAGTTAATGTCCATTAAAACAGTAATCAATGAGAGTGGTTCATTATTATCCATAAACCATTTCAGGTCGACAACCACATCTCGTTGTTCCTTCGTTTTCAACAACTAACCAACGAATCACCCGTTAAGTACTAGATAGTCCTCAAAATAACAGGCAAGCCGGCATGCCAATAGGTTGGATTCTCCGATGCGAAAACTCCTGGTATTTTATAGGTTTTAATAGCCGGGTAGTGATTGCTTTGTTGGATGTTTATGGAAATAATAATGGACATTCTTATTTTTTTACGAACAAAAGTTTCAGTAATTCCGATTCCTTGATTGAATTCTCCGGTTTGAATTTTGCTGTTTTCATGTATTCGACTAAGCTATAGAGAAGTTGCCGGGCTACTGGCCGGTGGTTTGTATCGGTCAGTAAATCCATTGAGGAAAAGATAAGTTGTCCGTTACCGGCTTTTGCTTCGAAAACGGAACACAGACGCCTGTTCTTCATAAAATTATCCACATTTTCGACAATAGGAGTTGCCCCGGCGATGCTATCAATACAGATGGTCTTCGATTTCTTACATAAATCCCACCATTGCCAGTTGGTATGCATTTCGGTTGGGAAATAGTTGAAGGCCGCATGAGCCGGATTCATCAGTAATCCCATTGTTCCGGGTTGATCGGGAAAATGTACCGGGCTCCAGAATACCTGTACGAATTTTCCTTCCAGGCCGTTTATTTCTTCCGTTTTGGGACTGAATAATACTTTCTTACCGGCTGATAATGCAGTCATCGCCTCGTCCCGGTTGGAAGTAATGACAATATCACCGGGCATTACGCTTGTCTTCGCAGGATAAACCCAGACCTGCCAGTAATTCCGGTAAGGTGTCCCTTCAATTTCAACATTCACCTTCAAACAGGTGGCTTCGGAAATTCCCGAGAGGTCTTTCGTAATAGCTCCTACCACTACTCTTTTTCCGATAGAGACATCGGATAGGTTAAGACTCCCGGTCCCGATCAGGGCTCCTGTTTTGTCAACCAGTTGCCAGCTCAGTTTTTTGCCGGTGAGGTTTGTATTTCCGTAATTAATAATTTCAACATCCGCTTTAAAGGTTTCATCATTGGTGAAGGTTGCTTTTTCGTAACGGATTAAGGGAACCACCGGTGAACAATACTGCCTGAAATCAGCTGCCGTAATCAGGCCTTTGCTGTCCCAGAAAGCATCGAGCAATCCGACCAACGCAGTGCCTTGTCCCGGAAAGTCGTGCAGATCCAATAACTGAAATCCGCTGATTCCGTTTGTTTTCATAGCACGTTCAATCTCTTCCTTGTAAAGTATGGCAGCCAGTTTTCCGGATGCCATTAAATAATCGTTGGCCCTGCCAATCAGGCCCTTTTTGATTAAATCGGCTTTTACTGCTTTGAAGTTCAACGGATCGAGTACCCCGGTGTATTTTTCAATTTCATTGATAGCCGGATAAACGGCATATTGTCCCACTTCATGGATCAGGGTTGGTACCGGCATACTATCCAGCGACGCCGAATAATCTTTATTAAAGGATGGCGATTCACTGTCAAATACGCCTTGTCCGCGTACCCAGCCTTTTTTGGTTCGTTGGGTGATAAAATAATCATCGTTGCGCTCCGGCCAATCACCATGCCCTTTCTCAAATGAATACGATGAATTTGTATACAGGTGCCTGAAGTCTTTTGCTTTTAGCCGGTCCACGAACGCGTTCAGGAAATGAAAATCAGGTTGCAGTTCGTTGCCGATACTCCAGAAACAAAAGGAAGGATGATTGCCATATTCTTTGATGATCCTATCGGCTTCATCGCTTAAGAAATCATCAGTTGCCTGGTCTTTATTCACCGTCAGCGACCAAAGGGGTAACTCTATCTGCAAATAAAACCCCATTTCGTCGGCTACTTCAAACGCATATTTCGGGGGACACCACGAATGAAAACGCAAGTGATTCAACCCCATTTCCCGCGCGGTCCCAAATACCTTTTGCCACCCTTTTTTATCCATGGGTGGGTAACCTCTCAGCGGAAAGATACAGCATTCGAGTGTGCCCCGTAAAAAAACCGGGTGCCCATTTACCTGTATCGCAGTGTTTTTGTTGGTTAAGCTTCGCATTCCAAATGTTTCCGTTCCGGAAGATTGAAATCCGTTTCCTTTTATTTCTGCCGATAGTGTATACAGGTTCGGGTTGAATTCGTCCCACAACAGGGGATGCTGTCCCATGGGGTAGCTAATTTCAATCGTTGAATTTGACGGGTCAATATGAATAGGCAGGGAATGTGTCTCCAACTTTTCAGTTGTCTTTAACGAGGTAGCGAATATCCGGAGAACCCCTTCTGCAGGTGCACCCGTTGAATTTGAAATGCAGACTTTAATTTTGGCAAGCTTTTTCTCAATATCCGGATAAATTTGAATCTGATTGATATGGATTTTATCTTCGGCCGTGCAACTTATTTCGCCGATGATCCCGTTCCACATGATCTGAGTCTCATTGGTATAGGCATGGGCCATGTCATTTACCGTGATATCGTATTTTTTCCGGTTGTCCACCCGGATGGTGATACGATGTTTTCCTGCCGGCAACTGATTTGTCAGGTCAATATAATGAGGTGTGGTCAGGCTTTCCTGTTTTCCCGCTACTGCTTTTCCGTCCACCCAGACGCGCGTTTGCCAGATGACCCGTTCCAGTTTTAACGTGATCTGTTTGTTTTTCCAGTTGGCAGGCACATTAATCTCTTTGCTGTACCAAGCCACTCCGACATAACTGTTTTTACGCGTAAGATGGGATACCTGGGGACGTCTTAATTCGGGCAACAGGATATTGGGATTTCCCATTTTGGCATCATCAGTTGTTCCTGGAAGACTGATTTTCTCCTGAAATGATGTTGAAAACCATTTTTTGGAAATTCCTATGTCATTAGAATCCAGTTTTACTGTCCAGATACCGCTTAAATTAATTTTACTCTCTGTAGCAAACCCTGAAAAAACAGTCAGGGATAGGAAAAATAAAGTCAAAACTGTACGCATTCTGTTTTTCCTGGTGATGGGTTCTAAATGATGATTATTCATTGTTCTGTTAGCCGGTTAATTATTGTTTGATTTTAATTTAGACATAAACGAATGCCAAAATCATCTATGGGTTAGATTTTGGAGATATTTATTGCAATACTCTTTCTGATTTTAAAGACAATAGGAAGAGCGCTTTTTTTACTCAATTTATCGCAACAAATGTATTATTTTGGCTTTGCTACGGTGTTTGTTTTTTTACCAAATGCTTTAATTATTGTAACAACTGAACGAACTGTTTGTTACTGGGAAAATGATTCTTCCGGAATAATCGATGAGGTTGGGAAATCGATATGTAATCCGCAGTATGCAAACTCTCCAATGTCGTATTCCTGGAAACCGATCTGTGAAGTTATCAGTACGACATTTTTTAGTTCCGTTTAACCCTTTTGTTTTTCCGGTTGGCTTCACCGTTGCTTCGCTATCGGTTTTAGGAATCTATACGATTTTTAGTTGCTTCACTCAATCTTATCAGAAATAAGTAGTTGGAACAATTTATTGTCCTATTTTATTTCTTATTAAAATACGATATTTAAAACAACGTAATAAGGTTTTTGATCTCGTGTATTCGGCTTTTCTACTTAGGTTTAATATCCAACTGGAAGGGTATTAAATTGAAAACCTTATTTCTGTTTTTAACCCTCAGTGGAAAAATTAAGAAAAAAGACTACCCCTTATTTCCTTCTTTAAATTATACGACATTATTTATTTTCCTTTACTTAATTGGAAATATATTGCTCTCTGTTATTTTCATTTCTTAATCTTCTTACTGGAAGGAACTAAAGGGGAATTCGTAGAATGTTAATTTGTCTACGCGGTCTTATTTTAGTCTTATTTTAGTTTAGGTATAGAGGGGGTTCAGATAGGGTTCAGATAGGGTTCAGTTAGGGTTCGGTTAGGGCTCGGATAGGGTTCGGATAGGTAGACCTAACTGAACCCCCTCGAAACCCTCTCTATACTCCCTCTGAACTGTCTCTGTACAGAGCAAGAACCCCGGCGGAAGTAAGACTGAAGGAAGAAGATACTATCCGGGAATGAAGGACCGGAAATGAAACAACATCCGTCAACGAGTTGGAGTCCGGTGAAGGATCGACTCCAACACTCCTCCAACTTCGTCCGATGGCCGGGTGCCGGATCAATAGTCAACAGTGATTGTCCGAATGTATAAACTGGACATTCAGTTATTCCACCTGCTGATAGCTATCATAACCGATTAATGATCTATAACATCCAGGGGATGTCTAAGGAAGAAGTTACAACTATGAATAAACCGAAAGCTAAAAGCGAACAGGGAGTGGGGGAAAGAAACGGGAATTGCCCTTTCCGCCGGAGGTTTTCGACAGCGTCGGTGGAAAGGTCTCAAAAATAGCTGCCGACATTCAAAAGCCCCATGGCGGCTATCCTGGATACAAATGGATTTCTAAGATATAGTACCTGCCTGAAGGGTAGGAGCGACCGGGACAATCCGGAAACCTGTTGGTCCGCCATTCTATTGAGCAGAAGAATCAGGCGGTTTTCGGACCTGCCCAGGTACCGGTTGCTTCCGGAAAATAGCGGCCGGTCCATAGCAACCGGTCTTCGTGACGGAATAAAATCAGTGGAAACTCAACTTTAGCAATTATTATAGGACTCCACCAAAAACAAAGTCTTGTTCGGGATTGTTTATTCCTTATACAAAAGTACGGGAAATGCGATTTGCCTTAATTTCAATTTAAATAGTTGAAACTAAGTGTTCGAATATAAATTATCGATTTTTAATAACATTAAACGATACTAAGAGTATGAAAAAGAGCTGGATTTTACTCACGGTGCTATGCATTTTAGTGGGTGTTTTTGTTACATGCAACCAGGGCAAGCATGAAAAGAAGGAAATTGTTATCGCAATTATTCCGAAAGTCGATAATGCAATCTTTGACCAGGTAAAGGAAAGCGCGATTAAGGCGGCTAAAGGGTTGGGAATTGTGTTAACCTGGGAAGCTCCCACTTCCATTGACGGAAAAAAGCAGAAAGAGTTGATTGAAAACCTGATTCAATATAAGGTTGACGGAATTTTAATCAGTTGTAATGATGCCGAACTGTTAAAGGATCCGATCAACAAGGCTATGAAGGCCGGAATCAAGGTGGCTACTTTTGATTCTGACTGTCCCAAGAGTGATCGGATTTTCTATGTCGGGACAGATAATAAAAAGGCAGGAAAGGTTTGTGCCGAGACGATGATGAACCTATATCGGAAAGCCAATAAGAATCAAGGCCAGATCCTGGTTTTATGCGGGGGGGTGAGCGCTTTGAATATGGCGGAAAGATTATCCGGCTTTCGCTCAGTCATTAGTGACGGGAAAATAGCTGAAGTCCTGTATTCCTATGAAATCCCCGATTACGGGAAGGAATTATTGACATATAATTTGGCTCGTAATCATAAGATCAACGGGGTTCAGATGTTTTGGGGTGTCCCGGTACTAAATGGAGTGGACAGTTTCCCTGCTATGTCGAAGTTTATGAAAGGGGGAGGCATTTCGGTGTTTTTTGATGTCTCCATTCCACTACTGAACTATATTAAGGATCATCCCAATTGCGCCACTATGAAACAGGATTTTAGTGCCATGGGTCGTGACGGTGTCACAAACCTGTATAATGCAATTAAAGGGAAAACGTATAAAATAGAGATCCTGTATGATGTGAAAGTGATTGATCATAACAATGTAACAGCCGAACTTAAAAAGCTCTGAGTAATGAAGTTTAGTAGTAAAAAGAAAAGGATTTGACAACTGTCAGATCCTTTTCTTTTTACTACTAAACCTCCGGTTAATTCATTTGCCGGAATGTACCGGACAACTCTTCCAGTATTTCAACCTTAAAAGGAAATTCTGTTTTATAGATCGGGAGAGGCCTTATCGATGATGATTTACTTAATCACGCTTGTCAAAAAACGCCTGGTCAACCATTCCCGCACCGGCCTGTCATAGAGCTTCAAACAGGCATAGGCGATCGCGATACTCGATAAGAGAACGAGCAAACCGACCGGGAGAGCTTCCCGCAATGGAATTTTATTGTCAGCAACCCAGGCGGTGTAAATATATATCAGTGGATAGTGTATAATGTATATCGGATAAGAGATATCGCCTAAGAACTTGTTTATCTTTGAAGCGTATTTTCCTTTCACTTCGCCACTTGCCCCCAGGTAAACGATTAACGGAAAGAGAAACAGGATACATAGGGAGTCATAGAGGCCGTTCATCCACAGATGCCCGCTTCCGCCGATTCTTGGAATCGAAAGAATCAGCACGATCAGCAAACTGCACAGCAGAAATGCGTGCTTAACATGCGCCAGTTTTCCCATACGAGAGAGTAAAAGTCCGGCAAAAAACGGATACATTAAACGGGTAAAGCCAATGCGAAGTTGTGACGGCTCAACGGACCAACCTCCAATGACGTCACCGTTAGGACTTGTTACGGCCAGGTGTATCAGTGCACAGCCGGCTATAAAAACCAATACCGCGAGGGCCTTGTTCGAAAATTTCCGGATAAAGAGAGCATAGAGCATGTTGGCCAGGTACTCGAAGAAAAGCGACCAGGCCGGGCCATTGAGCGGATGCATTTCACCCCAACCCCTGATATCCATGGATAGTGGAACCGGAAGTAAAGTAAAACCAACCAGCATAACGAGCAACATCTTCCAAACAGGTGTCTGGCCGATGGATGGCCACAGTTCAGAGGTACCGAAATAGAACCCGATAGCACCGATTATCATTCCCATGATAATCATTGGATGAAGCCGAATGAGACGCCGCTTAAAGAAACCTTTCAGCGTCATTTTACCCCACCGGTCGTCGTAGGCGTAACCAATGACAAAACCGGAGAGAACAAAGAAAAAGTCCACTGCCAGGTAACCGTGATTTACAATCTGGTCCAGATGACTTGTGGAAAGAGGTTCAAAGAAATGAAAGATAACCACCATGATTGCTGCTACTCCACGTAATCCGTCGAGTATCTCGTAATGGTTTTTTGAATCGGGATAGGGTAAGAGTTGAGCGTGTGTTGAATCCATTTAATTATTTTAAGGGTTTAACTATTCTATAAACGTGCGATAAGTTAACTATATTGTTTCAAAACAGATGTTAATTGCGAAATTAGGAGACCGGGTTTAACGATGTTTATTTTTCTTAGATTAATAGACCAGCGTTTGAATGGCATGAGGTAAAATATTAATTGTTGCTTCCGAAGAGCCGACGATTAAATTATAAGTTACCGGTTTATTGCTTTCGTTCATCACAATAGTTGCCATTTTACCATCTTCATTCATAAATGAAACGCTCAGTAGTTGGCTCCTGCTGGAGGCTGTACTGACTCTTTTTGCATTGGGACGAACAAATTTGGAAAAATGGCCAATGTAATAAAAGGAGGGGGTGTACATTAATTGGCCGGTTTTGGTATTAGCATGTACCGGGGCAAAGCAGAAGTTTCCGGCATGGTTCGGACCACCGTTTTCGTCCAACAGAATGTTCCAGTCGGTCCAACCCACCGCTCCCGCATTAAAGTCATTTATCATTGAACGGCCATATCTCTCCCCATTTGCCCAGTGATTAATCTTTCCGGGCTTAAACTTTTCAACACAGCCTTCGGAAAACAGCATGTTCTTCAATGGATAGGCTTCATGCACCTTTGCAACATTATCAAACATGGGTTCACTGCCGGACCAGGTTTCATACCAATGGAACCCAATACCCCAGGCATATTTCGAAGCAACAGAATCGTCAAAAATTATGCTGGCCCGTTGATTTATTAAATCCCGGTTATGATCCCAAACGATTATTTTTCTATCCCCTAAGCCTTGTTTGCTCATAACAGGTCCCAGGTGATTCTTTAGAAAATCGCGTTCTTCTTCGGCGGTATAGATACATGATTCCCAGGTTTGAATAGCCATAGCTTCGTTTTGCAAGGAAATGCCCCAAACAGGAATGCCTTCTTTCTCGTAAGCTTTAATAAATTTCGTATAATAAGTGGCCCATGCCTCATAATATTCCGGCAATAATTTTCCGCCATGGGACATGTCGTTGTTGTCCTTCATAAATGCAGGTGGACTCCAGGGGCTGGCATAAGTTATAACTTGATTTCCGGTAGCCTTTATGGCTTGTTTGATTAACGGGATACGAAATACCTTATCGTGATCGATACTAAACGTTTTCAATTCTTTATCTCCATCGGCAATATAAGCATAACTTCCACTGCTGAAATCGCAACTGCCTATATTTGTACGGATCAGCGTATAACCGATTCCATTCGTTTTATCATAATAAGAATTAAGAAGTTCCTGCTTTTTGTCGGCCGGTAACTTGGCAAACGTTTCGGCGCTTGCATCTGTTATGGCCCCTCCAATGCCTATAATGGCCTGAAATGTTTTAGCCGGATTTACAAAGACAGAGATTTCTTTTTCTATCGGCTGTTTGGCTCTTGTAAAATCGATTTTATCCGTTTCGGTTAATCTTTCATTTGTCCTGTACGATGTAGAATACACTGTTATCTTCTGATCAAACCGCGTTCCGGTGTTTTGAGAAAAAACAGAAACAGATAAGAATGACAATAGAATTGCAATGCTTGTAGTTTTCATTTCGTAGTTTTGTTTTAAATTAATTGTTTAGGTTCTGTTTTATAAATGCTATATCCTTTAATTTTTTCTCCTGAAATGAGAACTTATCTGTTTGTGCTTGCGATGAAACAGAACAATAGATCCCAAATCAGGATGGTATCGTGTTTTGGAAGTTTTGTGCAAATATAAAGATAATTCTCGACAAAGTGTCAGATAGACAATATGTTTTTTGTACTATTCGGATAAATAATGCGTTTTAGGCTTCTATACAGGCATCCAAAAGCAATGGATATAACAGTTTAATAACGCTTTTTATGCCAATAAGTATTTGGGGATAAATGATTTCTTATGTCTATTTAAAAAAATAGGGTGAGATTACTTCGTTAACGTGAGTTCGACATAAACATTTATATGTTTTGTAGCTATATTGCTTAAAAAATAAGGGAATAATGTTTTAAAACCTGATCTTAAATTTCTTCTTAGCTGAATGTTTATGAAAATCAAGGTCAAAACCATCGTAGCCTGATAAAACCACACCACACAAAGCCTTATTGTATTATTTAAGTAATTGTTTTGTAACAAATGGTGAGTCTACTTATAGTGAACTCACGTACATTAATAAATAGTCTTCCCGTTTGTAAAGAGAATTAATATGCAATAGAAATTGCATACGACAAAAGCTTGTTAAGTAATGGCTCGAACAGGCTGTCGTATTACAGATTGCCGTATTTTAGAAAAAGAATAGAACGCGGATATTCACGGATAATAATTAAACTGATTTATAACTGATTTTAGTCATACCTGCAGGACTGATAAGATAGTAAAGTGTTTGAAGGTCAGCTTGCTGAATGTAAGCTGTAAATCCGTTTCAAATCCGCGATGTCTGCGAAAATCCGCGTTCTGATTTTCATGTTATTCTCATTGAAATTATACGGCATGATTTATCTCTTTCTGCTTATAATTTTGAGAACCTCAAAGGCATCCTGCTTTTATAACGTAAGCTTTATTTAACAGTGTTTTATTTTCAACCTAAAAACACATGGCTTTATAATTAGATTTTATTCTGATTTTTCCTGTTGTCTGTCAATGTTATATGGATATTCTTTCTGCTTCCATTAGGTAAATCGTTTTTCTTTTGCTTATCTTTGCATTGTATAACTATAAATTTCATATTATGGCAAATAAGATAAGGTTAAATAAACTCTTTTTTTCCGTCTTTATTTGGATTGTTTCTATGCCATCCCTTCAAGCACAAGGATTGAGATTTTCCGGGAACAAAGAGTCTATAGAACAACGTACTTCTTTTCTTATTTTTAACAAAGAATCGTTACCCGTATTTAACAAGTATTTTGACATTAACTTTGAATTGAAGATTCAAGACTTCGACACGTTTGGATATCTGCTTCATATCGTTGATCCTCAGAATAATGTAGCCTATAGTTTTACATATACTTACATAGACAAAAGGTCGAGTGCTTTCAAATTCAACGCTGAAGGTAAGACCAATTATATATCGATGAATTTCATTAATGATTCAATAAAATCGAAATGGATTTCAGTTCGGCTCCATATTGATTTGTCTACAGGGCAAAGCACGTTGGCCATTGCAGGAAGAATAAAGCATAGCATCAACAAACTAAAAATATGTAAAAAAATACAACCCTTACTCGTTTTTGGGCGAAGAGAGAATTTAGTTGATGTTCCTTCTTTTGCTATTCGCAATTTAAATATTTCTGGTAATAAGCTATCATTCCACTTTCTTCTTAACGAAAGTAGTGGAAATGAGATTCATGATACAGACGGGAAAGTACAAGGGAAGGTAATTAACCCCTGTTGGTTGATTAACGAACACTATCATTGGAAGAAAGTTCTTACACTCGCGCCAAAGTCAATTCTTGGATCTAAATTTACTGATAAACAACAAAATATATTGTTTATCAGTAAAGATTCACTCTATACTTATCAGGTTGATAATAAACAGCTAATCAGAAATAGATACGCAAATAAAATGCCTGTACAGATGCTGTTGGGTACAAGTTTTGTGAACGAGACAACGAATAAAATCTACGCATACGAAATAAACAGCCTTCCGAGTGGAAGTACCACCATTGCAGCATTAGATGTTCCAACACTGACCTGGCAAGCACTGGGGACTGCCTATACACCCGTACAATTGCATCATCACAACGGCTTTTTAGATAATAAGAGAGGCCGATATCTCGTGTTTGGTGGCTTTGGCAACAGACGATATAGCAATAGTTTTTTATCCTATAACTTTGTGTCCAACCGATGGGATACCTTGCATTTTAAAGGAGATAACATTTCCCCCCGGTTCTATACCTCAATGGCCTCTTCCAGACAAGGCGATTTTTTATTTATTTATGGAGGTGTCGGTAATGAATCGGGCGACCAGAGTGTAGGGCACAATTATTATGATGACCTTTATCGGATAGACTTAACACAGCAAACGATAAAAAAATGTTGGGATAATCATTCGGGTGTGAAGCTGGTCTCGGGTGGACGAATGATACTTTCGAAAGATGAAAAGTATTTATACGTACTACGTTATGCTGAATATAATGAAAGCACTCACATACAGCTTTACTGTATTTCCATAGCCAATGGAAGAATGCGGAAGTTAGGCGATTCTATTCCTTTTATATCCAAATCCATCGCATCAAATATCGCACTTTATTATAACGATGCTTTACAGGAATTTTACTGCGTTACTCAAGAATTCGATGAGACTACACGGAGTGTAAAAGCCCAGATCTTTTCCCTGTCAGCACCACCCGTGGACAAGGCCGCTGTTGAATTCTATTTAAACAAGAAAAGAATAAACTCTTCAAGAGTCTTTTCAATTATTGCAATAACAACTTTATGTCTGGCGGCTTTTTTACTCTATTTCTATTTACACAGAAAAAAGAAAAGGGGGAAAATGGTTTCTAAGAGCGGATCAATAACTCTTCCTGTTCAGGAAATGCCAACAACAATTCCTTTTTCTTCGTCTGCCAAGCCTTCAGTGTCGGCGACGGAGCAAAAACGGGGTTCCAGATCGGAGTTTAATAAGATCTATTTATTTGGTATCTTTACCGTATATGGAAAATCCGGAAGAGACATTACACACCTCTTTAGCAGTAAGCTTAAGCAAATCTTTCTATATACACTATTGAATAGCGATAAGGAAGGTGTAAGTTCTGCAATGCTCAACAATCTTTTTTGGCCCGACAAGACAGAAGAAAAAGTAAAAAACCTTAAGGGTGTCACCATTAGTAATCTTCGAAAAGTATTGACAGAAATTGAAGGTGTAGAACTGGTTTATGATAAAGGTTTTTTCAAGATTATAATAAGCGAACCTTGCTATTGCGATTATTTCACACTAATCAAATCTTTGGCCTTACAGTCTCTATCCTGCGATGAATTGCTCTCCATCAGTGAAAGAGGGCAACTGCTGGAATGTACGACACAAGAGTTTTTCGATAAATACAAGCGGAATTCTGAAGACATCATCTTCTCTATTCTTCCACAAGAGTTATCCCTACGCTATAATAAAAATGAGTTTAAGCAAGTGCTGATTATCAGTACAATCCTTTTGAAATTAGATCCACTGTATGAACCGGCATTATTCTACAGTATACATTCTTATAACCGCCTTAATGAGTTTGAGAAGCTCTTTAAAATATACGCTTTATTCGCCTCTGAATATCGCAATACAATGGGTAAGGCCTATCCTAAGAGCTTGGAATCTTTGCTTCAAGATGAAGTATAGTATGTGGATTCATGTCTTAATATAGTTGGAATAAAATATTTTTGTATATAGTTTTCATTTCAGTTTGCATAACAACTGTAGGCTGAATGATAACAGTAAATGGTCAATTTAGCAACAGGTAAGTATTTATTTTCCAATGTTTGTCTTTTTATTCTAGAGTAAAATTAAGGCTTTATTGGGAAAGTTATGTTTTTGAAAAGAAACGAATAATTTTGTTTTCTGAGAGTCAAGACATAATTAAGCAGCATAATCCAAAATAAAAGACTCCCGACTTCCTGCTTGAGGCTAGTTGTTTGACCTTTAACAGGCATAGTTTTTGACTAAATATAGCAGTCTCTTGTGTGCAATCGATATTTATATTTCAAAAAGCCTGATTGCCGGCCCACTCAAAAAATGTGCTCATTCCCTTTTTTAATTATACCCAGATCCGGAGAGAGCATATCATCTATCACTCCAAATAGAATCCATTCAGAACCAAACGAAACTTTAAGGAGTCGTATTCACAAGACTTGCTCAATGGCATGCTGTAATTATTTATCGTGAGTCCGGCGTGAGTATTTATATGTGTTGTTGCTATCTGATCACAGATGGTATTATCATCGGATATTTGTTGTCTTTAACTGTTCCGCGGTGTATTCGACGATTGGAAGCCAATTTGAGTAGACCTGCTTTTTTTTATAATGTGAGTTGATATAGATTCCCTGTCTTCCATGTTATAGTATGGCAAATCCTACTGAATAATGGATTTTACGCGTATATTCTATTTTTTTATGGCGATTAATTTTTTAATTTGAGTATTTAAACCCTTTTTAATCCGTTTTTTTATCCTGTTATGCTTTATTTGTAGCATAAATTTCATACGATGAATATTCTTAATAATAAATAATGAAGACACGAATAAATCAATTGTTTTTTTTAGTTTTATTTTTTCTACCCGCCAATGCACAGAAGGATTACACTAAATATGTAATGCCAATTATGGGAAGCCAGAGTGAATTCTCGTTGTCGAATGGGAATCTTTATCCCGCGACAGCTCTTCCATGGGGAATGAATTATTGGTCACCTCAAACTGCAACCAAAAATGATGATCGTTGGTTTTATTCTTATAACAGGTATTACTTAACAGGAATCCGGCAGACTCATCAACCCAGTCCCTGGACCGGAGACTATGGTGTTTTTTCCTTAATGCCAACTGTAGGTAAAAAGAATTTTCTTGAAGAGGATCGTAAAAGCTGGTTCTCACATAAAGCAGAAACATCCTTACCTCACTATTATAAAGTATACTTAGCCGATTATAATGTAACAGCAGAAGTTACTCCTACCGAACGATCCTGTATGATGCGCTTTACTTTTCCAGAAACAAATCAGGCTAATGTTGTCATTGATGCTTTTGCCAGGGCATCATATATAAAGGTGATTCCAGAGGAAAATAAAGTGATCGGCTATTCGACCGATCGCTTCGGATATGAAAATCAGCGCGTCCCCTCTAATTTCAAGAACTATTTCGTGATTTATTTCGATAAGCCAATTCAGAATTATTCTATTTGGAAAGAAGATGCGTTAATAAAAAATGAAAAAGAAACTCAGGGCAAGCGAACTGGAGCTATTGTTTCGTTCTCGACCAAAAGAGGCGAAGCTGTACAGGCTCGGATTTCATCCTCCTTTATAAGTTGGGAACAAGCCGATCAGAATCTAAAAACTGAAGTTGCCGGTCGAAATTTCGATGAAGTTTGTTCTGAGAGCAAAGAAATTTGGAATAAGCAGTTGTCCCGTTTTTCTGTAGAAAATGCCACGCTAAATGATTTAGATAAAGTTCGAACCTTCTACACCTGTCTGTATCGGCTTTTACTTTTTCCCCGAGAGTTTCACGAGTTGGATGCAAAAGGAAATATCATTCATTATAGTCCGTATAATGGCAAGGTTTGCCCCGGACGTATGTACACAGATAACGGTTTTTGGGATACTTTCCGGGCGGTTCATCCATTCTTTAATCTGTTTTACCCCACACAAAGCAAATACATATTAGAAGGTTTAGCCAATACCTATAAAGAAAGCGGTTGGTTGCCTGAATGGGCAGCTCCGGGACACATTGACATTATGGTGGGCTCTAATTCTACTTCAGTAATTGCTTCCGCCTATCTGAACGGAGTGAAAGATGTTGATATAAAAACATTATGGGAAGGAATTATAAAAAATGCTTACAATGCTCACCCAACTATTACATCGGTTGGACGAGCCGGAGCCAAAGAATATGATGCACTTGGATATGTACCGAATGATATCGGTGTAAAGGAGAGTGCTGCTCGTACGTTGGAGTATGCTTATGCCGACTACTGTATTTATAAGTTAGCAAAGGAATTAAAGAAAGATAATAAAACGATCGAAACCTTTGCGGAACGATCCTTCAACTACAAGAAACTTTTTTACCCGAAATATAACTTAATGGCTGGCCGGAATTCAAAAGGTGACTTCCGTGAGAATTTTAATCCGTTTTCGTGGGGTGGCGATTTTACAGAAGGCAATAGCTGGCATTATTCGTGGTGCGTTTTTCATGATCCGGCAGGTCTCTCGGAACTTATGGGAGGACAAAAGAAGTTTGTAGCCATGCTCGATTCGGTGTTTATTCTTCCACCGGTTTTTGATGAATCTTATTATGGTCAGGTAATTCACGAAATTCGCGAAATGCAAATTATGAATTTTGGACAGTATGCACATGGTAATCAGCCAATTCAGCACATGACCTATTTATACGATTGGGCGGGCCAGCCCTGGAAAACGCAGTATTGGACACGGCAAATTATGGACCGTCTCTATAAACCAACACCTGATGGATATTGTGGCGATGAAGATAACGGCCAAACTTCTGCCTGGTATGTTTTCTCGGCCTTGGGATTCTATCCGGTTTCACCTGTTTCGGGTGACTATGCCATCGGTTCACCTCTCTTTCCCGAACTTGTCTTAACGATGGAAAATGGTCGGAAACTTACACTTAAAGCACTGAATAATAGCGATGAGAATGTTTATATTGATAATATTGATTGGGATAAAAAAGAATATACTAAGAATTTCTTTACACATTCTCAATTACAAAAAGGCGGGAACATCCTCTTCCAGATGATTCCTAAACCCAATTATCGGCGTGGTACTAAAAAGGATACTTTCCCCTATTCATTTTCAGATAAATAACCCGAATTGGATATATTGTTTTTGAATTTGTTTACACATCAAAAATCAATTCTTTCTTTGGATTGAAAATGGAAAAATTGTGTTAGAATTAATTTTAATATAGCTTAAAAATCCACCTCCTTTGGGGGTGGCTGTTTAATTGGTTAAATTTGAGACAAGAATATTTGATGCAAACAAGCAGGAATACACGATGAAACATTTTCTAAAAGTTTTGAAAATAACTTTTCTATTTTCAGCATTGATTGTTCAAACAGTCCTATCTCAGAGCTTCTCCGAAGTTAGAGTCGGTAAATCTCAACGGAATTTCAGTAGCCCGGCTATTGAAAAAGAAATTCAGCAAATGCAGCAAAGCATTCAGGATAAAGAATTGGCCTGGATGTTTGGAAATTGTTTCCCGAACACACTCGATCGGACAGTAAAATTTGGAAAAAGAGAAGGCAAAAACGACACATTTGTGATAACTGGTGATATTTATGCCATGTGGTTGCGCGATTGTTCGGCACAGGTTTGGCCGTATTTGCCTTTTATGAGAGAAGATAAAGAGTTACAAAACCTAATTCAGGGAGTTATTAACCGCCAAGTAAAATGCGTGCTGATTGATCCGTATGCCAATGCTTTTAATTATGGGACTGAAGGTAGTGGATGGGCAAGCGATAACACCAATATGCGGCCAGAGTTACACGAACGTAAATGGGAAGTTGATGGGCTTTGTTATGTCATTCGTTTGGGGTATCATTACTGGAAGATGACTGGCGATTACAGTTGTTTCGACAATCAATGGCACAAAGCCATGCAAACGATTGTCAACACCTTTAAGGAACAACAACGTAAAAATTCAAAAGGACCGTATCGATTTACCCGAAAAACCAACAAAGCTTCAGATACTTTGTTTGGCGATGGCTATGGTAACCCGGTGCGACCAACGGGCATGATTTGTTCCATGTTCCGACCGTCTGACGATGCAACCACCTATGCTTATCTTGTTCCGTCCAACTGTTTTGCCGTAATTTCATTACGCCAACTTGCCGAGATGGAAACCGCTATCCGTCACGACAATGCTTTTGCTATTGAGTGCAACACCCTGGCAAATGAAGTGGATCATGGAATTAAGAGATATGCTATTGTAAACCATCCTACATATGGCAAAATATTCGCTTACGAAGTAGATGGTTATGGCAATTATCTAATGATGGATGATGCTAACGTACCTTCTTTGCTTTCATTACCTTATTTGGGCTATTTGCCGGCAACCGATAAAATTTATCAAAATACACGCCGGTTTGTGTGGAGTCTGGATAATCCATATTTTTATAAAGGGAAAGCTGCCGAGGGTATTGGCGGACCGCACATAGGGGATAACATGATTTGGCCTATGTCGATTATTATGAGAGCCCTTACTTCGAACAACGAAGCTGAAATAGCAGATTGTCTCCGAATGCTTAAGCAGACACATTCATCGACTGGTTTTATGCATGAATCGTTCAATAAAGATAAGCCAGAATACTACACCCGTTACTGGTTTGCATGGTCTAATACACTTTTTGGTGAGCTATTGATTAAAATAAAAGAAGAGCATCCAACTCTACAGCAACGTCAGTATTAAAAAACGATTTTGATATCCAATTATTTATTCACCAAGCATTTAATAATATATGAAATTCCCATTTCAAAAACAAGTTTGGATACATAAGGAACTGATTAAAAACAGAACTTGCTTTGCATTCCCTTCTTGGAATGGATTTGGGGCGGCTTCTAAACTGATGAAGAGTAAAATAGGTCTGATTTGTATTGTGTTTTTTTTTTAGTCAGTTAGCTTTTGCACAGACAAGAAATATCTACAGAAAAGGGTGGATCGATTTTAATAAAAATGGAGTTATGGATGTTTTTGAAAATCCGTCTTTATCCATTGATGCAAGAGCTGAAGACCTTCTTCGGAAAATGACCTTGGAAGAAAAGACGTGCCAGCTTGCCACTCTTTATGGTTCTGGCCGGGTGTTAGAAGATGTTGCCCCAACCTCCAAGTGGCGGACCGAAATATGGAAGGATGGAATTGGAAATATCGATGAGCAGGCTAATGGATTGGGAAAGTTTGGTTCAACGCTTTCGTTCCCCTATGCAACTGGGGTGCAGAACCGACAAACAATTCAACGGTGGTTTGTGGAAGAGACTCGTTTAGGTATTCCGGTAGACTTCACAAACGAAGGGATTCGAGGTTTATGCTCTGATAGAGCTACTTTATTTCCTGCCCAGTGTGGACAGGGTGCCAGTTGGGATAGAGCATTGATAAAAGAGATAGCTGGAGTAACAGCACAGGAGGCAAATGCCTTAGGTTATACCAATATTTATTCGCCAATTTTGGATCTGGCTCAGGATCCGCGTTGGGGAAGAGTAGTGGAATGCTATGGTGAAGATCCTTATTTAGTGGGCGAATTAGGCAAACAAATGGTGTTAGGATTACAAAGTAATGGATTAGTGTCAACGCCTAAGCATTTTGCTGTATACAGCATACCGGTTGGTGGACGTGACGAAGGCACACGTACCGACCCGCATGTGGCTCCCCGTGAAATGCGTACATTATATCTGGAGCCTTTTCGTAAGGCAATACAAGAAGCCGGAGCGTTAGGGGTGATGAGTTCCTACAACGATTATGATGGCGAACCCATTACAGGTAGTTATTATTTTCTTACACAAATACTTCGGAACGAATGGGGATTTAAAGGATATGTTGTTTCCGATAGTGAAGCTGTCGAATTTTTAAATACAAAACACAAAGTTGCTTCAACAATGGAAGATGCAGTAGCTTCGGTGATTAATGCGGGGTTGAATATCCGAACCAACTTTTCAGGTCCACATAATTTTGTTCTACCTCTAAGACAGGCAATTAGTGATGGTAAGGTCTCTTTAAAAACGATTGATAGTCGGGTGTTGGATGTGCTGAAGGTGAAATTTAAAGAAAAGCTTTTCGATAATCCGTATAAAGGAGATGGAGAACTATCGGAGAAAATGGTACACACAAAAGCCAGTCAGGCCGTTTCTTTGAAAGCCGCTTTAGAATCAATGGTATTGCTTAAAAACGATAAAAATATGCTGCCATTGAATAAGAATATTCGAAGAATAGCGGTTATCGGACCGAATGCAAACGAGGCTAAGTATTTGATTTGCAGGTATGGACCAGCTAATGCTTCTATCAAAACAGTATATCAAGGTATCAAGTCGTATTTACCTGAAGCACAGGTTTTATATGCTAAAGGATGCGATATTATTGATCGGCATTTTCTGGAGAGTGAATTGTATGATGTTCCGTTAGATTCTGTAGAGAAAGAAATGATAAATGAGGCTGTAGAACAAGCCAGAAAATCGGAAGTAGCCATTTTAGTGTTGGGAGGAAATGAAAAAACGGTACGCGAAGAATATTCTCGTTCCAACTTAAATCTCTGTGGACGACAAGAACAATTGTTGAAAGCAGTTTATGCTACGGGAGTTCCCATTGTTCTCCTTGTTATCGATGGACGTGCAGTTACTATAAATTGGGCTAAAAAGAATGTGTCGGCTATTCTGTATAGCGGTTTTCCCGGAGAATTTATGGGCGACGCAGTAGCTCAGGTATTATTTGGCGATTATAATCCAGGAGGAAAGTTACCGATAACCATCCCCAAGACGGTAGGACAAATTCCTTTTGCTTTTCCATTTAAACCCGGTTCTGATTCCAAAGGGAATGTACGGGTCGATGGAGCTCTTTTCCCCTTTGGATTTGGCTTGAGTTACACCACTTTCGAATACAAAAATTTGCAGATTAAGCATCCTGTTATCGAATCATTAGCCAATAATAAGATTAGCTGTACCATTAAAAACACCGGAAAACTCCCGGGTGATGAAGTAGTACAACTCTATGTCAGAGATGACTATAGTTCGGTAACCACTTATGTAAAAACCTTACGTGGATTCGAACGCTTGCATTTATTACCGGGGGAAGAAAAGGAAGTGAACTTTGTGTTAACTTCCCAGGAACTCGGATTGTGGAATAAGGATAATCACTTTATGGTTGAACCAGGTACCTTTTCTGTGATGATCGGAAGCTCCTCGGAAGATATTCGACTAACTGGCTCATTCGAAGTGAAGGAGCATTAATATAATTAATGGTTTAGAGTTGAAATAGCAGACGGCTGTTCCTCTATCTATTTCAACTAAATTAAATAACATAAAATGATTAAACGGAATTACTTTTTGCTGATTTTTATTTTTCTTTCCATGTATTTGTGGAGTTCAGAATATGACGGGAGGTATGGATGGCCAGTTCAGAAACAACCGAAGAGCATTATTGTTTGTAAGTCATCAAGAAATACGGCCGAAGCAATGCTTTTAGAATCGTTATCTGGTTTGGCAGCTAAAGCAGTGAATGAGGAACGATTCGATGAAATGATTTGGATTGATACTGAAAATAAAGCCTATCAGAAAATCTTTCAATCAACTCTTAGTGCCCTGAATATTTCTGAAGTGAAGGAGATGGATTTGTGGTCGTTAGTTGATTACCTTGTTCAACGAAAAGTGGTTGCAGGTTATATTTTATATACATTGGACAAGAATATTGATCGGAGAAAAATAACAGATTATTCCAGCAATGTAGCGACAGTTTACGCTTCCTTATTATCGGGAGCTATGATAGACGAAAGCCTTGTCAAACAAGCGAATTTACATAGTTTGAAACTATTGAAAGATGTTCGCGAAGAGTCTTTGGAAAGTTGCTTTGAAAATACAAAAAATCAACTAAACAATTGTTCGGCTTTAAGTATTCATCCATCAGTTACGAATATGAGGGACTATGCCATTGCCCACAAACTAATGCTTTATGCGGACAAAAAAGAGTTAATAGAGAAAGTTTTGCAATGGGTATGTCCGTTATCACCTATTTTGGGCTGGGGGTGTGGTGATGAATATGATTTCACGAGTCTTATCTCTGAATGGGGACATTATAGTACAGCTACAGATTGGTGCCTCAATCTGCCACTTATTTCTTCCGTCTCAGGCAAAGTGGCTTTAAAGAAAGCCAATGAAAAGCCATTGGAAGAAATTGATTTCCGAGATACAGCTTCATTTCACTCTTTTGTGATGAGCGACGGCGATAATATGCAATGGATTATGGGGGAATTTGCAGATAGTGGATGCTATGCTGGTAATAATGGAATATCAGGTACCGGAATTAGTTGGACACTTTGCCCTATAAATCTATCGATAATTTCCCCTTTTACATGGAATGAACTGGCTGAGAAACAGCATCCCCGAAACTCTTACATCGAATATGGAGGAGGTTATCAGTATCCAGACTTGTTTGCTATAAAAAGGCCTAACCGAAAAGAACTTTTAAGAAAATTTGCTCAACGGATAAACTACCATTTGCAACTGATGGGCATTAAAGTATTCGGATTCATTTGTCACGACGTTAAGAGTGAAACCTCGAAGGAGGCTTTTCAAATTTATGCTGAAGAGTTAAAAGGAATAACCGGAATGCTTGCCGTTCAGTATTTTCCGTACGAACTTGGCGGCGATATTATGTGGTTCGAGAATTCACAGGGCATTGACATCCCTGTTTCTACTGCTACTTATTCGTTGTGGAACGAGGTAAACCCCCAACGCCCCAATTGTGGAACTCCTGAATATATATCTTCTCTTATAAATCGAGATGTTATTGCAAGAAAACAGAAAAGTGTTTTGTCGTGGACAATTGCTCATGCTTGGTCTGATTTTACAAATTCCAGTAAAGTGACGAACTTGCCGGCAACCGGTTTTAACCCAGTCAAAGCAACAGAGAGTTTATTATCCGAAGGAATTAAGACTGTTTCGGTGAATGAATTGCTCTGGCGTGTAAGAATGAAATATCGACCAGGTCAAACAAAGAAAATGATTAAAAAGTCTGTTGATTAATAAGATTGAGGAATTAATTAATCTCTTTTTAATCCCATTTTTAATTTTTAGATGCTTACTTTGTATGAAGTTTACACGGAAATTATAAAAACATGATTTTAAAAAAGACTGCAATTGTTCAGTAAAGTAATTGTGGTGATGCGTTTTTTTATGAGGGTGCTAATCTAATCATCAAGATAAATATTTTAGTTCAATTTTAAAAATATCAAATTTTATGAAAAACAAGCCAACATAGAACTTTTCGTCAGCGTACAATGAATGTAAGTATATAATCTATATTGTTTAAGTAGAAATATAAATTAATTTTTTAGTTACTTCAATCTAATATTTAATGAAAAAAATAAAACAAAAGAGGCGATATGGTATAGCCATTTTACTTATGATTTTTTTTACCTTTTGTGTAGGTGAGGTATCGGCTCAAAATACTAAAGTAAAAGGTGTTGTTTCGGATAAGTCCGGCTTTATTGTTGGAGCAACAGTTTATGTTCAATCTAATAAAAAAGCAGCAACGACAACCGATCTTGATGGCGCATTTTCCATCAATGCAAAAATTGGAGATGTACTCGTTTTCAGTTATATTGGTTATGAAACTCAAACTGTAACGGTAAAAAATGATAAAGAACTTCGTGTAACATTAGAAGAGTCTGAGAAAAAGCTGGATGAAGTTACTGTTGTAGCTTTCGGGAAACAGAAAAAAGAAAGTGTTGTAGCCTCGATATCTACAGTAAGACCTTCGGATTTGAGGGTGCCAACCAGTAACTTAACAACAGCTTTAGGTGGACGTATTGCCGGCTTAATCACCATGCAAACTTCAGGAGAACCTGGTGCTGATAATGCGCAATTCTTCGTGCGTGGTGTAGCTACATTCAACAATTATTCCAGAGGTCCACTTATTCTGATCGATAATATGGAAGTGTCTTCCAGTGATTTAGCCCGATTATCGGTAGATGATATTCAGAGCTTTTCGATTATGAAAGATGCTACTGCGACTTCGCTTTATGGATCACGCGGGGCAAATGGAGTAATCTTAGTTAGCACCAAAATGGGTGTGGAAGGAAAGACAAAGTTGAACTTTAGGTTTGAACAGTCATATAGTCAGCCAACACGTACTGTCGAGTTTGCCGATCCGTTAACTTATATGAAGTTAAACAATGAAGCCATTGTTACACGTCACCCTGATTATACTCGTAGGTATAGCGATGAGCAAATTGCAGGTGTTGAATCCGGAATAAATCCTTATTACTATCCAGCCAATGATTGGTTGAAGTTGCTGTTTAAGGATGTGGCAGAAAATAATCGTTTTAATATGAATTTAAGTGGTGGAGGTAAACGAGTTAAGTATTATATTGCTGGTTCCTTTACCAATGATAATGGGGTCTTGAAGGTGGATAAACGTAATAACTTTAACAACAATATCAGCATTAATAACGTGAATCTTCGTTCAAATACAGATATCGAATTTACATCTACTACCACAGGTTCCATTAAATTTAATGCAAATTTCCGGGAAGCCAGCGGACCCATGTATACCGGGAATCAAATGTATCAACGTGTTATGTTGTCAAATCCGGTTGATTTCCCTGCATATTATGAACCAGACGAAATTAACCTAAACACCAAACATGTTTTATTTGGAGGTACTCCTTTGTATAGTTTTATAAACCCTTATGCGGATATGGTTAAGGGTTATCAACAATCCACCCAAACCAATTTGATTGCTCAGATAGAGTTAAGGCAAAAACTTGACTTCATTACCCCTGGATTGTCTACCCGGTTTATGGCAAGTACCACCCGTCAGTCGGTTTATTCAATAAACCGATCTTATACCCCTTACTACTATACAATGAGTACCTACAATCCAATCACCGGATATTTTAAGTTGAATAATTTTTCTCAAGGGAATGAGTCTTTGGGTTTCTCTGGGGGTGATAAAAACGTCAATTCAACGATATATGGAGAATTTTCAGGCAATTATGAGAAAATATTCAATGAACTGCATAATTTCTCTGCCATGGTTGTAGGTACCTTAAGAGAAGTTACCACTTCCGATTTTAATAATGATTTACAACTTTCTCTTCCTACACGAAATATCGGACTCTCCGGTCGTTTTACTTATGGATATAATCATAAATACTTTTTAGAGACCAACTTTGGGTATAACGGTGCCGAACGTTTTGCCAAGAACCATCAATTTGGATTTTTCCCATCGTTTGGTGGTGGGTGGATTGTTTCAAATGAAAAATTTTGGACCAGTAATGAAATAGTTACTAATTTGAAATTGAAATCGACTTATGGTTTAGTGGGTAATGATGCGATTGGTGATGCTAATGATCGCTTCTTCTACTTAGATCGGGTAGATATGAGTAAGGGACTTAGTAACGATTTTGGAGAATCAGGAGGAAGTCCAGTTGCTAATTCAACTGGTATTAATTTCAACCGTTTTGCTAATACGAGCATAACATGGGAAAAAGCGGCAAAGTTGAATCTCGGGGTTGAAACGACTTTGTTTAGAGAATTAGAACTTCAGTTCGATTGGTTTCATGAAAAACGAACCAATATTCTGATAAACCGTACGGCTATTCCTACTACTATGGGTTTGTCGGACTATCCTCCCGCAGATGGATCTGCTCCTGCAGACGTTCGTGCAAATGTGGGTGAAGCCAAATCGTATGGGTTTGAAATAACTGCAACTGAAAATCATAGTTTCAACAAAAACGTGTGGATAAGAGCCAATTTTACTTTTTCGTACGCAGTAAGCAAGTATGACAAGTATGAAGAGATGGTTCCGGCAGGAATGGATTGGTTGAAAACCGAAGGTACTTATATAGGGCAACAACGGGGACTTATTGCAGAACGCTTGTTTATTGACGAAACGGATATTGCCAATTCGCCAAAGCAAACATTTGACAAAGTAAATGATACACCTGTAATGCCAGGTGATATTAAATATAAGGACATTAACAGAGATGGCATTATTGATTCACATGATGTTGTCCCTATCGGTTATTCAAGTGTTCCTCAGCTTGAAGGTGGATTTGGAGTCTCATTTGGCTATCATGGGTTTGATTTTAACGTTTTTATGCAAGGTGCTGCAAGAACATCCTTTATGATAGATCCAACGTCAAATGTTGATTGGAATAGTGGCTCTGTTGGTACGGCTCCGTTTGTTGGCAATCACGCTCTTTTGAAAGCCTGGGCTGACGATCACTGGTCGGAAACGAATCGGAATTGCTATGCTGTGTGGCCCCGTCTATCCGATACATCAAGACCAAATAATGAACAGGCAAGTACCTGGTGGTTGCGCGATGGAAGTTATCTCCGTTTAAAATCTGTGGAAGTAGGATACACTGTCCCAGAGAAGTTGACAAAAAAAGTAGGGATTGAACAACTGCGTCTCTATGGTAGTGGTATGAACTTACTTAGTTTTAATAGCTTTAAATTATGGGATGTTGAAATGGGAGGAAGTGGATTGAATTATCCTATCCAACGAATAATTAATGTCGGACTAAGCATTAACTTTTAATATTTACTATTATGAAAAGAATTTTATATTCTGCTATATGTGCAGCTTCTATTTTTGTCTGCACTTCTTGCTCAGATTATTTGGATATTGTTCCTGATAATATTCCCAGCCTTCAGCAAGTGTTTGATACCCGCGACGATGCGTTCAAAATGTTATATACCTGTTACGATTATCTTCCAAAAACTGCAAATGTGTTCCAAAATCCGGCACTATTGTGTGGGGATGAAAACTGGAACCCAGAATTTGTTGATCCGAACTTCTATTATTACAGGAATAGGAGTACCGAATATATTGCAAAAGGGCAACTAAATAAGACTGATCCTTTACTAAATTACTGGGATGGAGGAGACTATTCGAATCTAGATCAAAAATTTGGTGATGGCAATGAAAGTACTAAAATCAAAAGTCTTTGGGCGGGAATCAGGGATTGTAATACATTTATTGATAATGTTGACAAGGTGCCCGATATGACAAAGGAAGAGAGAGCTCAGTGGAAAGCTGAAGCTCAGGTGCTGAAAGCCTATTATCATTTCTATTTGCTTCAGATGTACGGCCCTATCCCATTTATGGGTAAGAACCTTGATATTTCGTTAACTCCCGAACAGGTGCAAAGAGAAAGAGAACCGGTTGATCAGGTGGTAAGCGAAATAGTAAGTGTACTTGATGAAGCCATTAAGAGCAATAGTTTGCTCCCTACATACGCCGCTCGTCGTAATGAATTAGGACGTATCAATCTTCCGATTGCATTAGCAATTAAAGCAAAGGTGTTGGTGTTAGGCGCAAGCCCGATTTTTAATGGAAATACAAAATTTAGCAGCTTTAAAAATTCGGCAGGCGTACCCTTTATGAATCCTGTTCTGTCTGTTGAAAAATGGAAACTTGCCGCAGATGCATGTAAAGCAGCTATCGCAGCCGCTCATAACGCATCCTTAGATTTCTATAAGTTTAATCAAAAATTGAATAGCTTAACGGTAACCGACACAACGCAACTTGAATTAAATTTGCGCGGACAGTTTACCGAAAACTTAAACAATACCGAGTTGGTGTGGGGTGTAGGACGCCAGGATGTTCAACGATTAATATACTATGCGTCTTGTCCGTTGTATGCTATGCAAATAAGTGCTCGTCCTTTAGGATTCAATAATCTTCATGGAGCTACCATGAATGTTGTGGATCAGTTCTATACCGAAAATGGAGTTCCCATTGAGGAAGATAAAACCTATGATTACTCGAACAGATTTAGTTTAATTCGCGTACCGGCAAAGGATCATCTTTATTTTAATTCCGATACAATCATCAGAGTTCCTTATTATAATACAGCCAGAGAGCCTCGTTTCTATGCTTACTTAGGTTTCGATCAGGGACGGTATTTTTCGAAGGAAATAACAGATGATCACAATAGTTATGTGATTCACTCAAAAGCCAATGATTTTGCCGGGGCTAAAAATACCATGTATAGTGTTACAGGATATACATGCAAGAAATTAATCCCTTGGAACAGAGAATGGATTTTAAACTCAACTGATAATATCGGTGAAACTATCTATTTCTTCCCAATCATTCGTTTATCGGATCTTTATTTGATGTGTGCCGAGGCACTTAACGAATCAAAATCGCGCCCCGATGATGAAGTATATCAATATATTCAACCCATACGCACGAAGGCAGGATTGGATAAAGAAACGGGCAGCTTGGTTCAAACCTGGGCGCAGTATAGTTCCAACCCAACTAAGCCGACTACCAAAGAGGGTATGAGAGACATTATTCGTCAGGAAAGAATGGTTGAGTTGGCATTTGAAGGACAACGTTATTGGGATTTAAAACGCTGGCTGCTTGCTGAAGATTACCTGAATAGACCTATCCGTGGTTGGAATGCGGATGGTACTACAGAAAGTGATTATTATTTAGAAACTTATATTTATCAAAGAAAATTTGCTACCAAAGATTATTTCTGGCCTATTCGTCAAAAAAGTATAGATTCGAATCCCAAATTGGTGCAAAATATGGGTTGGTAGTAATTAATCCTGTAAATTTATAGAAAATATGAAAAAAATAATTTTAATACTTGGTGTCGTGGCATTTCTTTTTGCCTGCTCGGAAGAAAACCTATTAAAACCATTCGGTCCAAAAGATACTACAGCTCCCGGAGTCTTGACGAATGTTACGTATGTAGCTTTACCCGGTGGAGCAAAGTTTAACTATGTATTGCCGCTTGATCAAGACTTATCTTATGTAAAAGCAGAATACTATGTTGATGGTGTAAAGAAAAGTACAGTTTCTTCGCAATATAATACAGAACTTACGGTGGAAGGACTTCCCGATAAGAAAGAATATGAGGTGGATCTATATTGTATTGACAAAAGCAATAATCAATCTCAACCTGTACATGTAACAATCCTCCCCGAAGAGTCTCCGGTGAAAATAATGCGTGAAAGTCTAAAGGTCAATGTCGATTTTGGAGGCTTTAGAATTGATTATAAGAATCCATCTAAAGCGGAATTGTCTATCTATTTTTTACTAAAAGATAGTCTTAGCGGCAAATTAGCTTTTTATCAAGCCAGAGTGTTCTCTCAGGCAGAGGGAACATATCAGGTAGTAGGTCTTCCAAATAAAACCAATGATTTTGGGGTGTTTGTTCGGGATCGATTTGGGAATACATCCAGCACGTTGGAGTTTAAAGACAAGCCCTGGAGAGAAGAGTATGTGGATAAGAGTAAATTCAAATATGTTGGAAAACCTCAAGTAGTTGATAATGATGACTGGTACTCTTGGAGCGGAAGACCGCAAACTTTGTGGGATGATATCGTTGGTGTTTGGAACTTTGCGTCCACAGGACCCGAAGGAAAATTTCCGCACTATCTCTGTATTGACTTAGGTGATACTGTGTCTCTCGGGCGTATTTTGTTACAACAACGTGGCGTATTTGAAGGTGCTTGCCCTAAACATTTTGATGTGTATGGGGCTGCCACATTGCCGGCCGTTAATTATGCAAGTCCTTTGGAAGGTTGGATCAAATTAAATAACCAAACATTTGAGGTAATCCGCCCATCGGGACGTAAGGTGGGTGAACCGGCTACTTCTGAAGATACGGAAGCAGCACAGAAAGGAATTATGTTTACAATTGATACTCCGTTTCCACGTCCTGCAATCCGATATCTTCGTTTCAAATTCATAGATGCTTTTGATGGACAAGTCTCAGTTTATGCCTCAGAATTTACATTTTGGGCACAATGGAAATAATTCAAAAAAACAGACAAGATTATGATAAAATATAATAATATGAAGAATAAAAAATGGCTTGGTCTAATAGCTGTTTTATTGATAGTTGCCGCATGTTCCGATATCACCGATACGCAACGAAAATTTTTGGATATGGGTGAAATAACTTATGTTGGCAGGATGGATTCTGTGGTAGCACTTGGGGGTCACGGTAGAGCTATAATTGTGGCAAAAAACACTTATTTGCGTACAGCTACTCAATGTGTAATTAAATGGGTTGATTATCAAGGCGCTTCAAACGAAAAAGCTTTTAATATTAAAGATTATATCGTAGGAGACTATACTCGTATGCCTATTGAAGGATTGCCCGAAGGTGACTATGATTTTTATATTTATAACGTCGACCAGTGGGGAGACAAATCATTAATCGTTGATTGTCATGGGTCTTCTTATGGAGATAGTTATGCAAGAATTCAACCCAAGATAGCTGTTTCGTCAATAACTGTAGATGATGACAATGCCGCACACATTACTATGTCAAACTCTAAAATGGCAGTGAAATTTCGATTGACTTATCAAGGGGATAACAGTGAAGAGAAAACGATTGAGGTAAATGGTACAGGGGGAAAGTTAACAATTCCAAACTGGGGAGATTTTAATAATCTTCAGATGAAGGTGACGACGTATATTTTGCCTTCGGATAAGTTGGGCGTAGATACCCTCGTGTTGCCAGAAGTAACACAAACAGCCAAGCAAACCATTGTAGATAATGATGTAGATAAAGCAAGAATTGTTCCAATGCAATTAACCAAGAATGATGATCCTGGTACCGCCTTTGGTGCAAAAGGAGTGGCAGCTCTATTTGATGATGCCGACACTGAATGTTGGGGTCTGAATGTAAGTGCTCCCGGACATTTCTGCTTTGATTTGGGTGTTAAAGCCTACTTATCGGCGGCCTCTATCGTTGGTAGATTAGATTATCCCGGATGGGATGTCGTGAAATTCCAAGTTTGGGGGCGTGAATCTCTTGATGATGGAAAGTACGGATCTACCGGATATTATATTATGGCATCAAGCCAGTCTCCAAGCTTTGAAACAGAAGCCTCTACGCGTAAATGGAAAAAGGTGGGTAATGGATGGTTTAAATATACCAGTCCACGTTCAAATCCTCAAACCAGTAAGTGTGTTTTCACAGAAGTAGATCATTCCTTCAAACCTCGTTATATTCTGTTCAGGGTAATGAGTGTGTTAACTCCGAATGTAGTGCCGGTTCCTGACACTCAATACTTCGGTAATGAAGGCGGTTTCTATTATGGTGATGGCGTAAATACAGGCAATCGTTCATTCTGTATTAGAGAGTTGAATTTTAAAGCATTAGGTGTCTCTTATATTATCCAATAAAAGCTACAAATCTTCATAGGAGAATTTCAATAATTAAAGAATTGTTATTCTCCTATGATAAGGCTATTTAATTAAAAGAAGATGAGGTTTTTCCCATATTTAATAATATTTGTTTGTGTTTTTACACTCAATTCTCAGCTAAAAGCGAAAGATGGTGTAAACTATGCTCAGCTTGTTGATACTCGAATCGGTACAGAGGGTAGTGGTCTTGCATGTGGTTTCACGTTTGTGGGAGCAACCTATCCATTTGGAATGATGCAGCTTACTCCGTCATTTTTTTCTCCACAAAAGGGACTGGTTGTAAACCAAATATCCGGTGCCGGATGTCCGAATATGGGTAATTTCCCGGTTTTGCCACTTGCTGGCTCTCTCGAAACGTCACCGAATGATATGAACGGTTATGCACGTTATGAAACTGTTAATAATTCGACTGCAGGTTATCTTTCAATGACTATGAAAGATGGAGTAATGTGCGAATCGACTGTATCGAAACGGAGTGGTATTGTGAAGTTTAGGTTTCCTGAAAATAAGACTAGCGGCACTGTTATTATTGGCTCAGGCATAAGTTCAACATTTATATCCAATGCTCAAATAAAGATCACATCTCCAAACTCTTGTGAAGGTTATGCCAAAGGAGGTGAGTTTTGTGGCTATCAAACAGATTATAAGGTTTATTTCGCTGCCGAATTTAGTTGCGAAGCTCAGGTCTGTGGAACTTGGATTAACTCAGACATGAGAAATGGTCGACTAAAAATGAGTGGAAAAAACTCAGGTGCTTATTTTACGTTTAATACGCAGCATAATAAAAATATAGAATACAAGATTGCAATTTCTTATGTATCTGTTGAAAATGCACGTGAAAACCTCCGATTAGATAACAAAGGGCGCGATTTTCAAACCGTAAAAGATAATACAGAAAATGAATGGAATCGATGTCTAAGTAAAATTCAGGTTGAATCGGTCAATATCGATCGTATCAAACAATTCTATACCCATTTGTATCATGCCATGATTCATCCCAATATCTTTAGCGATATAAACGGAGAATATATTGGCTCTGATTTTAATATTCATAAAACGAAAGCAGGACGTGATTACTATACAACTTATAGTGGTTGGGATACTTATCGTACACAGTGCCAATTATTGGCAATGCTCTTTCCAAAAGAAAGCTCGGATATGATGCAATCTGTTGTGGATTTTGCCAATCAAGGTGGAGGATACGGACGTTGGGTTTTGGCTAATATTGAAACTGGCGTAATGCAAGGAGATCCAATCCCAATTATTATTTCGAATACTTATGCTTTTGGAGGACGGGATTTTGATATTCAAACGGCTTATAAACACATGAAACATGGAGCTACGGTAGTAGGAACTTATTCTCAAGATGTAGCAGTTCGTTCGGGTTTAGAAAATTACATGGATAAAGGAATTGAAAATGCGTCTTTGTGTTTGGAATACGCCTCGTCGGATTATGCAATTGGTCAGTTTGCGTTGCAAGCTATGAACAATAAAAAAGATGCCAATTATTTTATAAAGCGTGCTGGTAACTGGAAAAATCTGTATGATCCATCTACTAATTGGCTTCGCTCAAGAAATACGTATGATATGAAGTGGAAAGATCCAAATCATGACTGGCGCGAAGCCACTAAAGAAAACTATTTCTGGATGGTACCTTTTGATCTGAAAACATTAATTGACACTATGGGTGGAAAAGTAGCCGCATCTAAGCGTCTTGACAGCTTGTTCGTTAAGTTGGACGCCGGGTATGATGACCATTATTTTGCGGCTGGTAATGAACCGGACTTTCAGGTGCCTTGGATTTACAACTGGACGGATAAACCCCTCAAAACTTCTGAAGTAATTTATCGTATTTTAGATCAGGCGTACACCAGCAAACCAACCGGATTACCCGGAAATGATGACGGTGGATCAATGGGTGCCTGGTATGTTTTTGCATCAGTAGGGCTTTATCCAATGATACCCGGTGTGGCTGGATTTAGTATCAATACTCCTCAATTTGAAAATATTAAAATAGATTTTTCGGGCAAAGTATTGGAGATTAAAGGAGGCTCATCGACAGTCGCTTATATTAAATCGGTAAAAATAAACGATCATAAATTCACCTCTTTTTGGATTGACTGGGAAACAATTCGTCAGGGAGGAAGAATTGAATACACAACCGAAAGTAAAGCTAATGATGTGGCAGTAAACTAACGGCCTCAGTTTGTGCATATTTTTTCTGATATAAAGTGTATTAATGATAAATGAAACATCTATGATTAAATAATCCTGATAGCTATATAGGGATTGGTTATATAAGAGTATAATTGAAACACAAAACCTGCTTCACATTCCCTTCTTTAGAGGAGTTTGGGAAGGCTGAATTTTAAACGGATGAAACACACAACTTGTTTTTTTTTAATGCTATTCATGTTTGGGAATCTTTTGGCTCAAACAGTTGCTACAGATAAACCCACTTACAAGGTGGGAGAATCCATAACGACTAATTTTACGGGCGCGACAAGCGCAAAGGATTGGGTCGGTTTGTATGCTGCAACATCAACCCCCGGTTCGGCTTCTCCATCGATTGACTGGAATTATGTGGATGGAACCAGATCTGGGTCAAATTTAGTGACCAATGGATCGATCGTGTTTCAGAGTGGGCTAAATACCGGAGGAAACTACAAAGTTTGTTTTTTAGCCAACGATGGTTATACAATAATAAAAGCAGCAGATTTTACAGTATCGAATGTTGAAACTCTTGCAGCTTTTAGTTCAAATACTACTTTTATTGCTCCGGGTGGATCAGTCGATTTCTCTGATCAGTCAACGAATTCGCCAACATCGTGGCTGTGGTCGTTTCCCGGAGGGACCCCCTCGAGTAGCATCGAGAAAAATCCATCTGTAACTTATAGTTCGGAAGGTGTTTACGATGTTACGCTTAATGCTACCGGGACTTCGGGAACTTTGCAATTGCAGAAAACAGGATTCATCAGGGTTTCTAATCAACCGCTATCAGTGAGTCTGAAAGTAATGCAGTTTAATATATGGATGGAAGGTACTTCGGTTCCTGATGGGTTAACACGTATACGGGATGTTATCAATGAAGTGAATCCTGATTTGGTCTGTTTTTCTGAAGTAACTAATAAGTCCGGCGATTGGACTACAAAAATAGTTAATGCACTTGCCAGTTTAGGAAAGACATATTACGGAGGCTATGTATCGGGGTCTGATGTATCGCTTATTAGTAAATATCCAATCACTTCATCTGGTCCGTTGGTCGGAGAAAGAACAGTACCTTATACTGTAGATATTAACGGCGCAACTATTGTTGTTTGTCCCTCACATCTTGACTACACTTATTACGCAACTTATTTGCCGCGAGGATATGCTTGTGGAGGTTCCGGTAAATATGCAGGTTGGAATGCTTTCTCTCCTTTTGTTCCGGAAACCAATGTGTCCGCCATCTCAGCTCAAAATCTCTCCTCAAAACGGGACGAACAAATTGCAGCTTTTATCAACTATATGCAAAATGAGAAACGCCCCATTCTTTTAATTGGGGACTTTAACGAACCATCGTGCTTGGATTGGACTACCAAGCAAGCCAATCTCTACGATCATAATGGAGTAGTTTTCGAGTGGCCAACTACACTTGCATTAAAAAGCAACGGATTTGTTGATGCATATCGTCAAGTTTACCCCGATGAAGTATTGAACCCCGGAATAACCTGGCCTGCTGTTGCAACAGGAGTGGGAAGTACCTCCTGGGCGCCTTTAAGCGATGAAAGAGACCGGATTGACTATATTTTTTACAAAGGCACAAATGTAACAGCTAGCGCAGCTTCACTTGTAGGGCCCAAAGGCTGTTATGTGAAGAATGTGGCAACTACAGATGGAAATGGAGAGGATGTCTTTGAAGCGTCTACTATGCCTTGGCCTTCGGATCATAAAGCAGTAACAGCTACAATTAACTTTTTATTAGTTCCTAGCGGAATTAACTCCATAAATGATTCGTACTCTAATATTCGTGTTTTTCCCAATCCAACTAAAGGACAATTTACTCTAATTTCTTCAGTAAATGAGAAAGTTTCAGTTTCAATTTTAACTACCTATGGTGGAGAAATTTTAAATAAAAAAATGGATTTGTTGGCCAATCAATCTTCGTTATTCGATATTTCGAATGTTCCAATAGGGATTTATATATTAAATCTTGTTTCGCAAGGTCAATCACAAGTAATAAAACTGATTAAACAATAGCATATCTATTTTCTATTATTAACTCTTAAAAATTGAGATCTCTAGTTTAAATTTAATACATTAATTATTATGAAGAAGCTTTTATTTTTTTCTTTTTTGTTTTTGATGTTTGGAAGTATTCAAGCACAAAAACTAACAATGGTTAGAAGTACCTACATTGTAGGTGAACCTGTATCAGTTAAATTTACAGGTTCTACGTCCACAAAAGATTGGTTGGCAATATTTCACCAATCTACAACACCTGGTAACCAGAACAACGAAGGGTGGGTCTACACCAGTGGTACGCAGGATGCCAACAGTTCAGTCATTGAATCGGGGGCTGTTATTTTTAGCTCAGGTGTTACAGACCCGGGTATTTACAAAGTTTGTTTATTGGCGAACGATGGTTACACACCCGTTGCAACTACGGAATTTACGGTGGTTCCTGCGATTTCAGGTCTTGTGGGCGATTGGAAGTTTGATGACCCCAATAATTTGGTTAAAGCCACAGTCGGTAGCGATTTGGTGCAAAATGGAACCCTGATATCTGCTGTCACCGGTCCTACGGCTACTGATGGAGCTGTACGTAAAGGGGCCGGCAGCAATTTTATGGGTGTTAATTCGATAGCTCCGAATGCTAATGGCTTTGTAAATACATATTCTTTTGTTTTTGACTTTAGAGTAGTTAGTACCCAAAATTATCATTCACTTTTGCAATTAAATCCTGACAACAATTCTGATGCAAGCGTATTTCTTGGTAAAATGAGAAATGTGGGTATTGGTGCAACCGGATATACCTCTATAACCACTAAAGATAGTACCTGGAATCGTGCAGTAGTGGTGGTGAATAATGGTGCTGAATACTCTATTTATGTGAATGGCGTTAAGGGCTTGGATGGTTATGTGCAGCCGGTTGACGGTAAATATGCCTTAAAATCTACATTCTTGATAGCAGCCGACAATGATGGCGAAGATAATTTAATAGATATAGCTCGCGTAATGCTCTATAACAAAGCTTTGACTAAAGATGAAGCCCAGAGCTTAGGAGGCTATGTTCAAGATTCCCGGACACATTCTTCGTACCTTACTGCTCCTTACATTCAAAATGTAACACCTGATTCTGCAACTATAATGTGGGAGAGCGATTATCCTGCAAAACCTGGTACTGTAAACTACGGTACATCTCAAGATGCTTCCGGCAATACTGTAACAACAACCATTACTCCATCTGGAGCAAATACCTATATTGAAAAGGCGGTACTTAAACCTCTGACAGATGGTACTCAATACTATTTCCGTGCTGTTGATAACAGTTGTCCTTATACTGTGCAAGGCTTTAAAACTGCTACGAAAGCAACGGATGGTGCATTTACAGTTGGTATTTGGGGCAATAGCTATAACTTGAATCCATTCTCTAATATGGCTTCTTATCTACTAAATACATTGAAGCCTGATTTCTGCTTCTCTACCGGTGATGTTACTAATAACGGAAATGATAGCGTTGAATTAAGGAAAGTATTTATGCCTGCTACGTTGGGAATTGTAGGAGCAACGGTCCCTTTTTACGAATGTTTTGGAAGTCGCGATGTTAATACACAGTTAAATGGAAGCGATATTATCCGCAACTTTGTAAAGCAGCCTACCATGTATAATTCGGATGCTTCTGCAGTTAGTGGCAGCTATGCTTATACATATGGTAATTCGGTGTTTATTTCTATTGATCCGACTCGTTACAACACAGATTTAGTTCCGGACGGATGGCTTGAAAATTTCTTGAAGTCTGATGTCTCAAAACAAGCTAAGTTCCGTTTTATCTTTATTAATAATGCTCCATTCCATGAACGTTGTCAAAAAGCTGAACAGGCAGTTGTAAAAACAAATATCCCTTTGTTGAGTAAGAAATACGGAGTTACGGCAGTATTTGGTAGCCATATGAATGGTTATGAAAGAGGTGTAGTTGATGGCGTACAGTATATCACACAAGGTGGTTGCAGTTATTTGGATGTTGATAGCATTGTTGGACCGACCATTTATCCTCAGATTGTTGTTGGAACCGATAAAACAACCAATCCGGTTAATTTCAACAATGGTATGACTAATCACCTGATAACTTTGGATATAAATCCTGAGTTTGCTACTGCAAATTTACATTATTTTGATGCTTCCGGAAATTACATAGGTGTAATTGAATCTGTAGAGATGGCTCCACGTGATCCTGAAGGTCCGGGTGCCGTTAACTCACCATCAGAATTAGGATTCTCAATTTCTCCGAATCCTACGAAAGGACTGATCAAAATAAATGCTACTGAAAATGTTGATGTTACAGTATTTAATTTAAAAGGTATAAAAGTTTTCAACAAACAGAATGTATTAGCCAATTCTAATATAGATCTGTCAGGTTTAGCCAAAGGCGAGTACTTGGTAAAATTAAATGCAGGACAAAAAGATTTTGTTAAAACAATTATTCTGCGATAATTATTTCATATTATAATAAATCCAAATAGGTAATATCGTATTACTTATATTTAGCCGACTTCATTGCTGATCTCCATCCGTAGTTCCAATTATTGGAATGGAGCAGCAATGAATGTTGGTTATTATACTCCCCTTTTTATGTGCCGAAGCAAGGAAAAAATAAACACAGTGTAGTCTAGAAAACAATAAAAATCTTCGAAATAAGGTATAATACAAAATAAAAAAGATAAAAATATATTTTCACAAAATGAGAAGCAATAAATTAATTAAAGTAGTTTTCCTGTCCTTTGCATTAAGTGGGTTATCGGTTTTTGCACAGAAGCCATACAAAGCCTACCTTGTATCCAATGCTCACTTCGATACTCAGTGGAACTGGGATGTACAAACATCCATTAACCAATTCGTACGTCGTACAATGGATCGAAATTTCTTGTTATTCGAAAAATATCCAGACTATGTATTTAATTTCGAAGGCGGTATAAAATACAAATGGATGAAAGAGTATTATCCCGATAAATTTAAAAAAGTAAAAGAATATGTTCGTCAGGGACGCTGGCACGTAAGCGGAAGCTCTTGGGATGCAAACGATGCCAATATGCCTTCCCCGGAATCGTTTTTTCGGAATATCCTGTTAGGACAAGAGTTTTATAAAAAAGAATTTGGAGTTCAATCAAAAGATATCTTTTTGCCCGATTGTTTCGGATTCGGGTACACCATCCCAACTATTGCTTCACATTGCGGACTCATTGGATTTTCTACTCAAAAGCTACAATGGAGGCACAATTCTTTTTATGGTAATTCAAAATTCCCTTTCAATATAGGTTTATGGAAAGGATTAGATGGCTCGGAGATAATGGCATCATTAAATTCACAAAATTATGTTCACACATTTGAGGGCGAAGATATTAGCAATGATAATGAGATAAGGGATTTAGCTAATGGTAGTGCCAATAAAACTGCTTATAAATACTATGGCACCGGCGATCAAGGTGGGTCTCCAACTCTTAAATCGGTAATGTCAGTAGAAAAAGGACTTAAAGGCAGTGGCAATATCGAGATTATTAATGCAACGTCCGATCAGTTGTTTAAAGATTATCTTCCATTTAAAAATCACCCTGAATTACCCGTATTTGATGGTGAATTGTTGATGGATATTCACGGTACAGGTTGCTATACATCTCAAGCTGCCATGAAACGTTTCAACCGTAGAAATGAACAGTTGGCCGTTGCATCGGAGAAAGCAGCCGTGGTAGCCAACTGTCTTGTAGGAAGTGTTTATCCTTCCGATGAAATTGATGAATCATGGAAGCGCTTTATCTGGCACCAATTTCATGATGATTTAACCGGAACCAGTATTCCTAAAGCATATACTTTCTCTTGGAACGACGAACTGATTTCTCAATCTTGTTTTGCCGATGTGATTACGTCCTCTGTCGGACGGGTAGCCAAAGAACTGAATACAAACACAACAGGAACTCCTTTGGTTATATATAATCCGCTTTCCACCACCCACAAAGGATTAGTGAAAGCAGAGATTGCTCTTCCTGGTCTTCATCAGGCTATTCATGTATTCGACCCAAAAGGAAAGGAAGTAAATGCTCAACTTATCGGAAAGAAAAACGGAAAAGCAGAGATTGTATTTTGTGCCGAAGTTGCGCCAATTGGCTATGCCGTTTACGATGTGCGTACAAGCAAAAGCGAAAAAGCTGGTCAACTGAAAGTTACGGCAAATACGTTGGAAAACCGTATTTATAAGATTGTATTAAACAGCAACGGAGACATTGCCTCGCTGATGGATAAACGAAACAATAAAGAATTGGTTAAAAAAGGGCAAGCTTTCCGATTAGCTCTTTTCACTAAAAACGAATCCTATGAATGGCCAGCTTGGGAGATAGATAAAAAAACCATAGATGTGACCCCTATTCCAATTACCGATAGTGTTTCGATTTCTATTGCTGAAAAAGGCCCTGCTTGTGCTTCTTTGTGTGTTAAACGCAGGTATGGCAATTCCAGGTTCACTCAGTATATTCGTTTAACCGATGGAGCTACCGATGATCGGGTTGATATTGTGAATGAAATTGACTGGAGAAGTACTAATACCCTTTTGAAAGCTGAATTTCCAATGTCCGTTAGTAATCCGAAAGCTACTTATGATTTGGGTTTAGGTTTTATAAAAAGAGGAAATAACACAACAACCTCTTATGAAACGTATGCTCAACAATGGGCAGATATTACAGGTGACGAAGGATATGGAATATCTGTTATGAATGATTGCAAATATGGATGGGATAAACCAAGTGACAATACCTTGCGACTCACTTTATTGCATACCCCTAAAACGGATGGAAGATATTCTTATCAGGATCATCAGGATTTCGGGCATCATACCTTCACGTATTCTATCGTAGGACATGAAAATCAACCTCAATTTGCTTCTATTCCTTCTAAATCGGAAGAATTGAATAATCCGTTGATAGCGTTTGAAACTCCTCGTCATAAAGGTTCGTTGGGTAGTGAGTTCTCGTTTGTAAAACTTAGCACTCCTCAAATAGAATTGAAGGCATTGAAGAAGGCTGAAAATGGTGATAAATACATTCTTCGATTCTACGAAACACAAGGAAAAGAGGCAAAAGATGTTACGGTTGAATTCCCAACTGAAATTGTTTCGGCAGCAGAAACAAATGGTGTTGAAGACGAGATTGGAAAAGCAACTTTTAAAGGAAACAAGCTGACTTTTTCAACAACCGCTTTTTCTCCCAAAACATTTGCGGTACAGTTAAAAGAAAACATCGTTACCTCTCAGCCAATTCACAATACTCCTGTTGAATTGCCTTATACCGATAATGCGTTTACCTATGATGCTTTCAATGAAGCAGGAGAGTTTGATAAAGATGGATGTTCGTATGCCGCAGAGTTGATTAGCCGGGAACTAGTTAGCCAGGGAATTCCTTTCAAAATAGCAGATATGGAAACAAATAATGTGCTGAAATGTAAGAATAACCTGATTGGAATTCCAAAAGACCGAAAATATACGAAAGTATACCTTTTGGCAGCCTCTACCGTTGGGGATATAAAGGCTGATTTTACATTCGGAAATAAAGTATTCAAATGCGACATCCCTTATTACAGTGGCTTTTATGGTCAATGGGGACAGACAGACTTCACTAAGTCATTTGTTAAGGATGTTCCATTAGCATATGTTGGAAGCCATCGACATAGTTCAAAGTACGGGAATGAAGCTTATACGTTCACATACATGTACCGTATCTGCCTTGATATTCCTCAAGGAGCTACGCAACTACAACTTCCGGATGATAACCGGGTGGCTATGTTCGCCATCACGTTTTCCGACAATTATGCCGATGATGTGAAGGCAGCTTCTTCTTTAACGTCGACATTACAATAAACAAGATAAGATAATTAAAACTAACTTCACATTTTCTCCTTTCTTCTTTCCTCTCCCGATAGCTATCGGAGAGGGGGGATTAGGGGAAAGTTTGGCCTTGGGGAGGTTTTTAATTCCATGAAAAACAAATTATTCCATTTCTTCTATTAGCCGTAGCTTTTACGGCTACTAATGTGTACGGAGCTTCTTGTGCAGGACCGGCGTTTCTAAGTTCATCTGTTGAAGGTAATTTGGCTATTGCTATTGAGTTGATATAAATTTTTGCTAATCATTTTTTTTATCATTTATCATTATTTTAATGGGTAACTCCCATGTTAATTCACCTATTACTAAGAATAAAAACAAAGCACACAAAGCAATGATTAATAGCCCCGATAGTTGTCGACTGTGTCTTGGTTCTAATGTCTTGGTTCTTGGTTCTAAAAATTAAATCCATGAAATTTTCAAAAATCATTTTTTTTCTTTCAATGCTTTTCTGTAGTGTTCTTATTAATGCACAAGGCACACAAGACTGGGCCAATTTTGGCAGATATACCGAAGCAAATAAAACGCTAAAACAACCGATTAAGGTTGTTTTTATGGGTAACTCCATTACAGAGGGTTGGGTAAGTACCGATCCTGATTTTTTTACAAATAATAATTATGTGGGAAGAGGTATTAGTGGACAAGTTAGTTCTCAAATGCTGGTTCGGTTTCAGTCCGATGTCATTAGTTTAAAACCCAAAGCAGCTGTTATTCTAGCCGGAGTAAATGACATTGCATTAAATAATGGCTATATTTCAGTCGAACATATATTCGAGAATATTGTATCTATGGCTGAATTGGCAAAGCAACATAAAATTAAGGTAGTTTTGTGCTCCGTGTTGCCTGCTCATCACTTTCCCTGGCGTGCCGAAGTTGAATCCATTAATCAGATCAAGGAATTAAACGAAAAGATTAAAAACTATGCTTATGAGAATAAAATTGCGTATGCTGATTATTATACGGCAATGGTTGACGATAGGCAAGGCTTGAACTCTAAATATCAACGAGATGAAGTGCATCCTAACTTGCAAGGATATAAGATAATGGAACTGGTTATTCAGAAAATTCTGAGTAAGATCTTTTAAGGAGATGATAATTGTATTTTTTAAGGATTGATCGCTTTCTCAAAAATCGTTACTACTCAGCAGCTTATTTTTAATTAAAATACTGTTCCTGTATTTGATTTGCAACAAAGTAAGTTAAGTGCTGAATAGTTCCCCAAAATCAAATAATAATTCAAAATTAAACAGATAGTTAGATAATGGCAAAATTTAGTACAATCATCGTTTTTCTTACTTTCAGTGTATTTATTCAGTTGGGTATTGCTTCTAATCCAAATCCTCTGAAATTTAATTCGGCAGGAACATTTAAAATTGTTCAATTCACCGATACCCATATATGTTACTCAAGGCTCGATAATTCCATGAAAACCATTGAAGCAATGCGTGCCGTATTGGATTTGGAAAAACCGGACTTCGTAATCTTTACCGGGGACAATATCACCGATTTGCCTTTGAAGGAAGGATTACAACTTTTAGTTGAACCCGTCGTAACGCGGCATATTCCTTACATCATGCTTTTTGGAAATCATGATACCGAACCGAATATGAAAATCAGCCGGGAAGAGTTGGGGAAAATGACAAGAGAACTTCCCGGTTATTACAATATCAAGCCGGCAAAACACATTAAAGGCGTAAATAACTATCTAGTAGAAGTGAAGAATGCCAATTCTCAAAAAACAGAAGCTTTGTTGTACTGCATGGATAGCAATGATTATGATTCCATTGCAGGCAAAAAGGCTTATGCCGGATTTAGTTCCGATCAGGTTGAATGGTACAGGAAGAACAGTAAAGAACAAACGAACAATAACCAACAGCATCCCATTCCATCCCTGGCATTCTTTCACATTCCATTGCTTGAATACGCTGATCTGAGCGATAAATCAACTTCCTATATAGGCATGTATAAAGAAAAACCCTGTCCTCCGGTGGTAAACACAGGCATGTTTGCTGCCATGGTAAAATGTGGTGATGTGATGGGCTGTTTTGCCGGACACGATCATGATAATGATTTTGTTTTCAATAAATTTGGAATTTACCTGGGCTATGGCCGCTTTACCGGAAGCAATAACACGTACACGCATTACGAAAACGGAGCCAGGGTAATTGTACTGCAACAAGGGCAACGAAAATTCAAGTCTTGGGTTCGATTAAAAGGCGGGGCTTTATTGCATGAATTTACGTACCCCGATGCCATCCCCATGTTGAGTGCACCGACATTTTAAATAAAAAGAAATCACATGAAACCACTAGTTATTATTTTTGCATTATTCCTTTCACTAATGGGATTTTCCCAAGGAATTGAATTTGAACACGGCACCTGGGAAAAAGTACTCGAAAAGGCAAAACAGACCCAAAAACCTATTTTTGTGGATGTATATACCTCTTGGTGTGGACCCTGCAAAAAAATGAGTAAAGACATTTTTTCTCTTGCTGAAGTAGGAAAAGCGTATAATACAGGCTTTGTGTGTTATCAGATTGATGCGGAAAAGGGGGAAGGTATTGAAATTGCAAAAAAATACAATGTTACTTCTTATCCAACCTATCTCTTCATTGCTGCCGATGGAACACTCTTTTCAAGATCTGGAGGATACATGGAGGCGGAAAAATTTATTGACATATCAAAAAATGCCTTTATTGATTTAAATGATCCGAAACCACTTTCGGAATGGGAAAAAGAATATCCACAGAAAAAAAACGATCCGGCATTTATGTCGGATTATATCGATAAACGGTTAAGATTAGGGAAATCGGTTACCTCACTTTTTGATGAATATCTGGCATTGCTGCCTAATGATCAACGTGCATCTGACAAAATCATTCAATTTTACCAGAGAGGAAGCTCAAATATAAAAATAAACTCTTTGGCTTACAAAAATCTACAAGACAATGCTATCCTGTTTTTTCCAAAATTGGGAGGATTCGTTTATACATATCTAGCTAGCGCTATTTCTAACTCATTTAAATTAGCTTCCGAAACTAAGGATGAACAATTGCTCCAACAGGTGGTAGCTGCCAACGAGAGATTGCCCAAAACTCCACAGTCTAAAACAAAAGAAGAGCTTTACATGAATTATTACAAGCAAACGAACGATTTTGCTAAATATGTAAATTATGCTACAATTTATAGCAATACTTCGTTGATGACAATTTCACCCGATTCTGTTGCAAAAATTGATAAGAAAGCTTTAGAACAATTTGAATTAATAAAATCTCAACTTGTTGGAAAAGTAGATTCAACTCAGTTGGCGCAACTCAAAGACTACCTTACACATGCCTCACGTAATAAATACAGTGAAGCTTTAAATAATATAGCATGGGAATTTTTTGAGAAAGTAACCGATGTAAAAGTACTCGAAGACGCATTATATTGGTCAAAACGCTCGTTAGAGATATATCCGGATAATCACATGTTTATAGACACTTATGCTAATTTACTTTATAAATTGGGTCACAAAGAAGAAGCTATAACCAACGAGACCGAGGCTATAAGAATCGCTAAAGACGTGAAAGCAGACTCAAAAGTGTATGAAGATACACTGGCAAAGATGAAGTCTGATAAGTAAACATAGTAAATGAATTTTGAAAAATAAATTGTCCCCCTCCCTGTACAAGATTTAGGATACATAACGGCATAGTTAAGAATGTCTCTGTTCTTGTCTCTAAAATTTAAATGTATGAAAAATAAGCTTATATCTTTCTTGCTCCTATTCTTTCTTAGTTGTTTGTTTCCGAACGCCACCCTGGCAACCGGCAATATAAAACATGTGATCGTGATTGGTGTCGATGCCATGTCGGTAGGTGGGATCAAGCAAGCCAATACCCCTCATTTCCACGAATACATGAGAAACGGTGCTTATTCGTTACGCACACGTAATGTATTGCCTACCATTAGTGCGCCTAACTGGGAAGCCATGTTGACAAGTTCCGGAGTGGCATTGACCGGGGTTACAAGCAACGATTGGCGGAACGACAACTACAGTCTTCCACCGGCAGTAACTACCGAAAATTCCCGTTATCCAGACATTTTTTATGTCCTGAAAAGATCCGACCCCACGTTAAAAACGGCATCTATCCACCAATGGGAAGGTTTTGGATATTTGTACGACCATCATTTTGTGGATATCGATGCTACTTGTAAAGACGAGCGCGCTACAACCGATAAGGTCATTGAGGTGATTAAAAAAGAAAAACCCAACTTTTTATTTATTCATTTCGATCAATGCGACCATGCAGGGCACGTTTTCGGGCATATGACTCCAAAATATATCCGGGCCGTGGAATCGGCAGACCAATTGGCCAGTGAGATTGTTAACTCGACTAAGGAAGCCGGAATCTTTGACGAAACTCTCTTTATAATTGTTGCCGATCATGGTGGAAAGGGGAAAGACCACGGGCATGAAACGCTCCAGGGCAACGAAGTCCCTTTTATTCTTTATGGAAAAAGCGTAAAAAAAGGCTACGAAATACCTGCTTTGGTAAGGCTTTATGATGTGGGTGCAACTGCAGCTTTTGTTTTTCAGGCCGAAATGCCTCAGGCCTGGGAAGGCCGTCCGGTGGAATGTGCTTTCGAAGGTTCCGCAGAACCTCAACACCTGATCGGCACCTGTATGGCACCTTCAACGCTTATCCCGCTTATATCTCCTCATAAACCCAATGGCGAAGTGGGAGGATTGTTCGTTCATAAAAAAGCCCTGGTAACCATCGAGTGCGCCGGTACCGATGGTAAAATCCGTTATACCACCGATGGCAGTGTTCCTACGGTGCATTCCGAAGTTTACATCCATCCGTTCGAAATGACTTCCTCCGGCGTCGTGAAAGCAACCTGGTTTGGTAACGATGGCAAAAAAAGCGACTGCTCAAAAGGGTATTTCAGGGTGGTTAAGCTGGTTACAAAAAATACAGGTGTGGCATATAAACTTTATAAGGGCATCAATTTGACCAAAGTACCTGATTTCTCCTTATTAAAACCAATTTTGCAGGGGAAGACATTGGAAATAAATACCGATGAGATGGAAAACAAAATAGGTGAGAATACTGCCCTTGTTTTTCAGGGTTTTATAAATATTGATAAGGCGGGAACTTATACTTTCTTTACACGGTCGGATGATGGCAGTAAGCTCTATATAGATGGCAACCAAATAGTGGATAATGATGGTGACCACGGTGTACAGGAGCGGCAAGGGGCGGTTGACCTGACTAAGGGCAGACATGCCATCAAAGTGGAGTATTTCAATGCAAGCGGAGGTTGTTTCCTGAATTGCTTAATCAGCGGGCCCGGAATGCCCCGGCAAATTATTGCCCCTGATCTGCTGGAGAATAATTAAAAGCTATACAGTTGATCTCCAGTTTAACTGAATCCGGACGAGGAGCTATCTAAACTACTATAAAAATGGAACAATATAATTATTTTACATTGATTGTTATTTGGGGAATTCTTATGCTTGTCGTCTTTTTTCATTGGGAAGGAGATATGACATTAAGATTCTCGACGCTGATTATGGTAAATTCGTTACATGGGCATTTGTATTCAGACAAAAAACTCAAAAAGATAAACGCATTAGTGTCCCTGTTGCTGATAATTGCGGTGTTTATTTTAGGGTTTGGATGTAAGTACTTTACCTATTAATCAGAGGGTAATGTAAGTGAATCCTTTCTTAGTTGTTCGATAAGAACGTGCGGCAGCGGGATGGAAAATCCTGAAGCATTATTAATAAAAACTATATAAGCAGAATGAGAAAAATAATAATTTTAATCATTACGATTAGTTCTATTTTTGGAAGTGCAAATGCTCAGAAATACGGTATGTTTAAGCCTTTAGGTCAAATAATATTATTTGCAGATACATTGAAAGAAAAACATACGACCGATATGCAAATTAGTAAACTTAAAAACGATACCAGCCATATCCGAAACAAATTTACCAATAGCTATAACCTGGCAATATGTTACATGGCAAAGGGAAATGTTGATAGCGTTTACATCTATCTTTTGCGTTCAATGATCAGCAATCCGTTTTTCAACAGGTTAATCTTATCAGATTCGGACTTTGAGCCGTTGCATGGCTCTACACGTTGGAAAGAATTGACTGATAAAATTGATTCGGTATTGCTAAGTACCATACCCACTGTATCCAAGCCAAAACTTGCTGTAGAATTATTTCATATTAAGGAGAGAGATCAATATGCTCGCGGATACGGCTTGAAATATCCGGATAAAAGCACAATGAACATTGATAGCCTTAATCTTATACGCGTGGAAGAAATAATAAAGGAATATGGTTGGCCCACCTATTCTATGGTTGGCAAAGAAGCTGCTGATGGGGCTTTCTTGGTAATACAACATTCAACGACTGCAATCCAAAAGAAATATTTGAACCAATTGCTGGATGCTGCAAAAAATAAACAAGCAAGTTCGGAATCTGTAGCCTTGTTGCAAGATAGAATAATG